>JBAWWJ010000056.1:0-36224 GCA_037146815.1 Planctomycetota bacterium
GCTTATTGCCAACGCACTTGTGATCTGTGGATTCCTTTTGACATACTGCATGTGGCCAACAAGATCAAATGAGGTCTCAGTACCCCAGCACGGTCCAGAGAATTCTGGTGAATGAAATTTCGTGCACGATAAGACCCCACGAATCTCCGGTCCGTTTTCCTTGACTACGGTAACTGCATCAGCAATGCATACTTGAAGTCACTTTGGTTTGCAGGGTACGACCGCGATCATTCACGACGGCATCAGGACGCAATAATTCCCGTGACAATTCGGGCGACTGCTTTTCCGAAGACTTCGAAGCAGTGGCATGCCACTCGTACTTCACCTCGGCAAGGAAAAACTGCTTCATCGCGATGCGATCTGGCGCGGTGACAGTACCGTGCGAAATCCACAATGAAAGGTACCCGACAGGATGTCGCCTTTCATTCGTGCTGAAACACGGTACCCCGTGCAATAGTCATCGCTGCACATGAACGATCCGCCACGCTGAACTCGCTTGGGAACAAGAGGCTCATTCGGATCCAGGCTGTCTGAGGGACCTTGAGGGTTTCGCTTTCGGCTGTTGGAATAGTAGTCTGGGCGATACCAGTCTTGACACCATTCCCATACGTTTCCAGACATATCGTATAAACCATAGCCATTGGCCGGAAAGGATTTCACCGGCGCTGTCCCTTCAAATCCATCCTTTACGTCGTGGGTTTCCGGAAAAACCCCCTGCCACGTATTGTGGTGCCATTGAGCATCTGGATTTCGATCGTTGCCCCAGGGATATTCCTTATCACTCAATCCCCCGCGAGCGGCATACTCCCATTCGGCCTCCGTCGGCAGTCGATGTCCCGCCCATTTGCAATACGCCTGAGCATCCTCCCACGAGACGTGAATCACCGGGTGATTCAGTTTGTCGTCGATGGATGAATTCGGCCCGAGGGGATGACGCCAGTCAGCCCCGGGTTCGTACTTCCAGACCTGATATGGCCAGTTGGCAAAATCCTTTCGCAACGTCCGCATGTCGAACTTGGGATTAAAGCAGATCGATCCGGGAACCAGCATGGCGTCGTCGATGGGTGTACCAGCAGGGACCTGCGCTTCAATCTCTTCCCGCTTCGGTGCCCGTTCGGCGACCGTCTTGTAGCCCGTTTCGGTGACGAATTTCAGGAACTGTCCGTTGGTGACTTCCGTTTCGTCCATCCAGAAGCCGTCGAGAGTGACCGCATGCACCGGACGTTCGTCTTTATGCGGACTTTTCTCGTTTCCCATCTGGAATGTCCCACCGGGAATCCACGTCATTCCCGGTGGAAGCTCACCTGGGGCAGTTGTGATGACCGGGGGTGATGCGGCATCGTCCGATTCAGTGACGTTGGGCAAAGAAGTCGCTTTCTTAACCTCCGGCGTCGTTTTCGACGCAGGGACGGGTGCAAAGGCTGCGTAGCCGAGTAAACCTACCGAAGCGAGGACAATCCCAATCATGATCCAGTAGCGAGCCATCTGCGAATCCTCGATCCAAACTTTCCCATCTGTCAGTTTGTTCAGGCTACCATTGCATGGGGGGCGGATGCAAACCCTGGAGGAATTGCGAAAATAAGTGTGATCCGATTCCCTTCAATCAATCTCCGTCGAGTTCATCCCGGTAGAACCGGGCAGTTGCACTATGCGGGTGGTTAGACTTGCAGCGTCGTGGAAACGTGCAATACGTGTCCGACAATCGGGTAGTGGGGTCCGCATAGGTGCGTCCATCGCCAGAACCCGACGATAATTGGCGGCTGGATTCTGGAGAGACCGCATGGCCGCAATCCCAAAGAGTCGAAGTGCGACATTTCACTCCCGGAGATTTATGGCCCATGATCTCACACCAGTTACTGGTGAGACGTGGTTACCCACGGTCAGACAGCGTGGCTTGGCCATGACAGAACGTCTAATGGATTCGCGAATCGCAGCGTCAAGCGTAAAGCAGTGTTACGAACGCCGTTGATTCCACAGCAGATCTGCCGCTCTTGATTGTTCGAACTCTTCAACGCGGATCGAAAACTGAATCATTTTAGCAACCGATTCGGCGCCGACTTTCGTCATCAGTCGACGTTTACGATCTTCGAGAGTTCTCAGGGGGATACCGATCTCAAAGGCGATTTCTTTGTTCAGTTTCCCGGCAGCGACAAGTTTCAGGATCTGGCGTTCATCCTCGCCCAATGATTCGCTGATCTGCAGCACGCGATCACGTTCGGCCTTCTGTTCCAGCAAGCTTTCACTCAGGCTCAAGGCCTTGGTAATCGCTTCGCAAATTTTGTGAGGCGGGGCGGTCTTTTCCAGAAATGTGACTGCACCCGATCTTTCAGGAAAATTAAGTTCCAGATTGATCCGTCCATATGTAAAACTCCCGCTCCTGATCCAATGACACAGGCTTTGCCGCAGATTTCCACGCGTCTGCTTCCGGCAGGGGAATGTCACCCCAGATCACGGACAGTACTATCTTTTCCGGCTTTTGAGGAAACGTCATTCGTAAGCTCTCCTGCCGAGCGACTGACATGGCGAAGTCGTTCCACGTTGAGTGGTTGACGTCTTCGGAAATCTTCTCAAGGAACTCTGTCTCGCGGTGGCCGACAAAACGCTGCCACGTCGACTGAGATCGCCAGTCGGGTGAATTCCAAACGCGATGTGTTCCGTCCGGGTAGAACAGGTCTGCTCGCAATCGATGATTTCTGGAATCAGGGATCGGTGCAAACAAATTCCAAGTCCCCTGCCACAGCCCAGTCGTATCCATGAGAGGTTCGATCAGGTTGCGAACCGCGCCTGGTGTACAAGGCAGCGTGTCGAGAGCAAACACAACGACAATCACGGCCGCAAGAGCGTCAATCATTCGTCGGCGAAAGTTCTGCTCGTTTGGGGACGGCATGCCAGTGAACTCGTGAACAGGAGTGATCGAGAACAGCCACCCATTCTATCCGACGTAGATCTGGCAGCGCAAGTCTGTTTTGCCTGTTCCCACAGGGCAAATGCTTTTTTCAAACGGAGTCAGACTGATTGGGATCCATCTCCGTCTGATTCGTCCGTGACCTCAATGAGTTCCGTGTCCGAGTCGTTCATGGACGGTAAGAGAAAAGTGTTCGACGCGGGCATGGAACAGTGCGGCTACCCCAGGCGCTGTCGAGCAGATAATATTTGTGCAAACACTCGTCTGGCTCCCGGAGATTTCGTAAATGCCAAAGTACCTCGTGATTCTATTGATGGGCCTCATGGCGACTCCACTGCTGGCCGATGACGCAGATTTGCTGATAGCTGATTTCGAAGGGGAGACGTATGGCGCCTGGAAGGTTACAGGGGACGCTTTTGGTCCGGGCCGGCACGCGGAACCTTGCCCAACCAAATGGCGGTTGAGGGATTCGAAGGGAAGAAACTGGTGAACTCGTTCTTCAACGGGGATCGAACAACAGGAACGCTCACTTCTCCGGAATTCAAGATCGATCGAAGGTTTATCAACTTTCTGATTGGCGGCGGCAAACACGATGGCCAGACCTGTATCAATCTGATTGTTGAAGGGAAAATCGTTCGCACCGCGACGGGGCCAAATGATCGACCAAGAGGAACCGAGCGTCTGGACTGGCAGGCCTGGGATGTCTCTGCCTGGAACGGAAAAGCAGCAACCCTTCAGATTGTCGATCTGGCAACCAGTGGCTGGGGACACATCAATGTGGATCAGATCGTGCAAAGCAACTCGCGCCGAGGCTCTCATCTCGTTCAGGTTGAAGTCCTCGTGAATGTTCGCTGATCATCGGTTGGCTACTGCTCCCAGAGCGGACTGTCAGCACATCCCTTCCACTTCGTCTTGACCGATCTGCGTGCGGCCGATAACGTTCCGCCGCCGCGTGGATTCGGTGGGGAATGCTGCTGCGCGGAATATCCGTCTGGCTGGGGCAGGGACGCCAATGCCTGGGTTTCAAGTCCATATTACTGTCAGTACCGCTGCCGGCATCGCGTATGCCGCGTGGGGATGGACTCAGTACGACCTGCCATTCGGAACGTGTGCACTCTCCGGGGGACTTTGTTCCATCGCCGGGATCATGCCCGATCTCGATAGTGACAGCGGAGTTCCTTCGCGGGAAACGATCGGTTTTGCCGCCGCAGTGATCCCGATGCTCGTCTTCAGCCGCCTGCAGGTCCACGGACTCAGCATTGAGCAGATGGTCCTGTTCGGTGCTCCCATGTATCTACTGATCCGTTTCGGACTGGGGACGGTTTTCAAGTCTGCCAACGTCCATCGCGGAATGTTTCATAGTATTCCGGCCGCCGTGATTGCGGGGCTGATCGGGTATCTCGTCTGTGATTCGGGCGTGCACCTCGTCCACAATTACAAAGCGATCGCCGTCGGACTCGGTTACCTGATCCATCTGGTACTCGATGAAATCTGGAGCGTCGATCTGTCGAGGGGAACGCCACATCTGAAAAAGTCATCGGGGACGGCACTGAAGTTTGTCGGCGACAATGCCACTTCGACGCTGATGACCTATTGCATCCTGAGTTTGCTGCTGATGTTTGTTGCCAATGAAGAGTCACAGCCGCCGACTCCGACGGCGTTTGCTCGTCGACATATCGATAATACGCTCCAGCCGACACGCGGTCCCGAGCGGACTGCTGTCGCACCGAATAAGTCTTCGTCCCAAGGTTGGCAAGGTCCCAAAACAACGTCGCGGCGAACGCGAATGGACGATCCCTGGCAATAATTGAACTGCGTCGCCTGGTGACGCTGATTTCTGAAGGAATTGAACGATGACACCCTATGACGGTGTAATGGCAGTCATTGTGCTGTTTACGGTGATCCATGGTTACTTCCGTGGAGCGGCGTGGCAGACGGCACCGATCATTTCGCTCGTCCTCGGCTATATGATCGCAATGCCGATGTCAGTCACGATGGCTCACTATTTTGGTCCACCGCCGCTGAACCGTTTGTTTGCGCTGGTCACGATCTATCTGCTGGTCGCGATCACGGTCTACCTGATGGTGCGATCGTTCCGCGAAGGAGTCGACAAGGCGAAGCTGACGGAAGTTGACCGCCAACTGGGCGCCGTGCTGGGCGGGGTGAAGGGTGTTCTACTCACGTTGGTTGCCACATGTGCCCTGCTGATTTACATCCCACCGATGCGCGAAATCATCCTGAAGTCCGAAAGCAGTTCGATTGCGGCAAAGATCATCTCGCAGATCTACCCGATCCTTCCCAAGGCAATGCACACACTGCTTGATCCTTATTTGAAGAAGCTGGAAGGTCAGTTGCCCATCGATGAAACCGGCGGTGACGGTTTTCAATCCAGCGGCCCGGTGGCCCCTCGCACGAATCCTCAACCACCAGAGTCATCCGGCGACACGCAATTCCACTTGGACCCGACTGCTGCGATACCGGACATCATTCCGAATGCACCGCGGGCACGTCGAGCCCCCTTGCGGTCGTCGCCCGAACCCCTGGAACCAGCCAGTCCGGCACCCCGTCGTCGTCCGGTTGTGAAATCGGCCCAGGAAGACGACCCGTTTGAAGCGGCTGATCCTGATCGAGCCGTCAGCTCGCCTCGCTGAATTAGAAACTCGGCCGAAGCCCGCATCCGCCGGGCTCGCCCGACTCGTCCCAGCGGGATCACAAGTGACCTGCTACTCCTCCAGTGAATTGTCGCATCCTGCCTCCACCCGGCTTGACCGGGTGGAAGCAACGGCTTCCCAATCACCGCTCTCTTTCCTCGCTCGTGCTTCCATCAGCAGTTCAAGAGCATGGCTGGTTGATTTGTCCACAGCCAACCTCGTTGGCCGGCTCTGGCGCGCCTCAACAGATTGCCGCAGTTAGACGCCAGCCTACCCGTCCCCCCCTCGGATCGTGTACGTTACGCAGGCGAAACTGTTGGTACGTCCGTTCAAAAGGGAACATCGTGGCCCGACGATACATTATGACCGTGTTGGCGGCCAATCGAGTTGGCATCCTGGCGGCTCTGTCCAATGCACTGGACGAGCTTGGCGGAAATATGCTCGATGTCAGCCAGGCCGTAATCCAGGAATTCTTCACGATGATTCTGGCGGCTGAATTTCCCGAGGAACGTGATCCCGAAGTGATTGTCGATCACATCCGTGCCGTCTGCCGACCGTTCGGCGCAGAGGTCGCATTGAAGAACCCCGATGATGAGCCTCCATTTGATCTGGTCGAAGAACCGATTCCCCGGCAACGTTATGTCCTGACGGCGGCGGGCCAGGATCGTCCGGGGGTGCTGCGGTTCATCGCGCATCGGCTGGCTCAGGACGACATCATGCTGCTGGACCTGCAGGGAATGCGCCGCGAATCGGACCACTCGTTTCTGGCATCGATGGAACTGGCTGTCCCCCCTGGTGTCGATGCTCTGAAACTGCGGAACGATCTCGACAACGAATTCCGGGCCAACGGAATCACGATCGCCCTGCAGCATCGTCGAGTCCTGGCGGCGCTGGCGCATCCCGAGCCGGTAGGATTCAACACGGTTTCGCCCCCGCCCGTGTATTGATCGCGTTGTTACGCTTCGGTCACATATCCATCGAGAGATTGGCTCACCATGGCCCACAACGACAGCTTCTTTTCGGCTTTGCAGCAATTGCGGCAACTGCCACTCGATGTCCGCACGATTACGCTGGGGATTAACGTTTCAGACTGTCACAATCACAGCCTGCACACGCTCTGCGAAAGCCTTTACCAGCGGATCATCAGCAAGGCCGAGCGGTTGACCAGCGTCTGCGGCGAAGTCTCGTCATTGTTCGGCGTGCCGATCATGCAGCGCCGGATCGTCGTGACTCCCATCGATCGAGTGGCCCAGGGGTTCGTGGCCACCGACCTGGTGAATGTTGCCAAAACTCTGGAAGGGGCTGCAGCCCAGGTCCGCGTCGACCGGATCGGTGGATACGCCGCCGATGTACAGCACGGGATCAGTTCCAGTGCCCGTGAAATGATTGCCAGCTTGCCTGCAGCGCTGTCGCAAACCGTTCGAGTCCGTGCGGCGATGCATGTCGGTACGACTGAGAGCGGCGTCAACATGGATGCCATCGCATTGCTGGCAGACGCTTTGAAGCAGACAGCGCAGGCGGATTCCGAGCGTAACGGCGATGCGGCGGCGAAACTGGTGATTCTGGCCAATAACGCAACTGGACATCCGCATCTGACGGGTGCCTGTCTGGGAGATGGCTGGGGGGATCTGGTAGTTCACGTCGGCATTGGTGCCGCCTCACTGATCCGGCACGCTCTGGTTGAGCGACTTGCTCAGGACCCGAAGGCCCCGCTGCATGAACTGGCGGCCGAGATTCAAACAGCGGTCTTTCAATCGACGCGAACAGCAGAACTGGTCGGCCGCGAAATCGCGTCTCGATTGGGTGCCGACTTCGGCAGCGTAGATGTTTCACTGGCCCCGACGCGCCGTCCGGATGACAGTGTGGCTGCCCTGTTGACGCTACTTGGAATTGAGCAGGTTGGCGCTCCTGGAACTGCGACGGCATTAACGTTGATCTTGAATGCCGTGCGAGCAGGTGCAGCGTTCGCGTCGTGTGCCGCAGGTGGTTATTCGCGCATCATGTTATCAGTCCTGGAAGATTCCAACCTTGCGGCTGCAACCAAGTCAAAGGAACTGACCTTCGATCAGTTGTGTATGGCTGCCAATGCTGGCTCAGGGGGGCTCGATCTGGTTTCACTACCGGGCGACACCGATGTCGCGACACTCGCCGCAATCATTTCCGATCAGGTGTCGTTTGCTGTGTTGAATCATCGGCCCGTTGCCATCCGGATTATCCCGGTTCCCGGCAAACGAGCGGGCGATGGTGTCACATACGCAGGAATGATGAACGATGCGGTGATCCTGCCAATTCGTGGAACAGGGTTGTCGAAATCGTTCATCGAACGGGGAGGACGATTGCCGCCCGTCAGGTAATGAGAGCTATTTCGTTTCCAGCAGCGGCATCTCAATTCGGTCGCGCTGGTACAGGGGCAGGTGGCGGTAATAGACCTCCAGCGTCAGTAGGGCCAGTGTCGTCATGTACAATCGGCCTCCCATATTCCCATGGCGATCAGCAATATCCCAGCTTCCGGTCGCGTGCCCCTGCCTGAGTTGCGTGCGAATCAGATGTTCACGCATGACGTTATTCCAGCGGTCCCATTCTTCACCTCCCCAGTGATGCATCACCTGAGTGGCGTAGTAATTGAAGTACATATCGAACCGGTCGGGGCCGTGTTCATCGAGAAACAGCACCCCGGCACGCAGACCGGGGCTGGTTTCGGACCAGTCGAGATACATCCGGCAAAGTAATCCCGCTGCGGTCATCGAGGGGGTCGGAGTGTTCTTGCGTTCCGGCGTGTAGGCATACCGCGAACCTCGCACCGAACCGACACTTCCCAGAAATCGATCGACTCCCTGAAAGACCTTCGGTGGAACAGGAATCCGTGAGAACTGGGCACTCTTGAGTGCCATCAGATCCCAGGCGACAACGGACGTGTCACCCGGTTGACCTGGAAAATAGCGCCATCCACCTCCCTGATGCTGAGTTGCCGCCAGAAAATCAATGGCACCTGTGACCGACGGACGCAAATTGATGTCGTGAGTCATGGCGAATGCTTCGCTGAGTGCGATTGTCACCAGCCCCTGCGTATAAAACGTTGGCGGTCCTGCGAGATTACCGTAGTAGCAGATCCCTTTTGCTGCCGGAGTCCCATTCGACATGAGGAAATCGAGACCCTGTCGGACTTCGGATTGATACTGGCCATCCAGATGCGTCTGTCCTGCACCGAGGAATGCCATCAGTGCCATGGCAGTGGCACCATTCGGATTGTTCGCCAGTCGGCCTGGCATCGTGCAGTCACATTGCGGCGAAGCGAGACTATGATCGAAATTCCAGGAACCGTTGGGCAACTGATGATTCTTCAGCCAGACCAGTCCCCGCGCGACGGCCGCTTCGCTGGCATCCGTCCCCCCCATCCGTTTGATCAAGGCTGCTTTTCCGGAGACTGTGCGGCCGACAAAATGATCTTCGTGCTTCCCTTCTTCCGACGTCTTGGCACCCTTCGCCGGAGTCGGTCGAGTCGTCGCTGTTGATTTCGTCGGTGCTGCAGAAGCCTCCGCCGGTGTCACAGACGCCCGGTCCGGTCGCCTCAGTTCGCGTTGATCTGATTCTTCCACCAGCGACGACGACAGTGGTAACTCGGTATCGACGAATGGTGCGATGAATTCGTCGGCAGCGGGACTGGCGTCATCCGATGGGACGTCTACGCCAGACAGATCAATGTCCAGCCCATCGCCGAGCGGCTCTTCTTTTCCGATCGTCAGCGAGAGGATCGAATCCAGCAGGAATCGTTCTGGAAGGCCGAAGACCAGCATGCCGAGAATTGTCAGCAGGACCGCATGCAGGAAGAAGCTGATTCCGGCTGCGGAAATGGCATGCTTCCACGATCCTGATCGCCTTGGCAGAATCGAGATATCTGCATCAATTTCGATGAAGCGCAGGTGCCCCGCGGTACGGGATCTGGTGATCGGCGAAGGTGCCGACATGAAACGGCCCGCCTTTCCGGTCGACAAACGAGACACAATTTGAGAGTCTTCTTAGAAGTAAACTACGTGGAACGCACCGCGGATTCAACAGGCGTCTGGCGAATCTTCATCGAAGATTGCAGAATGTATGCACTCTGCGACCTGGAATCATCAGCCTGATTGGCCCTTTCCGAGAACACTTCTGATGTCGACCGACACCCCAGATTCTCCCCAGCCGGAATCTTCGAAACATTCAAACTCGGAACAGGATTCACATCACGGTGACGGCGATACCTATCGCTTGTCCTCCCCGTCACCGATGATCCCTGATCCGCACGCGCCTCCGCTGGTTGTCACTCCGCGGCCGGTCCAGAAAAAGGGAGCGAAAAAGTCCAGATCGGCCGACTACTGGGCGCTATGGGGTTACAACGGTCTCGTGTTCCTGACCAGTGTTTGCGTCATGACGCTCGAATTGACCGCGTCGCGACTGATTGCCAAGACCGTCGGATCGTCCCTTTACACTTGGACGTCCGTCATCGGTGTCGTGCTGGCCGGGATCACGATCGGAAATTTTCTGGGGGGCTGGATGGCGGACCGGTTTGACCGCAAAAAGGCACTCGCCTGGATGTACCTTTTCGGCAGCGTGACGTGTGCCAGTGTCCTCTGGCTGGATCAGATCATTGCTCCGCTGCAGCGCCCGACGATGATGAACTGGCCGACATGGGTCTTGACCGTGGTTTCAATGATGTTCCTGCTCCCCTCGCTGGCCCTCGGCACGATCTCGCCACTGGTCGCCAGCATGGCTCTGGCGCGAAGTTCTCGCGTCGGCACAACCGTTGGAAACGTGTATGCCTGGGGGGCACTTGGCTCCATTATCGGGACTTTTCTGACCGGTTTTTATCTGATCGACGTCTGGGGAAGCCGGGCGATCGTCGGCCTGACTGCCGGGACGCTGGGGATTCTGGCGGCTGTCGTCGCCGGTTCGCCAAAGCTGTTTCGAACGGCAGTCGTGTGCGGCTGGTTACAGTTTCTGGGCTGGACGATTGTGGCCGCCACGTGCACTCAACAGGCGATGGCGAATGTCGCGGAGACTGTCGGACTGGTGATGACGGTCGCACAATCGAGCGGCCGGGCGGCTGAAGTTCGCGAGACGTGGTCATCGTTCGGCAGCGCGCTGGGGAATCGCTTTCACGAACTGGGGCTGGTCCTGAAACTGCGCAATGACCAGATCGGGACCTATTACGACGAAAGCAACTACTCCACGATTGTCGTCACCGACGGCGAACATCAGGGACAGCCGGTCAAGTATCTGCATCTCGACAAATTGATTCACAGCTATTACGACCCGGCCGTTCCCACGGCCCTGCACTACGAATATGAACAGGTCTATGCCGCGGTCACCAAGCGAACGGCCCGCCTACTGACACAACCCGTCACGCTTTCAACAAAGTCTTTGCCGAAAGAGGCATTCGGTGCCAGCCGACTGCCAACCGGTGTGACCTATGACCCCGCGAACGACACGCTGCGCGTCGAGATTCCGACCCAGGACGTGTTTGATACTCTTTTGACACTGGCTCCCGACGCGTCATTCTGGAAAGCTGTGAACGATCTGCATAAGGACACGAACAGTCCGCTGTGGGGAGGGTTTTCGGCAAGTTCCCTGGAACAGATGCCCGAGGGAATCACGATCCCGGAAGAACTGAACCTGACGATTCGCCATGACCGGACGCTGGAAGTCGTCACCGCCTATGAAGTCGTCACCGCCGAGATCCGTGATCGTCTGATTCAGGGGACGCCATCCGCCGCATGGTACATCGAAGTCCAACGAGCCCGCGGGGATTCGCGACGTGCGACCGGGATGTTCATGGGCGGGGGAGGATTCATTTTTCCACGCTGGTTCCTCAAGGAATTTCCGGGAAGCCCGCGGATTGAAGTCGCCGAACTCGACAAGGCCGTCTACGAAGTCTCGATCAAGGCACTGGGCCTGACCGCGGCGGAACAGCAACGCATCCTGACCTCGATCGGTGATGCGCGTAACTTTGTCGACGATCGCTTGCGCGAGAACCAGCGATTAGTCGCCGCTGGACAACCACCCGTCACGTATGACTTCGTTTATGGGGATGCATTCAATGACTTCAGCATCCCTTTCCACCTGACGACTCGTGAATTCCTGCGGAAGATTCATGATCTGCTGTCGGATGATGGCGTCTATCAGGCGAATATCATTGATATCTATCCGCGAGTCGACTATCCAGGAACGACCGTCGGTGTGGGCGAAGTGAGCTACAAAGGGCCCCTTCCCATCGCCCTGGCCAGTGTCTCGATGCCATTCGACCAATATGAATCGGCGGGGAAAGGTTTTGAACCGCTGGAAATCAAGGCGTACGCGTCAGGTGAGTTCCGTTTGAGAGCGACACGGACAATTGACGACAAGATGCAGAATCGCCTGATGCGAGTGATCTTTTCAAAAACGAATCGTGTCCCGGTGGGATGGGCAGACGCGATTGAATCACTGGCCCGACAGACTCGCTCGCCCCTCCCCTTCGAAGGAACAATCCCCGCCCGCCTGCAAGCCTCAGATGGCCCACTGGAAGCGTGGGTCACGGCGAAGGCCCCGTGGGAATGCGTGGAAGTCTGTCGCCTTGGTTCGACTGACCAGACCTCGCAATACGCTCTCGGTTTTCGGGGGATTGTCCCCGTTGCGATTGAAAACGAGTTGATTGAACTCGATCGACACAATAAAGCGTGGGTGAAAGCGGTCAGGCAGGGAGCCAGCCACTCGCGACGTTCCGGTGGGCCAGGCCGATTCATGGGACGCTACGTCGAGACCGCCTCGGCCGTCTTTCCAAACATTTACCTGTTCAGCACGTCGAGTCACCATCCCGGGAATGGCCGCGATACGTTCGTGATGGTCTGTTCCATGAAGCCACTGGATCTGAAGGGACTGGCCGATACCGACGACTGGACAGGAGAATGGTTCGCGGCGCTGGAAACTCCTGCGGACAAGTCGCAACGCAAATTATGGGGACAGATGGCAGCCGTCTTGACTCTCGGCGAAGGACAAGTCCTGACAGACGACTTCGCTCCCGTCGATAACCTGTTGCGACCGGTCGTAGCAGAGCAGTAACGACCGCGCTCGCGCATGGCATTGTCGGGGCAGCTTCGCTTACGGTACCGAGCAAGCCGATGCTTCCGGCTGATTGACCGAACCCGAAAAAAGTCGTGACCGGGCGTTAGCGTTAACGTCCAGATTCGTTTGACAGGTGCTGTTCGTCTTCCGCATTGGTATTCCATAACATCGAAATTCGGTACGTGCATTGCGGGGAACAACGCGAATGAAAATGGCGAAGGACCAGCCGCAGACGCGTCGGTGACTCGACTTCCGTCTCCTCATCGGATTGAATGTTGCAAGCTCGCGTTTCCACGCAACTTCAAGGACCAAGTCTGTGAATCGATTCTTTTTGATGCTTTCGGCATTCGTGCTGGCCACCAGTTTGACGTTTTTCGCAACCGTATCACAGGCGGAAGATAAGCCTGCAGCGGCCAAAGACCATGCTGCGGAAAATCACGGCGATCACGCGGCTGGCGAAGGACATGACCAGAAGAAGCTGGGAGAAATGGTTCATGCCACCGCCGTGGCTCCGTTTGCACTGCTGCTGCTGTGCATCGCATTGTTTCCGCTGCTGAACCCTCACTGGTGGGAACACAATCGCAACAAGGGATTTATCGCCGCGGGGTTGGGCGTTCCCGTTGTCATCTATCTGCTGACGTTCGGTCACCATGGGCTGGAAGCTCTGGAGCATGCCGGGAAGGAATACGTGTCGTTCCTCGTCCTGCTGGGGTCGCTCTTCGTCATCAGCGGTGGCGTCTATGTCCGAGGCTCATTGAAGGGTTCGCCCATGGTGAACACGATGTTCCTGGCGCTCGGAGCGGCCGTGGCCAGCTTCGTCGGAACAACAGGTGCTTCCATGCTGTTGATCCGCCCCCTGTTGCGAGCGAATGAAAAACGCCTGCGTGTCGCACACGTCGTCGTGTTCTTCATCTTTGTCGTGTCGAATTGTGGCGGACTGCTGACCCCGCTGGGCGATCCTCCGCTGTTCCTGGGATTCCTCAAAGGTGTCCCTTTTGAATGGACGTTCCGCCTGCTGCCGCAATGGGGCCTGGTCAACGGCCTGTTACTGATCGTCTTTTTTATCTGGGACACGATCGCCATTCGCCGCGAAGCGAGTTCGCCGGAAGCGGAAGCGGCTCTTGAAACGCCGTCATCACCCGTGAAATTTGGCATCGATGGTCTGCACAACTTCGCTGGTCTCGGTGGAATCGTGGCGATCATTTTCTGTTCGGGCCAAGGTCTCGGCAACGGCGGCAATTCCTGGCCGTTTGGCGTTCAGGAACTGCTGATGCTGGGTGTGTCGGTACTCTGTTACAAGATGACAACGGGAGATATCCGCAGCAAGAACCGATTTGGATTCGGGCCAATCATCGAAGTTGCGGTCCTCTTCGCAGGGATCTTCGCAACCATGATCCCAGCCCTGGCCATCCTGAATGTGAAAGGGAAAAGCCTGGGAATCGACACACCGGCACAGTTTTTCTGGGCTTCGGGTGTTCTTTCGAGCTTTCTCGATAACGCGCCGACCTATCTGACATTCGCGGTGACCGCGTGCGGGATTCGCGGGATCGACGCCGAATCAGGCCGGTATCTGGCGGAGTTCCTGAAACTGCCTGGTACCGAAGCAGCACAGATCCTCGCGGCCATCTCCTGTGGCTCGGTCTTCATGGGGGCCAACACCTATATCGGAAACGGCCCGAACTTCATGGTGAAAGCGATCGCGGAAGAAAACAACGTCCGGATGCCAGGCTTTTTTGGCTACATGGCCTATTCCGGTGCGATCTTGATTCCCATCTTCGTCATCGTGACGTTCGTCTTCTTCCTCTAACGATAGATTCCCAACATGAGTGACTCTGAAAAGAGCGCGAAGAAGTCGGCCAAGAAGCCACCTCAGAATGCCATGCGCGACTGGATCATTCGCGGAGTTGTCTTCGGAACACTCGGTATCCTGCTCGTCGTGGCGCTCCTCGACTTCCAGGCGAAGCAAGCGGCAACAAAAACATCCGAAGCTTGGCGAGCAGCTTTGACTTCTGTGGGCGAGCACCAGGATCTGGCAAAATCAAAGTTCGAACAGATCCCGATTCAGGGCAAACCCGTTGTCACAACGGACAAGGCAGGCCCGAATACCTATGCTGCGATTTCGGTCAACACGTACGTTTGGAAAGGGACGCTTCGAACGTACACCGTAAAGGTCTATTTCGGGATGGGGAAGGATGCTCCTGTCGAACAGATCGAAGGACCTGGAGCCCCTGGCGAATAGTTGATTCGAGACGATCGAAGTCGAATCTTGCGAAAGTCGAATCCTGTTGCGACAAAAATGTGGCCCGACACTTTCGTGCCGGGCCACAAAGTTTTGGCGGCCTGCCAACGGCAGAATCAGCGGCGCTGTCAGCTCATCAGATTCTGCAGAGCGCCGGTGCTGTCACCCAGGAATGGCAGCTTCACGTCAACTCGTTCCAGCATCGACAACCAGAGGTTGCTCAGCGGCGTTTCTTTCTGATAGACGAGGTGGCGTCCCGACCGGACGGTCCCACCACCTTTACCTGCCAGCAGAATCGGAAGGTTGTCGTGGTTATGGGCATTGCCGTCCGAGTTGGCACTGCCATAAGCAATCAGGCAGTGATCCAGCAGCGTGCCATCCCCTTCCGGAATCGCTTTCAGTTTCTGCAGCAGGTATGACAACTGCGAAACGTGGAACTTGTTGATGTCCCGGATCTTTTCCTTCTTCTTCGCATCGTTGCCGTGATGCGACAGGTCGTGATGTCCTTCTGAGACACCGACGAACGGATAGGCCCGGTTGCTCCCTTCATTCGTGAAGACAAACGTGCTGACGCGAGTCACATCCGCCTGGAACGCCAGGACTAGCAGATCGCACATCAGCTTGACGTGGTCTGGAAAGTCCTTCGGAATCCCGGCAGGGACCGGATAGTCAGGGGCTTTCACTTCGGGCAAATGAGTCGCACGTTCAATTCGCTGTTCGATGTCACGAATCGACGAGAAGTATTCATCCAGTTTCCGCTGGTCGTTCTTACTCACCTTCGCCTGCAGATCGCGTGAATCTTCCCGCACGAAATCGAGAACACTCTTTCGCAGCTTGTCCCGCTGAACTCGATCGGCATTTCCACCAGATCCGAACAGACGTTCAAACACCAGCTTTGGATTGACTTCTTTCGGCAATGGTTGAGTCGCCGAACGCCAGGCCATTGTCGACGAATAGACGCAGCTATAACCCGAGTCGCAGTTCCCGGCCATGGCTCCTGCTTCGCAGCCGATTTCGAGCGACGCCAGACGAGTCTGGTCGCCGATGCGCGATGCTGCTACCTGGTCAACCGAAATGCCGTTGCGAATGTCGGTGCCGTCAGTCTTGACGGGATGAGCTCCCGTGAGGAACGCCGCCAGGGCACGAGCGTGATCGCCACCGCCATCCCCGTGCGGACGAGCCCCGTCGGCGGTCAATCCGGTCAGGATTGTCACGTCATCTTTGACGGGGGCCAAAGGTTCCAGGATCGGCGTCAATTCGAAGGCGGAACCCTCAGTCGCCGGTGTCCAGTCCGCCATGTTCTTGCCGTTGGGGACGTACAGAAACGCCAGCCGGTTAGGAGCCGTCGCCGCCTTGGCCGGGGATGTTTCCGCAGCCCAAGAGGTCATCGGCCCCATCGATTCCAGCCATGGCAGGGCCACCGCTGTACTCAGGCCTTGCAGAACGGTTCGTCGAGAAACTGGCTGGGTCATGACTGTACCTCGAATCAAGTCAGAAACAGGGATCTTGAATTATAGTGTTCGACGGCGCTTCCCACAGGGGATATGGGCAATTCTTGATGCGTTTTCAATTCTTTTTGGGGTCGAAGTCTTCTTTCCCGCGCCGCAGGCGGAATGGATCGCTTTTGACGATCTCACTGACCAGCACGGAAAACTTGTAATCGTTTTTCGCCAATGTTTCCTGAATCTGCATAACCGGCCGACGGTCGTAGTATTCCAAGCCCCGGCCCAAGGCATAAATCATCAGTTTTTCGGTCAAACAGCGAGTAAACATCGCGCGCTTCTCCATCAGGATCGACTTCAGATCGGCAGGGCCTTGAACAGGTTTCCCGTCCGGCAGAACTCCGGATGTTTCAATCGGGAATTCGCCATCTTTTGTGCGGAAAGCACCGATCGCGTCATAGTTTTCGAAGGCGAATCCGATTGGGTCCATTTTGGCGTGGCAGTTCGCACAGGCCGGGTTTGCCCGGTGCTGTTCCATCCGCTGCCGGAGTGATCCGGTCAACTGAGCTTTTTCACCTTCCGCCAGTTCGGGGACGTTTGGTGGTGGCGGTGGGGGTGGAGCCCCCAAGATCTGCTCCAACACCCAGCGACCGCGTTTGACGGGCGATGTCCGCGTCGGATTCGAGGTCACGGTCAAGATGCTCGCTTGAGTCAGCAGGCCACCTCGCAACTTGTGAGGCAACGAGACGCGTACAAACTCACGCTGGATCGGCTTGCCACCGGGATGTTCCACCTTCTGCCCAGCCCAGTTCCCCATCGTGTCGGCAATCCCATAGTGCCGAGCAAGCGTCTGGTTCAGGAACGTGAAATCAGAATCGACCAGATCGAGGACGCTGCGATCTTCGCGGATGACCGCATCAAAGAACATTTCCGTCTCTTTCGCCATCGCGTTTCGCAGGTCTTCGTTGAACGACGGAAACCGCTTGGGATCGGGAGCAATCGTTTTCAGTCGTTTCAATTGCAGCCATTGCATGGCGAAATTATCGACCAGCGATTTCGATCGCGGGTCCTTCAGCATCCGTCGGACTTGAGCGTCCAGGTTTTTGGTCAGTTCTCCTCGTGCCGCCAACTGCGACAACTCGTCATCCGGCATCGTGCTCCAGACGAAGTACGACAGTCGGGAAGCCAATTGATATTCGTCGAGCGGATGGGGTTCGACACTGTCAGGGCGGTCATCCAGTTCCAGGCGAAACAGGAACTTGGGCGAAACAAGCACCACCATAAATGCTCGCTGAATGGCCCCTTCCCACGACAAACCATCGTCCTGAGCCAACGTGGTCATGATGACGAGGCGTTCGATCTCGTCCTTGGTCGCAGGACGTCTGTAGGCACGGCTGACAAATCGAGTCAGGACTTCGCGAGTCTGATCTGGCCGAGACTTCTCCGGTGAACAGGCGAGCAAGGCGCGATGGGAAGCGGGTCGAGTGTCGAGCGGCCCTTCCAGGTTGAAGTTTTCCACATACAGCGTGATTGCATTCGACTTGTCGGGTGCGATGGCATCAGCCGGGGCATCTGCAGGTTTCGCGACTTCCGTCGGCTTGACGATCGCCACAGCGACACGGTCAAACCCTTTCGTCGGAGGAATCCGGACCTCAATCCGTTCCGCCTTGTCGGCCGATCGAGCATTGATTGTTACGGTTTTCACGATGACAAACGGTCGCAGGCCAGCCACGGATTGTCCCGCCAGCCGACTGGCTTCGTCATCGGTCACCCCGCCAGCGATGTTTTTTCCGCAGGCCAGGATCGCAACTTGAACAGGTTGATCGCTGGCCGTTTCGGCATAGCAATTGACGCGGAAATTGTATTCGCCATCGTCAGGGATCATGTACCGAGTGTGCAGTGGACCTGTCAGGATCGGATTGGCACCTGTCGTTGAAATGGGGCGAAATCGTCGTTCAACAACGCCCGGCCCGGCGGGCTCCAGATACCGTGAACTCAAACCCCGATCAGGAGGCTTGGGTGGGTTCGGAGTGATCGCCCGGTTAACGATCGTCTCGGCCGCAGCCAGATAACGCTCCATCAGAACAGGAGAAAGTGTCAGCACGTCACCGATGTTGTCGAACCCATGACCAATATCGTCAGACGGAAAATCTTCAGCAGGATTGAAATCGATTCCGATCAGGTCTCGAATCGTGTTGTTGTATTCGACGCGATTGAGTCGCCGCACGGTGACACGCCCGGGATCCGGTTTCGCGTTTCGGTCGGCGTCCTCAAAAAGGACTTTGACCAGTGTGACGAACTTGTCGACTTCGACGGGATCAGGCTTCGGGTGTTCCTTGGGAGGCATCTGCCCGGTCTCGACCATGTCGAGCACATTTTCCCAGACGCCACGTCGAGCGACCAATGACTTCGCGTCTTGATCTGCCGAAAGATTCAAATCTGCCTTCGGTTCCTTCTCGCCATGGCAGGAAATGCAGTGCTTTTTGACGAACGGCACCGATTCCGAGGCGAAACGCTTCGCGAGTGCGACCGAGTCATCCGCTGCATTGGCGCATCGAATGAACGAAACAGCGAACAGAACGCCCAGCAGGCAGATACGGTAGGTCATAAATCTGTCGGTCAGCAGAAGGAGGCGGGAGTGCATCAGCACCGTCAAGGCAAGCGAGCAGTTTCAAATATATCGGCAATCACCACTGGAAGCCAGTGGATTTCCCGTAAGTTGTGGTCGGACATGAGATCACTGCAGAGCAACCTGAAGACGGTCAATTGAGCGGACGTGCCCGTGCCCTGGTACTGAATTTGATCGACGGTGAGGGCCGTCTGGTGTGGGTCGGGCATAATGTCCGCGATTTCGGGGGCTTCCGCAAAGCCGGTGCGCCCCCGCCACACATTCGGCGCGCCCTGGCCACCGAATTCTGTGGTTGACCGAGTCAATCAGCCGTAAAGAATACTCACAACCATCACGCCGAGTTCAGTCGACAGGGGATTTGTCTGCGAAAGCCTTACCAACCGAAAAGGCGGACGAACAAGCTCTTCTTCACTCCGAGAAGCTCCAGCGTTTTTTTTGCATACGTCTTAATGTCTGCATCGCGGCTTCTGGCGAGCGATCTGATCTGAGGAACGAGGGGCATTGCGAAAGTTCCACATTGTGCGATGCCAAACAGATAATTGCTGACGACCTCACTATCCGAATGCATTAAGAAAGTTGGGGCGATGCGAACGATCTCCTCAGGAATCACCGGGGCAAATTGTGACAACGCAGTCGCCACATCCCGCAATTCATACTCGCTGGTCAATGGATGGTCAGCAATCGTGCACAGAATCGGAAGGGCAGTTTTCGCATTTGCGATCGTCGGTGCCACAAGCCCAAGAGCCACCGCCGCTCGGATTCTCACAGCCTGTTCCAGATCCTGCAGTAATGCGAGCAGGCAAGTTTCGCTTTGAGACCAAAGGTCCGCCGAAATGGACCCTACTTCATCACTGAATTTTGCGATCCCCAGGAACCGAGCACCGTGTGCGCGGGCAATCCAATTCGCATCCTTCATCGCCGTCAGCGCTGCTTGAACAAATTCCGGTGTAGGACCACATGACGCATATGCATTGAGAGTGACAGGCGTCAATAGCCCATCGTCCTCGTGAAATACTTTCAAATAGAAGTCAACGTCCCGTAGTTCTTCTTCTGTCATTGTGTCACCCCACACTAATGATGTTTTCTACCGGGTCGGACATCGTCACGGATTAAAGAAAGATAAAGGCCACGGCCATTCATCGGATGCGGTTCGAGATACTTCATTCCTACCCCGCAAAGCTGGAGAACCGCTTGAAAATAGCCCTCGTTCTTCCTGAAAAAGATCAACTCTATTTTTAACACCTCGCTGCCTAAGGTCAATCGCGGGGGCTCCCAACACCCCGATTTTGCTGGCGGAATCAATGGCCGATTTGAAGACCCACTCGACCTGGTCTGCAGCGACACCCTCGCGATGAGGTGACGCAACCCCATTCGGGGTAGATAGCGTCGTACGTCATGTGCCCAGGGTAGCGAGCTTCGCTCGCAACCCTGGGCTATAAGACGTAACTCCTTTGGAGTAGAAGACCTTTCGTATGAGATAGTCGGGTTTGATCTGGGTCGAACAAAGCTCGACATGAGAGCAGCAATTCGAAACAACCGAACTGCGGATGTGGGCATGCCGTGACTGAAATCAACACCGACGACGGAATGAATGACAGACCCGGATAGTCCAAACGTGGAAATGCATTGGTCCGTCTTCCTGCAGTCCGTCCGTCAGCTACTCCAAAGGAGTTACGTCCTATAGCCCCCTGGGTCTGCCGGATACGTTGATCTCCTACCCCGAATGGGGTTGCGTCGGCTGCCATCAATAAAATGTTCGATGTCCGATTCGTCCGACGTTAGAGTAGATTGAGTGACATTTCTCACAATCACGCGGAGTTCAAACATGCCGCAGTCGCTCTCAAACATTCTCGTTCATATCGTTTTTTCGACAAAAGATCGGGTGCCGTTTTTGAGTGACGCAATACTCCGGTCAGAGATGTATGCCGTCATTGGCGGGACATCCAAGTCATTGAAGTGCCCTCCCATTATTGTTGGAGGAGTCGAAGATCACATCCACCTCCTGGCACAGCAGGCACGAACAATTTCATTATCCGATTGGGTGAAGGAACTAAAGCGCGTGACCTCAATCTGGGCCAAGAATCGATCTCCAGAGTTCACGGAATTTGCCTGGCAGGCCGGGTACGGAGCATTTTCGGTGAGCCACTCTCAAACGCCGATCGTGTCCAAATATATTCAGAATCAGGAATCGCATCATCAAGCGAAGGATTTCAAAACCGAATTCCGCGAATTTCTGATACGCCACAAGGTTGATTATGATGAGAGATACGTCTGGGATTGACTCTTCAACAAAGTCTGCAAAGCCAGTGATGTTTACGACCGTTGCAGAAAACTTTGTGAGTCGCTGGGTCGCGACGCGACGAGAAGTTTACCCCGTTTCAATCTTTCACAACTTCCCGTGACTTCGTCACCCCGGGGCACTCAACAATCTGAGCTCTTCAATGCGGTCCAGGCAGAAGTGGATTGGGTGAGTCTCGATACGAAAAGGCCACATCTGCGTCACCACACGACGAAGTCGTCGTTCAACGAACGATTTAGGTGACGCAACCCCATTCGGGGTAGATGGCCGTCGTACGTCATGCACCCAGGGTAGCGAGCTTCGCTCGCAACCCTGGGCTATAAGACGTAACTCCGTTGGAGTAGAAGACCGGTCGTACGAGATAGACGGATTTGTTGTGCGCCGAACAAGCTCGACATGCGAACAGCAATTCGAAACAACAGAACTACGGGGTGTCGCATGCAGTAACTGAAATCAACATCGACGACGGAATGAATGACAGGCCCGGATAGGCCCAACGTGGAAATGCATTGGTCCGTCTCCCCGCAGTCCGTCCGTCAGCTACTCCAACGGAGTTAAGTCTTATAGCCCAGGGTTGCCGCAAATCGCGGCTACCCTGGGTCTGCCGGATACCTTGATCTCCTACCCCGAATGGGGTTGCGTCGGCTGCCATCCATAAAATGTTCGATGTCCGACTCGTCCGACGTTAGAGTAAATTGAGTGACATTTCTCGTAATCACGCGGAGCTCAATCATGCCGCAGTCGCTCTCAAACATTCTCGTTCATATCGTTTTTTCAACAAAGGATCGGGTGCCGTTTTTGCGTGACGCAAGACTCCGGTCAGAGATGCATGCCGTCATTGGCGGGACATCCGAGTCATTGAAGGAAACCAAGGTAGCAGAATTCTTAACGACGATTCAAGAACTTGGTTTGACGGTGTAGACTGTCCGCAACAATCCCGATCACATTTTGGAAATCTGAGATCCTGAAATGCCCCAAAACAACGCCAGCCGAATTCACACAATACTGGTTGATGTGAAAAAATATCTTGGAGAGCTTCCAACACTCGTCGCATGGGCGAAGGCGCTCAATGTAAAGCATACATTGGATGAGGTTGCCCCATTGTTGGTTGAGATGTTGCGACAATTGGACGAATTAGAAACGGAGATCAGGGATACATTTGACGTTCAGAAAGCAAACGTGCGACTCAAGTTTATCCCTGAGATTCGCAAAGCCATCGCCTTCCAAGACATCCACGCGGGGGGTTCAAACGTAAATACAACCTTGAGTAGAGAAGCGATCTACAGTTTGGAGTTCCTGATTCATGAACTCGATGAGGAACCAGACCTGAAACCAGCTGATCTGAATGCAATCAACGATGCTTTGAACGAGTTGTTCCAGATGGTTGAAACGTCGAACATCAACAAACGACTTCGTGATTGGATCATGAGCATGTTGTCAATGATCCGCCGTGCTGTTGACCGATATCGAATCAGCGGCGCAAGGGGATTGCAGGACGCATTGATTCGGATCGCAGGCGAATTTGCATTAAATCAACCAGCACTCGAAAAGGTGGAAACTGAATCGCCAACAATCTTTGCCAAATTCGTCAACGTGATAGGTCTCGTCCATAAAGTAAGTGAAGTCGTTGAACGATGCAGAAAACTTTGCGAGTCTCCACTCGCTGGGTACATTGGTGCGGCTGGCTCAGGCTTGATGCGTGCCTTGGGATTTGAGGTTCCGCCACACGATCTGAAGCCTTAACCGATTGCTTCATTCGACAACTCTCAGTCGTGCGAAACACGTCACGGCCGTCACCGCTCGCTCGGTAGACCATCCTGCCCCTCGGAGGGGCGGGTCAGCGGGTACAGCAACTGCAGCAGCAGGAAGAGGCCCAAAGGGGCGAAGACCAGCGTTCTCAGCAGGATCAGAACGGCTGGAGGCAATGGTATTGTGGAAGCAATTGCCAGATACACCATGACCAGCATTAACGTCGCGATCAGTACGCTGCAGCCAATGGCTGTCATCTGAGTTTTGAAAATTGCCCGTTCGGACATCGGTTCAAAATGAAGTTCGATCGTCCGGCGGCGAGCCACGGATCGTCCGGTCGCGTCAACCGTTTCAAAACCCTTGACCAGTTCCTGCCATTCGACGGGCCCCGCCGTTCCTGCATCCAGTTGGCTCAGGAAATCGCGGATTGCAGCATTGTGGTTTCCGACCAGTCGCTCGCCTTTGGAGTCAGTCAAGACCCATTCCTGCGATTGCGGATCACGCTCAATTGTGGCGGTCCCTTGTTCCGCATGAATCGTCAATCGACTTTGAGGTGACTTGCCCGCTCGTGCATCCCACGTCGCTTCTGGCAGGCTTTTACCTGCCAGTTTCACGCTTTGGGTCAGCACCCCGGCGTCGGAGGCTCCCGTTCGTAACGCGGTCACCTGATCGTAATCGCCGACCAGCCATCTCAACAGATCGATGTCCGAAAGCAACGCACGATTGATGTCAGCCTGAGCGACCAATGACGAGCCGCTGGAAATCTCACGCTGGAATTGCAGGAGTTGAACTTTTCCCAGTGATGCGGATCGAATGATTTCCCGCGTACGCACCAGAGCCGGATCGCACCGGTGCCAGATCGCCGGGGTGATCGATACATGATTGTCATCACGGATCAAACTCAATTCGTAGACAAACGTCGAACCTTGATCGATCCCGGGCAGGAACAGCAGCTTCTGACCGGCCGAAGCAAGCTGCTTGATTGCTTCCAGCATTGTCGCGTCGCTGCCACCCACCAGGATGGCATCAAAGCCCTTGCCCCCCAGCAGGTCTTCCCAATGAGGTGTCAGGCGGATGCCGGAGCGGCCCCGGAGTAATTCGGCGCAACGAGGCGACAATGTCACTGCCAGCACGACTTCGTGAATCGGATCGCCTGCGATCGCGTTCAGCCAGGGAACAACTGTCGCATCATCGCAAAGCAGGGCAAGTCGCATAGTGGTGGCGGATTCCGGGCGGGTTCAAATCTTCTTGGTGACGACTTCCAGGCGTTGCCGGGCGTCGGTCGCATGCGTGGAGGTGGGGAACTTCTCGAGCAGCAGTCGATAGGTCGCGGCGGCTTCTTTCCACTGCTGCTGCTGTTCATCGCACTTACCCGACTGCAGCAGCGCGGCCGCCTGCCATTCGGGATACTTGTAGTTGGCGAAAACCCGCTGGTAGGCCAAGAATGCCTCGGCCCACTTTTCCTGCAGGAACAGCGTTTCGCCAATCAGGAACTGGCTCTTGGCAGCCGTTTCGGTTTTGTCTGCAACAGGGTCAGCCAGCACGCGTTCAAACGCCTTGCGAGCGTCTTCAAATCGTGGGGGGGCCTGTTGCTTGTAGCCTCGTCCGAGGACTTCTTCGGCTTGATACAGGAACGGGGACTTCGCGGGGCGCTGCCGCAATTCTGTCACCGTTACTTCAATCTCGTCGTACTTCTTTTGACGAAACGAAATCTCGGCAGACAGTACCCAGACTCGATCAAACCAGACCTGCGATTTCAGTTCCGGGTTGTCCTGTTCTTTACGCAGACCAGTCACTTTTTCGCGAGCCACTTCCAGTTCCAGTTCGGTTGCCTTCAGATTCGCGAGGATCGCTTCGGCGATGCTGTAAGTGGCATACCAACGTTGCGGACTACCGGGATAATCAGCCACCAGTTTGTTGGCGAGCGGCACCACGTCACCCCATCGCTGCTGCTCGACGGCCAGTACGAGCAACTGATAGACAGACCGTTCCTTCACCTCAGCATCGCTTTTCTCAGACGCCAGCAATTGCTCAAACGCTTTTCGAGCGTCATCGAATCGTTCCGCAATCAAATCGCTTTCCGCGAGACTCAGTCGGGCGTTGTCTGCCAGTTCGCTGTCAGGAGTTTCCGCAACGATCTTCCGAAATACCATGTCCGCCCGTTCGTACTGCCCAGCGTCATAGTTGAGCAGAGCCCATTCGTTCAACAACTGATCCAGTCGTTGCGGCTTGGGAAACCGTTTGATCAGTTCTTCGTATTCGGCATCGGCTTCCTTGACGCGTTTTGCCTTACGGTACAGTCGTGCACTCTGCAGACCGGCTCGATAGGAATAGAGTAGTGGAGCCTGCAATTCTGCACCCGGTTCGGCAGGTTTGTCTGCGGGTACCTTACGCAGCAGTGCGGCGAACGACACGATAGCGTCGTCGAGTTGCCCCGCTTCCTTCAACGCATCGGCGCGGTAGTAGATGCTTTCCGGAACCAGTCGATGATTCGGGAACTGCTGTTCGATCCTGGCATACGTCTTGGCCGCGTCAGGGAGTTTTTGCTTAAGCTGTGCCCAGGCGAGTCCCCGGATGGCGAAGGGTTGGGATTCCAGGCCATTCCAGAGTGGGATCAGTGCATCGTAATAGCGTGCTGCTGCTGGCCAGTCTTCGTTGCTGTCGGCAAGCTCCGCCAACTGCTGCAGAGTCACTGCGCGTAGCGGATGCTCGGGGAACTCCTGCTTCAATCGCTCCACGGCCGCATCGACCTTGGCCGCTTCTTTCCGGTGTGCTGCTGAGACCGCCAGAACCGAAACAGCGCGTGCCGCCTGTCGACCTTTC
The DNA here is from genome assembly GCA_037146815.1 of Planctomycetota bacterium. Taxonomy (GTDB): domain Bacteria; phylum Planctomycetota; class Planctomycetia; order Planctomycetales; family Planctomycetaceae; genus Schlesneria. Next base: position 25,812 of record JBAWWJ010000056.1, read on the forward strand.
GAAACCAGCGTCAAATATTCCTGAGCCGATTTTTCGGCCTCGTCGTACTTCTTTTCGGCGAGCTGCGAATCGGCCTGCAGGACGAGTGCATCCACCAGTTCTGACTTTGCCCCTTCACTCCGAACCAGTTCCACGAGAGGTGCCAGCAGTTCCAGAGCAGTGGCTCCCTTCCCCTGAAGCTGTCGCGAGAATGCCAGGTAGTATCGCGCCTGGTTGCGAGTCAGCGGGATCGTACTGTTCGTCATCACGTTTTCGAATCGTTTTGCGGCCGCCTCATAGTAGACGGCTACTTCGGCAGGCGGCTTCTGATCTCGCAGGCCGATCGCCGCGCGTGCCAGTTCCAGACGTCCCGACAACAACTCCATGTGAAGTCGCAGTCCGCTTGATGGGAATTCTGTGGCAAATCGTGTCAGCAAGCGGTCTGCCGTCGGCAGGTCTCCCGCTTCGATGGACTGCTCGGCCAGAGCGTGCAGGCAATCGTCGGCGTATTCTCCCTTGGCCCACTTGGCAAGGACGGTCTCAAACATCTGGCGGGCTTCTGCGGTATGCCCGAGATGACGTTCGCACAATCCCTGTTGAAACAGGATCGATTCGGAGAGTGGCTGTTCACCTGCAACTGCGGCAGTCGCTTTCAGCACGTCTGCGGCTTTGGCGTATTGGGTCTGCGATTTCAGGCTCAGTCCCTGCCAGTACCCGGCAGTCACTCGCTGCGATTTTTCCGCGGTGGCGGCTTCGAATTGAGTCGCGGCTTCGGCGAATTTGCCGGACTGGAAATAGGCATACCCGGCATTCAGTTGTGACGCGGGAACAAATCGACTGTTGGGAAATTTTATCACCAGTTCGGTGTAGGCAACGGCCGCCTCGGGAAACCGCTTTCGTTCAAAAGCGAGGGCCGCCAGATGAAACTGGGAATCGGCAGCACGCGGACCTGCCGGACGAGCGATCAATTCTTTGTACTGAGCGATGGCCTCGTCGTCTTTTTTCAAGGCTTCGAACGCCCGTGCTCGACCGAACCGGGCGTCATCCACCAAGGGGCCTTCCGGGAATCGTTCAATCGCCTGCTGGAAATTGATCAAAGCGGCTGACGGATCGTTCGAGCGAAGCTGCGCGTCTGCCAGATAAGGGAGCGCGTGATCGTGGAAGGAATCCTTGGGGAAGTCTTTCAAATAACTTTCAAGCTCTCCCCTGGCGGCAGCAAAATCTTCCATCAGGTAACTGCATTCGGCGATGCGATAACGAGCCTGAGGGATATTGGTGTTCTGGGGGTAGTCTTTGACAAACGTCCGGAATTCGTCACGAGCCGCTTTGTAATCTTCCAGATTGACCAGCGTCAGTCCCAGGTAAAGCCGGGCGAGTGGCATCTTTTCGTGCTTGTCGTAGTTCTTGGCGAAAGCACGAAACCTTTGCGCGGCGGTTTCCCAGCGACTTTGTTTGTACAGGCCGACGGCGAGGTTGTACTCGTCCAGTGCCGCATCGGCCCAAACAGTTGCAGGGAAAAGGGATGCCAGCGCGACAATCCACAGCAGGCTACCTGGAAAAAGGGGCCAGCGAATCAAACGGCACGAGGAAATCGACATATCTTCAATCCCGCATTGCCTGTCACATCTATCCAACGCGTCTCCGCAGGAGCACTCAAACGCGCTGCGAACCGCATTGATAGTAGCCAGACCCGGCGTTACAGGCAAATCGCCCAGATTGAAGGGACACAGCTCGTTCGAAGCAATCGTTCAGATTTTTGACTTGTGAGGATCGGGCGGAATTGGCTTTAGTCCACCGTTGGAAGGGGCTGGCGCTTCGAACGGATCTGCTTCAAGCGGGATCGGGTCCGTGGTCCGAAGATCACGCAGTGCATTCAACAAAGCCTGAACCTGCTGATGCACCACATACGATTCACGAACGGTCAGGGATTTCAGTCGGGCGGAAACGACCAGATGATACTTCGGTTCTCCATTTTCAGGTTTACCCAGTCCGCATTCCAGGGTCTGCAACAACTCGGTCGCGTCATCCTTTGTCGCACACAGGTCGGCGATGGGATAGATGCGGGTTGTGATGTGATTTGCCAAAGCAGCTTTTGTCGTAATCTTCAGGACGTCATCTTCAATTACCGTTGTCAGCCCCAATGGCTCTAGGATCAGTTTCAGGCAACTTCTCAGTGAAATTCTTTTGACGGCCAGAGTGATTTTCTGATCAATGTCGTGCCCGCCATCGGAAATGGCCTGCTTATCAAGCCAGATATCGATGTCAAACTGCTTTTCAAGTTCACGCAGCACCTTTTCCAGTTCCACGTCGTCAGTCAGTTCGACATTCGCAGGAGCATCCAACACTCGTTCGATCCTGGCTTCATTCTCGGTCGCCAATGGAAATGAATGGACTCGCGGCGCCGTTGCATTAGGCTTGGTAGGCTCTGCCAGGCCACCACCATGACCGAACTGGCCGAAGGATGCACTTGTTGACAAGACCGCATAGCAACTCAGAATTTGTAACGACAAACAGAACGATCGAATTGTCATCGGAGCCCCCTGCGGAAAGACGAGTTCGAAGTGTGCGTTCGGAACAGACAAGTCAATTTGTCATACTACGGGGGTGACATTTAAATTGTCAATAAATCTTTGGCCTCGCCAATCAGGCCATCGATCTCTGCTGGAACGTCCGCCAGTTCCTGCCAAATCGCGCTGTTGCGTCGATTCACCCATCAAAAAATAAGACGGCCCCAAAAGAGCCGTCTTACGATTTACAACATCAAACACGGACTATTCAGCGGCGCCGCCCGTGGTCGCCCCCTGCTTAACCCCGCCCTTCAACTTGGCACCTTCCTTGATCGCAAACAACGTACTCTTGTTCGAAATGAACAGCGTGTTGTTGGCAATGATCGGGGTGCTGTAGACCGAGTTGATCATGTTGTTTTCGGCAAGAACCTTCAGCTTCTTGGACAGTTCGAAAACCGTGATATCGCCGTCTTCATCGCCGACGTAGACCTTGCCATCCACGATCAGCACCGAACCCCATGCGGCGGCGAACATGTCGTGAGTCCAATACACAATCGGCTTGCCGTTTTCGGTCTTCTTGGCATCCAGGCAGTGGACCAGCCCGGCGAAGTCGGTGATGAACAGCAGGTCGTCCTTGATCGCAGCGCTGCCGATCGTCCGATGCATCGTTTCTTCAAAGTCGATCTTGCCGTTCTTATTGCGGTCGACCGAGTCATAGTGCCAGACGGCCCCCGTCTTGGGGTTTGGAATCGCCTTTTCACCCTTTTTCGTATCGACGCACTGCAGACGGCGCGGCGCCATCTCTTTCCCGTCCTTGTCGATTGCCAGTTCCAGACTCAAGTCACCTCTCTTGGTTGGATCGATGCAGTAGTAGTGACCAATCCCTTCGCCGTGCTCAGGGTCTTCACCAACACCTGAGTAGACATAGCCATCGTAGAAGACCGGGGTCCCGATGATGTGGTTACGAGTCGCACGTCCACCCAGTGAATACACAGATTCTTTGGGGTTGCAGTCAAACTTCCAAAGCAGCTTTGGACCACCCTTGCCATCGCCAGCGGGATCGAAGCTGTAGAGCCAGCCATCGCCGCCACCCATCACAACCTGAGCCTGCCCGCCAGCTTCGAAAGCACAGGGGCTGGACCACTGACCGTGCAGAATGTTCGTCCCCGGCGACTTGTCGCTCCACACCAGCTTGCCGGTATTCTTGTCCAGGCAGATAAAGCTGGCAGCATTAGGCTGCGGGATGTTGATATGGTCGTCATCGACGCCATTGCCTGTGATCACGAAGCAGTAATCGCCAACGCAGGTGACCGAGCACGAACACATGTTGTGCTGGAACACGCCCAAAGCACCCATCAGGTCATAACGCCAAATGATGTCGGCTTCATCCTTGTTTTCGTTGGCTTCCGCCTTGAAAGGCCCATCGTTTTCACCGTCGTGGAAACCTTCGACGTCCAGGCAAAGGACTTCACCACGGCTCGTGTTGTACCACAGCCGGGTGTCGTCACAATAAACGGTGGAGCAGATCCCCATCATCGGCCAGTCGTTGACACGCCCCGAAGGGAGCTTTGGCGACGAAGCCTGCCACAGGAACTTGCCAGACTTTTCTTCGAAAGCAATCAGGCAACCGAGGTCGATCTTCGAGGGATAGCGTTTCAGATAACCATTTGTGTTGTTGGTGCCGACAAACACTTTTCCGTTAGCGACGACCGGATTACCGTAGGTCTGAGACCCCAGCGGCATTGCCCACAGGACATTGTCGCCTGTAGAAAGATTCCACTCGTGCGGGATATTTTCGCCGGGAGGTGTGTTGTTGCGGTGAGTCGACCCGCCCCATTGAGGCCAGTCGTACTTGGCGACCTTCATTTTACCCAGAGAGTTCAGCAGTTCGTCGGTCGGATTGAACTTGTCAGCGGCCGAGGCGAGACCGGTCGCTATCAGAGCGATCGCGGCGGCGAGCGAGAAAGACTTCATGACGGGATTCCTTTGGGAAGCTCTGACTGATTTGGCGAACCGTCTTTCAAACAGATCGCATTGAGTCTGATGCGGACAGCCGGTGCGGCATCTGCCGCGTTCCATTTTCAGAAGACCAGATTTACTGCAGCCCTCACTCGACGCGAGTGAGGGCCGATTTCCATCATCAATTACTGGGGGACGACCGAGACATTATCAACGAAGATTTCCGAATCCTTGGCATTGCCATACAAGCCAGGGCTGCCGGTCAAGTTAGCAGGAGAATCAGTCCATTCAATGGACCAGTCTTTGGGTTCGGGATCAGACTTCTTCCAGGCCTTTCCGCGACAGACTGAAACCGGCTGTCCATCACGTTCTTCAATGTTGACAATCAGCTTCAGCGTGTACCATTCACCCGCCTGCCAGGCGAAGGGAACTTCGTGCGACTTCTGATCGTGCGGGAACCACGAGTAGAGCTTCAACTGCTGGGCAGCACCGAGTTGAGCCAGTCGATAACGCTGATTGTTCACACCAAAGTCGGGCAGCTTTGAATTCTTATCGGCATCGGCACCAACGTCGACCTGATTCGCCATGAAATCTGCCTGAACCGAGTAACCCTTGGAACCCGGATGCCCCAGCCATCCCTGACTCTTTGTTCCGCGTGGAATCGTCGTGATCTTGCACATCACGCCATTCCCCGTCACCTTGCGAGTCCCCTTTTCGACAACCAGTTGTGTCGGGATCTTTTCGTTGCCGGTCCAGTCCCACTTGGCAATTACGCCATCAGCCTGCAATCGCTTCAGCGAAGGATCGAGTTTCTCTTTCCCCTGATCCTGAGTCGTGATCGCTTCGATCAGTCCCAGGTAACGCTTCAGCCCCGTAAACAACTGGGCCGGGGTCGAATCATCGAAGGTCGTCTTCGGGGCGGGGACGTTGGTGAACTGGGTTGTCAGGTAGATATACAGCTTGGCCGCCAGCGGATCATCTTTTTTCAGTGCGGTGAAGTAATCGAGATCGATGGCAATATGACGGTATCGCATCCCGACCCCGGTGACCGGAACCTGTCCATCATTGAAATCGAACGACCACGGCGTTGCCTTGGTGACTTCCGGGATGATGCGGATACGAGCTTGAGCTTTCAGTTCGCCAACTTCGGCAGTGACGATCACGGGGGCGTGTACGTTCCCACCTGGGCCGACATACTTGCCAGACTCGTCGATCTTACCTGGCCCCTGGATCGAAAACTTGACATCAGCCGGTTTGGCAACCGACACGAATTGCCCGTTCGCATTGTAGAGCAGGACCGAGAAGTCCTGCTTATTTTCTGGCTTCAGCAGCGATTCCACGGGGACGACCAGTGCCTGAACCGGCTTCATGTCGTTTTCACGAGGTGTTTCTGCTGCCATGGCCGGGATCGGGTCCGCCGAAGGCTTGGTATCTTTCAAACCGATGCAGTACATCATCGTTTCACAGGTGATGTAAACGCGACCATGAGAAATAATCGGTGAAGCGTTGACGTCACCGTTTTCCAAACGAAGCGAGTGAACTTTTTTCACCCCTTTCGCTTCATCAGGAGCGAAGATGAACCAGCGACCGTTTCCGTCGATGACATAGATCTTGCCGTCCCCATAAACCGGGCTGCCGCGTCCCATTGTTCCGATCTTGGTCTTTCCGATGAGTGCACCGGTCTTCAGATCGTTGACGAAGAAGATTCCGCCGTCGTCAACGGAATAAACGCGGTCACCAATCACCAGCGGGCCCGTCTTGCCGATGAACTGTTCCTTGGAACGCCAGATTTCACCCGACTTCGTGATGTTGCCGGCCTTCGTCACGTCGAGAGCGAACAAGGCTCCCATCGCAGTGTCGTCCAGGTTTTCTTCACTGTGACCACACAGGATCGTGTTGCCAACAAATGTGATCGGGGCATTGATGCCACGTGGTGAAACATCGTAATTCCAGAGTTGCTTACCGGTGCGAGGCTGGAATCCATAGACACTGCCGTCGCCGCTACCGACAACCAGTTGCGTTTGCCCGTTGATAACAGCAATCGAGGGTGCGCTGTACGTCGTGTCTTCGGGAAGCGGGCGAGTACTCTGGAACCAGACGGCCTGACCATTTCGCTTGTCGAACGCAATGATGCGGTAGGCAGGGCGAGCCATTTCGCCCCAGCCGATGACAACACCGCTGATGATGACCAGGTTTTCATGAACGATCGGGAAGTTGGTGCGGCCCCCATAGGTGCTCAGCAGACCATATTCTTCGCTCATCGAATGTGACCAGATCGTCTTGCCGGTTTCGCCATCCAGGCATTGGAAAAATCCGCAGACTCCCAGCGCGAAAATATGACCGGTCGAAGGGTCACCAACGACGCTGGACCAGCCAACGCGTGTATCTGGAACATCGGACAGGAAGACGTTGAAGCGATTTTCCCACTTCTTTTCACCGGTGGCCGCATCAACACAGATCACCTTTTCGGCTTCTGTGGTTGTCGCGGGATTGTGTCGGACCAGCGAGTACAGCTTGCCGTTCATAACGATCGGGGTGGAACGCGACCCGAGTTCTGCACTCTTCCAGATCAGGTTTTCGCCGTCGGGAGACCACGTATCGGGCAACCCCTTCTCGCGCGAGATCCCGTTCATTTCCGGGCCACGCCAGTAAGGCCAGTCCAGCGGATCAGCCGACTGGGCAAACACGTTGCAGGTCATCAGGGCAAGCAGGCAGAAAGATGCCAACCGAATCATCATGTTGAATCCTCTCGTCCGGGATCGAATTGCGTCAGGCGGGCTGTCTGGGCGGGTTCTGGAGTGCTTCATCTTCGTCAAGTCTGCGGTGATCCGCAGTGACGAAGCGACGTGAGATGATAAATCACCACGCCTTTGGACATCCTTGGCCACACTGAATTTCCGAAATCTGACGAAGCACCAGCAACAAAACGATACCCAAACCCCGTCAGGTGGGCAAGTAGCGGAGTCTGAGGACTGGGCAATTGCCTCCTTGCGTCTTCGAGATGAATTCATCGGCCGGTACCGTAATTCGTGACAATCAACCATTTTCGACCCCATCGGAAATCGATCTGCAAGATTCGTGTTTCTGCAAAGGGAACATGGGTTTCCTCCCACAGGACCGGATCGAATAATGGACACGTAGAGAAAATCGTCTCGGCACAGGCTTCGCAGCATGGTAAAGTCGGTAGATGCGCAGCGCTGCACTTGAGGTACGTCCTGATCGATCGAACTCTTGCGGGCAGGGATGCAGATGTCCATTTCCACAGCACGCACGCTTCCGCCGGAACTTCGCGATATCCAGTTACGTACAGAAGAACTGGGACGCAGTTACGGTCTGGATTTTTTCGAGACCATCTTCGAGGTTCTCGACCTGGAAGAACTCTGCATGTTCGCCGCCTATGGCGGGTTTCCGGTTCGTTATCCCCACTGGAGATTCGGGGCCGAATACGACGAACTGATCAAAACGCACATGTACGGACTGCAGCGGATCTACGAAATGGTGATCAACAATGATCCCTGCTATGCCTACCTGCTCAACACGAACGAGATGGTTGACCAGAAACTGGTGATCGCTCACGTGTATGGCCATTGCGACTTCTTCAAGAACAATGCCTGGTTTGGCCAGACGAACCGGAAGATGCTCGACCAGATGGCGAACCATGCCACTCGGATCAGCCGATATATCGACCGGTTCGGCTTTGAAAAGGTCGAAGAATTCATTGATGCCTGCCTGTCGCTGGAAGACCTGATCGATACGCATTCGATGCACGTCAAGCGGGCTCCCGATGTCGAGCCAGTCCCGCATGCGGCGCTGTTGCGCGAAGATGATTACGAATACCTGAACGGGGCCAACCGATTTCCGTCCAAAGGGTACATGGATTCGTTCATCAATCCACCCGAAATCCTGGAACAGGAAGCTCGTGATAAGCGACAGAAGGACGACGAAAAAGAAAAGAAGCGGTCGTTCCCCGATGAACCTCAGCGTGATGTCCTGCTGTTCCTGCTGGAACATGCCCCCTTGCGCGACTGGCAGCATGACATCCTGGCGATCATTCGGGATGAAGCCTATTACTTTGCTCCGCAGGGTCAGACCAAGATCATGAACGAAGGCTGGGCCAGTTACTGGCACACGTTCCTGATGACTCGCCACGGACTGACCGATGCCGAAGTGATCGACTATGCGGACCATCACAGTGGAACTGTGATGATGACTCCGCAGCGGATCAATCCGTATAAAATCGGGATCGAGTTGTTTCGCGATATCGAAGAACGCTGGAACCGTGGTCAATTCGGAAGCGAATGGGAAGAATGCGACAACTGGCAGGCCCGTCAGCACTGGGACAAGCAACTGGGCCTGGGTCGCAAGAAGATTTTCGAAGTGCGGCAGAGTCACAACGATGTGACATTCATCGACACGTTTCTGACTCCGGAATTTTGTGCCCGGCACAAGATGTTTTCGTTTGCGTACAACGAGAGTACGGAAAACTTCGAAATCGCCTCGCGCGAGTTTGCGAAGGTCAAGCAGCAACTGTTGAACAGCCTGACAAATCACGGTCGACCATTCATTTATGTTGTTGACGCCAACTACCGCAATCGCGGCGAACTCTATTTGCAGCACAGGTTCCAGGGGATCGAACTGAAACAGGACTACGCTCGCGATTCGTTGCTGAATCTGCATAAACTGTGGGCTCGACCGGTCCACATCGAAACGGTTGTCGACGACCGTACGTCGATTATTTCATATGACGGTTCCACGCACAGCATCCGGGAAAAATGAACGATGGGAGAATCCGCGGAGTCCCACCAGGACTCAATTCCTACGCACCCTCGCCGGACTCGTCCCCGGCTCGCTTTTGTCTGCGCCTTGGCAGGATGCATCGGCTGGTGCGTCACATTCCTGTTGATGGGGGATGCCAATGATGGTGAGCGTCTGGCTGGGTTTTTCAACGCTTTTTTTAATGTTGTGTTCATTGGGGTGATCGGAGGAGTCAGCACCATTCTTTCGTCGGCGGGTCTGTTGCTGACGCGACAACACCCGGGGATTCGTCGTCCCGTTCTGGAAGTGACCGCGCGATGGTTGTCATGGGTTGGCCTGGCGATGGGAATTCTGATCTCGCTGATTTACTTTCCAGGATCATTGCTGCAGTTACACTAGTTCGTGTCATGGTGAAGAATCTGGGTCGGACCATCAGCCGCTGGGCGACAGTCCACAGTCATAACCGGACGCCAACGCTTTTCGGCTGATGATCGAGTCCAGAAACCAAGTCGTCACCACGCCCGCCTTAAGCATGTGACGTCACAAAACGAGAAATGGAACTTCAATGTCGTTGAGCCTTGATCTGTCAGCTGCTCTGTCACCTCTCGTCGGCCAGACGTTTGTGCCTGCCCGCACGGTGGCGGTTGCCGACGGCAGCGGGGTGACATTGTCGGTCGACCTCCTCAGTGTTGAGTCGCTGGGAGTGTCGTGTGAAGAATTGCGTCTTGACGTCCCAGCACTCGGAAACGCCACACTGGATGTGTTGAAGAAGTGGGGCGACGGCCTTTGTAAGCGAGTCACGTACCTGCTGGAGAACCTGGGACCCCTGGAATACGACGCTCAATCGGGAGAAGTTCTGATCCGTTCGACACCTCCTGATCAGAATGCTGCGGGGACAACCAAGTACTACGAAGTGCTGCTGTCGTCCCACGGTCAGGGTCGGTTTTCACTTCGCCGGTTCCGAAACGATGCCGCCAACCCTGGCCGTGTCGCGGTCCCGATTCAAGTGACGCACGAGCAACTGGCAAAGCTGGTCAACGATCTGACGGCAACGATCCCGGCCAAGCCGTAACTGTCTGCCACATCCTGAGGCCCATCATTGAGAAAGAAGACAGAGTCTCTCGACTCTCAGTGCGCCTCCGTGTCCTTGTGTGTCTTCGTTTACTTCGTTTCGGCAACATACAACGACACTGAGGAACACCGAGAAATACAT
>JBAWWJ010000057.1:0-35899 GCA_037146815.1 Planctomycetota bacterium
GCCCAAAAGCGGTGCTGTTCGGATCCAGGTCAATGGCATCAAGACCGCATTGCTGGTCAATGGCGTCTTGGAAATGCCCGTGGGAGCCGGTGGCCGCAGTGTTGATCTCTGGTTGAATGCCGGGACTCACGAATTGGGAATTTTCGCAGCATCTCCGGCTGGCAACCAGCCCGTGGATGCCAAGCTGGCCCGCGCCAGTTTGACGACTCAGGAAGTACCGCTGGTTCCGTTCCGTTCGGCCGATTTCGACTTGACCAATCCTGTTGCGGAAAAATCCGGCACACAACTGGAAGCACAAGCTCCCCCTGTCCCACTGCTGCTGAAAGACGCCAAGTTCACGAAGAAGACCGAGCAATTCGGGATTCACAAGGTGGGCGACTTCGAAACCATTGGCGCCTGGCAATCGAACGATGATGTCGTGCAATGGGAGTTCGAAGTTCCTCAACCCGGCCCCTACGAAGTCTGGTTCGAAATGTCGCACGAAGGCGAAGGAGGTCGATTCCGGACCGACGTCGGCGATAAGCAACTGGAAACGAAAGTCCAGAACACTGGCGGTTGGAACAACTATCGCAAGATCCGCGTCGGAACTGTCCTGATTGCTCAGGCGGGGAAGAGTACTTTGGCGGTCCGTCCGCTGGAAATTGGCGGAGCCGGCTTGATGGGCCTGCGCGATATTTCGCTGAAACTGGCCACCGGCCCCAGCGTCGTATTCGATTCTGGTTCCTGGGAGTTCCGGTTCCCGAAATACGATCTGCGGTATGTGAAGTTCAATTGCCACGAGTATTCTGGCGAAGCAGTCGCCATCAGCAATGTCGAAATCAGTGGTGACAAGCCCACCGATCTCTATATCCCCACGAAGGAAGACGTGCTGGCCCTGGCCGCGAACGATACGCTCGAAATCGCGGGTGGAGACAACGTCACGGCGAACTACACCGACGAAGTAACTTTGAATGATCAGTCAGGAAGTCAATTGCTCGTTGCACGATTGCAGGCCACATACTTCAACGCCAGCACTCGAGCCATCAGCTACGACTTCGAGAAGAACAACGGCGGTGCCGTCTTCACGGTCCGCAAGGAACAGAAACGTATCGATCCGGGTGAACGAATCGTTGTCGAAATCGTCGACTACGATGAAGACCGGACCGATCAGAAAGACACGATTCCGTTCCAGGTCGTCGTCAACGATGGCGAACCGGTTTCACTGGTCGCAACCGAAACTGAAGCCAACACGGGAATCTTTACCAAGGAAATCGATACCGCAGCCAAGACCGAAAAGGACAAGATCCTGGTCAAGTCGGGCGATCGAATCACATTACGGTATCTCGACACTCACAACACGTTCCCGGGCCATTCGGTCCCGCGTGAAGAACTGGTCCACGTCATCCGACCGACGACCGCGGTGGTGCGAGTCCTCGAAACTCGCGTCGTCCCACCGCCGAAGGATTCCAAGGCACCGCCGCAGATTGTCGTCCTGCCGAAAAAGGAAAAGGATCCACCGGTCAGCAGCGTTGCGTTTGAAGCCCCCTTTACCGTAGAAGTGATCGACCCCGATTCTGCCAAGGATAGCCGCAGTACGGCCATTGTGACTCTCACGACGACCGACGGTGCCAAGGTGGATGTCGAGTGCATGGTCTCCGCGAAGTTCTCGGACATCATTGGACAGGATGCTGAACGACTGGCCCTGGAAGAGGGACGGTTTGTCGGTCAGGTCATCCTGCAACTGGGTGGCAAAAACAGCCCGGCAGTAGTTCCCGTCACGACAGAAATGCCACGCGACTTGGTGGGGCGAGTTCGGCTGGGCGAAAAGGCGACCAGCGACACCGCCTCAGCAAACCTGGTGACTCGTGTGCTGAATCTTGCCGGTAAGGACATCGTGTCGGCCACGTTCAAGGACGAACGACATGCTCAAGGAAAACCAGATTCGATCACCGCTAAAGGCCGACTCGTTTCGAACGGGCAGTTGCTGGCAACTGATCGCGATTATGAAAAGGAAATCACTCAACTTCATGTCGGTGAACGACTGTTCTTGAAGGTCACCGATCCCGACCTCGATACCACCGACGCTCGCGATTTCGCTGCCGTGGAGATCACTACAGAACTCGGGGAAAAGGAAACCGTCAAGCTGGAAGAGACGCTGAATCACAGCGGTGTGTTCACCGGCTCACTGCAATTGAAGGCGGTCGACAAGCCAACCCCTGGAAACCTCGACACCAACGACCCGGTCATCGAAAGCTACTTCGGCGATCGCTTGAACCTGTTGTTTGTCGATAAGTCGGCCAGTACCGAAACGGGGACATTGCAGCAGACGATTGAGCTGCCGGTCGTCGTTGGAACCGACGGCCTGATCGCCGCTTTCAGCAAGACTTTCCATGATGAATCACTCGCTGTCGAAACAAAGTTCCGGATCGCAGAAAGCTACTTTGAACTCTTCAAGAGCCACAAAACTCTCGGTCGAGAAGATGAGAAGAAGATCGACCTGGAAGCGGGGCGACGAGTCCTGCGGGAAGTGATTGAAGACTATCCCGATCCCAAGTACGCACCCCGTATTGTCTACCTGTTGGGGCAGTTCGCTCAGGAACTCGATCAGTGGGACGAAGCGATCCGATCCTACGACGTGATCCTGCGACAATACCCGGACCACAACCTGGCACCTGATGCACAGTACAAGCTTGCTCAGTGCTATGAACTGGCAGGCGATTTCGACCAGGCGTTGGAAGCCTACGTCACCTTGGCCGCCACGCATCCCAAGAGCCCATTGATTCCGAACGTGATGATTCGAATCTCGGACTACTTCTACAAAAACGAAAAGTTTGAAGTGGCAGCTCAGGTCGGCGAGAAATTCCTGGAACGGTTCGAATCGCACTCCAATGCTCCTCGAATGGCGTTCCGGATCGGGCAATGTTATTTCAAAGCCAAGAAGTATCAGGCAGCCGGGAAGTCCTTCGACAAGTTCAGCGACGTCTTCCCGAAAGACCAGCTCAGTGCCGACGCCTTCTTCTGGGCGGGTGAAAGCTATCGCATGGGGGGCAACAACCGACAGGCGTTTATCAGCTACAACAACTGTCGCTGGAAACACCCGGACAGTGAAGGGGCCAAGTACGCTCGTGGACGACTGGCTCTGCCGGAAATGCTCCAGCAATTCGAAGCCGAAGCGAACAGCGTTGATGACAATAACTGACGATTTGTTGGTTCAAACCCCACCGAGCTTGCCTCGGTGGCCGCAGAATTGGTGATTCAACTTACAGAGATTGTGAGAACAGACTGATGTGGTTTCTTGTTTCCCTGATGTTGCTGGCCCAGGCCCCCACGCCTGGCACTGAGGCGCCTGCCAATCCCCCTGCTGCGGCCGAAGCTCCTGCGAAGCCTGCGGCTGACGCTCCTGGCGCGAAACCGGCAGCACCTGAAAAGGCGACTGAGACCGCCAAGACAGACGCAGCCGATGCTTCGAAGAAGGCTGAAAAGGGGTGGCTGCATGACATGATGCATACCGGAGCCCTCGGCTACATGATCGACGGGGGGATCTTCATGTGGCCACTGCTGCTGCTGGGGATCCTGGCTTTGGGAGTCATCATCGAACGATTTCGAGCCTTGATGATGCTCAACACCAAGGCCGAAGCTCTGCGAGTCAAAGTCCGGGAACTGCTGGAAGCAGACCGTGTCGAAGAAGCCTTGCATCTGTGTGATCGGGAACAGGGCCCGGTTCCCGCCATCTTGGCGGCGGGTCTGCGAAAATATCTGGTCGCTCATCGACTCGGCTACGACGCGGCCAAGATTGAAGAACAGGTCATCAAGGGTATGGATGATTATTCAATTCATATCGTTGCCGCGATGGAAAAGCATCTGCCAATCCTGGCGACTGTTTCCAGTGCCGCACCGATGATCGGATTCCTGGGGACCGTGCAGGGGATGGTTCAATCCTTCGCCGACATCGTCGCCAAGATGGGCGAAATGAACATCGTCCAGGCCGCCGCAGACGGGATCATGGTTTCGTTGTTGACGACAGTTCTGGGGTTGGTCGTCGGGATTCCTGCCTTCATCATGTTCAACTACTTCACCAGTGCGATCAATCAGTTCGTGCTCGACGTCGAAGAATCTGCCTCGGAATTGATTGAATCCGTGACCATGCAACTCGCTTTCCGTGACAAAGAAGCCTCGTAGTGCCATTGAGTCGGAATCGCCGTGACGCAGTCAGGCCGGTTCCGCTCGAAGCGTGAGCGACAGGTCACTTCAATACCGCAATCAACACCGCCATCAATAACTGAAAATCAATGCGACGCGAACGTGGGACCAAAAAGCTGCTTGTCGAACCTGCTGCGGTAGCAACGGGTGACATTGCTTTTAACCTGATCGTCTTTTTCCTGGTCTGTGCCTCGGTACAGCCCGACAGCGGAAAGCGTCAGGATCTGCCACGCAGCGAGCAGACCAAGCAACAGGAACAGAAGAGCCAGAACATCGAGCTTGCCCTGACCCGTACAAAAACCGTCGTCACCCTGAATGGCGATCCCGTCAAAACCGAAGAGCTGCCAGCCCGCCTCCGCCGGCTCCTCGAAGGAAAGCGACGTCCCGAAGACCGTGTTGTCGTAGTAAAAAGTAAATCCGACGTCCCCTACGATCACTGGATCGCCGCAACCTCGATCGTTCAGGATCTTGGAGCCAACATTACCATTCAACGAGAGGAAGAACGAACCGTCTCTGTAGGAAACTGACGGAGCCCCTGCGAGTGAGTTGCCACATGTTTCTAGCGCCAGTTGGGTGGCCGGGGCTGGACTGAGGCTTTGCGAAGGAAGCCCCGGTTTTTTTCAAAGACGCTCCAAAAGGTCCCCAACCTGTCCTTCAACGATTTATGTCAAATACGATGAGTCACCGATGAAGTTCAAACGACGAGCCATGAAAGCGGATGTGCCGAGTACGGCGATGGGGGATATCGCGTTCAATCTCCTCATCTTCTTCGTCATCCTCGCTCGAGCTCAGGACGACAGCCACCTGCAATGGCAGCCCGCCGCTGCCAGCAAGCTGGAGGGTGTCAACAATGCCAAGGTCAGCGTCGTCATCGATCGCAATAACAAGCTGCATTTGAACGGACAGGAACTCGGACAAGCTCAACTGTCGAAAGGGATTTCCGATTTGCTCGGCAGCGCCCCGCAGGGACAACGAACTGTCCTGCTGAAAGTTCACAAGGAAGCGACGGCGATGTATTACGAGCCTGTGATCGAATCGATCAGCGAAGCAGGCGGCGACCTGGTCCATATTCTCGAAGAAAAAAAATAAGCACTCCGTCAGCGGAACAAAAGAAGCATCGCAGCATGCGAAGCGAGGACTAATCCATGATTAATGATGTCAAGAATCTGAAGGAAAGCGGCTCAGCCACGCTGGAGGAATTGCGTGAATTCCTGAAGTCGCTCAAGACACGCAGTCCCCAGGAAGTGATCGGCATTGTCAAAACCAGCCTGCTGATCCAAAGCCTCGCCATCAGTACGGTCGCGACCGTGGCGATCATGGCGGTCTTCACCGTCGGGCCGTACATGGCCTATGGCCCGAAGAAGCCCGCCACACCCGGATCAAAGCCTGCCGCAGTTGCGGCGACCCCGGACACCAGCAAGCCCGCGGAACCTGCCGCAGCGACTGATGCCGCGACCGCCACGGGAGCTCCCGATGCTGCGAAGGCTGCCAAAGCAATGGGACTCGACGAAACCAAGCCAGCGGACCCCAAAAAGAATCCGCTGGATAAGCCAGACCTGGACAAACTGCTCGATGGAGTCTGATCGGGACCCGCGTTCCGACGATTTTACGACCTACCTACCAGATATCGAAAACAGTATTTGACCTATGTCTGTTCTTGCTCAAGCCCCTGCGAATCTTCGCCGCTGGACCAAGTGGTATTGCCTGGTCTGGGTGATCGCGCTCGTGGTTTGGCGCATTGGTGATCTGCTTCCCGCCTGGTTGCTGGCCATCCCGTTCCTCCCCTCGGCCGGGTTCGGTGTTGCCTGGCTGCTCTGGCTACGAAAGCGACCTGAAACGACCGGAAAAGAATGGACGATTGCGGGAACGCTGCTCTATCCGTTCTGGTGGCAACTCTCCGTCTTTCTGGCGGAACTGGTCGGTCTGCACGAGCTGCGTCAGGGATTCACCACCACCGGAATGTTCGGCCTGTTCCTGATTGGCCTCGGCTGGCTCGTCTGGTGGGTGGAACGAGGTTCCCGGCGGATCGAACAGGCGAGACTGGATGAACTGCTGTCCCATGGCCCGCTGCTCATCTCCCCTTCATCCGCCGCCGGGGAACTCGATCGCAAAAAGCGACGACGAGGCTGGAATCCGCTCGATCCCAACGCCTGGTACTACGGCAGTGGCAGCCGCAAGCTCAAGCAGTCGATGCTGGCGCTGATGACCTATACCCTCGGCTTCTGGCTGACAGTCACACTGATCTCGCAGGTTGGTGGCTGCCGCCAGATCTACGAAATGCCTGCCGGGGGCGGTCAACAAAAGACGATTGCCCAGACGGTCAAGATCCAGAAAGTTGTGCGGAAGAAGTACGTCGTCAATCCGTACAGCTCCATCAAGTTCTCTGTCCCTCCCATTGATGAAATCAAGCTGCAACTCCAGGAAGTGACCGCGCATCAGTACGTCGTCGGCTATGGAGAAGGAACTGGAGCGGGGTTTGCCGGGGGGACTCAACGGGGCAAGGTCCGACTGATCCGGCTTGATTACGACGGCGGAGACTGGAACCTGAACTTCGGTATCGGCGGCGACAACAACATGCTGATGGAGTACGGATTGCTCACCCAGCAGAAGGTGGCCGACAAATCCGAAGCGATCCGCATCTCGCAACTCGCCTCATTCCCGAAAGACAAGAGTCCTCCCCTCGTCTTCCTCACCGGTCAAGGGAGTATTTCAGTCTCAAATAATGACATCAAGGTACTGCGAGAATACCTGATCGACAAACATGGCCTGCTGTTCGCATCAGCAGGGAGTGCACACTTCCACAATCAATTTATCGCATTGATGAATCGAGTCCTTCCGGAAGTTCGACCTGTTCCCGTTCCTCTGGACGATTCGATTCATCGAGTTCCATTCGCGATCCCGTCGATCCCTTATGTGGTACCGCACGGGGGCAAGGAACCGCTCGGATGGTCGACAGACGGACGCTGGCTGGTCTACTATCATCCCGGCGACATCAGCGATGCCTGGGCCGATGGACATTCCGGTGTCTCGTCGGACATCTATAATGGTTGCTATCAACTCGGGGCGAACGTCATCAACTACGGCCACGTCGAATACTCGAAATGGCTGCAATTGCGAGGGAAAAACAAATGACGCACGACCATCTCAAACACCTGCTTTGTCTGGTAATTCTCGTCCTGACCCTGTCGCTGTCGTCTGCGTTCGTGTCAGCGGATGAACTGGACGAACTCCCCATCGACGGCTGGAAGCAGTTGCGGGAAGTCGAACGCTATCAATTGCAGATCGCCGAAAAGTATTGGCGCGAACAGAACTGGAATACAGCGGCGGCTGAATACGAAAAATTCATGGAGCTCTACGAAAAGAGCACGGGGGCTCCCTTTGCTCAGTTGAAGTGGGCGTTGGCTCAGGTGAAGCTGCGCAAGCAGAACACGGCGATCAAGGAAGGGTTTCAGACCGTCATCGATTACTGGCCCGACTCCCCGCAAGCCATTGCCGCCGCGTACTACATCGGCCGTACCCAGAAGGAAATCGGTCGTACGCGCGAAGCCAAGGTGGCACTGAAGAACGTCGTGGCGAAACACCCGGCACATCTGGTCGGGGTCTATGCCATCCACGATCTGATCGACATGGCCACCGCCGAAAACGACACTGTCACAAAAGTCGACCTGTGGAAAAAGTTGACGTTTGACATCAAGCGGACGCGAGATTCCAACGGCCCCTGTGTCCAGGCCTCGCAGCAACTGGCAACCCACTCGTTCCGCGAAGGGGCCTTTGATGACGGAGTGAAAGCGCTGGCCACAACCTACAACGCCGCCCAGATGCCCTCACACGTCGTCGCCTACGTCCGAACGCCTCTTTCTGAATTGATCGCTCAAGAAGCCTCAAAAGCCAAAGCCTTGAAGCTGGCGGATCAGGCGATTGCCTGGTTGAAGACGGCGTCTCCCGCAGACCAGTCGACCCCTGAAGCAAAGACCATCGCCAGACAGGTCTTGTTCGGGGTTGCCGATTTGACCGCACTCGCTCAACGCGACGATCAGGTCCCCGTCGCATACGACGCCATCGTCAAGGCCTTTACGAGCGACGACGAAGCCTTGGGCCGATTGGCCGCCTGGTACAAATCGAAGATGAACTATGAAAAGGCCCGTGAAACGTATCGCCGTTATGCAGACAAGGGCGAAGGCCTGAGCCAGGTCGGCTACAGCTATCGAGAACAGCAGAACTGGCCCCTGGCCGTCCAGACCTACACACAGCTTCTCGGCCAGGACCCCGAACGCAAAATCCGCTGGAAACCGGAACTGGCGATGACTCACCGCGGGGCTCACAAGTGGCCGGAAGCGATCGCCGTCTATGAAGAACTGGTCCGTGAAGACATCGCCAACGCAGGCCGCTGGCGTTGGGAAGTGGGCAATACGCACCGTGATGCCGGCCAGTTCAAAGAAGCGATCGGTCACTTCCGCCAGTGTGAAAACTTCCCGGAAAACTACAAGCAGATGGCCTGGTGTCACCGCCAACTAAAGCAGCCGAACGAAGCGATAATCCTCTACAATCAGGTCGCCTCAGACAAAGCCTCAGCCCCCTGGGCGATGCTGCAAGTCGCATACACGCGCGAGGAAGCCGGTCAGACCGAACCCGCCATCCAGGCCTTCCAGCAAGTCTGCAAAAAATTCCCCAAAGACCAGCACGCCAGCACCGCTCACGCGCACTTGCAGCAGAAATACAAAATCAGCGTGACACTGGGTGGTGCTAACGAAGAGTGATTCCGTCGGACGATTGACGATGTTTCACAAGTAAGACAAAGAGTCTTGTCCGTTTGTTTTCTCTTCAGTATTCCTCGGCAAACAACAATGACACACACACACACACACAGAACTTAGAATCCGCACCATCCGAAGCACAATCGGGGGCTTGCGAGATTAGGCTCAAAGTCTACGACCGCGTGCTTGCTACTGTATCGGCACTGGGATTGATCTTCGGTGGTGCTTGGAGTTTATTTGAATACGCCTCAAGTCGAACCCACGAAAACGAACTCAGAACGCGCGAATTGAATCTGGCGATTTTTCGCGAACGCCGCGACACCTATTTCGCGATTTCGGATGCGGCTAGCGATATTGCAGCGTCGCGCAGCCGTGAAGATGTCATTGAACGGTCTCGCGCCTTTCTTAAGCTGTACAACGGCCGTGCCCATTTGTTGGCGGAAATTGATTCCGATGTCAAGTCTAGCAAAATTGAATTCAAGAACCTTCTGTTCGAGTACCTCGATGGAAAAGACAAGAACACTACTGAGTCACCTTTCGATTATTTCGGCGCGGCTGCATATCAATTGACGAAAGCTTGCAGCAGACACCTTGACCCTAGGGGACTTGATCCGATCGAAGCCAAAAACTGGAAATGATTGTGACTATCCTTCCGAGTGCCGAAAGCCATAAGTCTCTGAGTTCGCGTTTCTAGAGATTCTGCGCAGGACTTACGCGCCGGATCAGAACTCAAAAAGGTCAATACTAGGTCAGTACTCTTTGATGTTGATCATCTCGTGTGTGGCCTGTCACGGGCTGTCACCATCGCAGCACTCGTTGAGCACGTGAATGTTGAAACGTCCAAATGGGCCCAAACAGCCGTTCATGGAGTTTAAATTTTTTCTGGCAATCTGGCTACGGAGCGTTTTCGGTCAGTCAATCCAATCTTGAGGCGGTGATCGAGTACATCAACAACCAAAGTACTCACCATCAGCGAATGTCATTTCAAGACGAGTTTCGCGAATTGTGTTTGCGACACGAAGTCAAGATTGATGAACGGTATGTATGGGACTGAACTGTTGGCCCGTTGGGCCTTGGGTCTATTCCGCGCCCCGTTCCCGGCCCGAAGGGGCCCGAAGGGGCCGGGTTGGGTGAACTCCTGGTCCTTTGGACCGAAAGCGGATAAGCCGTCACACTAAAGAACTTGTTCCACCGTAACCGCACATCGACGGCAATCGACTCCACGCATCCAATTCGAAAAATCACCAATAGACCACGTGGGCACGAAGCGGAATCACCAGTCGCGAAGCGCCCGAAATCGTTTCGATACGGCTATTCCCGTAAACGAATGACTTGTATTTCACCACTCGATTGAGGATTGTCTGAAGCCGCATTCTGTGTCCGACGTCTGTTGACTGAGTTGTGGTAAACCTTGTCTGGCAAACTCTGAAACAGGATGCATTTCATCCTGCTGAAGCTCCCACGTTTTTTTCCAACACTCACTACTCCACCCACAGATTCTGCTGAACTGCCAGAAACCTTTTTGCATCTACGGAACCCACTATGCAGCCTACGTTCTCAATAGCGCATGGCCACTTGTCGCGTCGTACATTCTTGCGCGGCACTGGTGTGGTAATGGCGCTGCCATTCCTGGATGCGATGGTGCCAGCACAGGCAAACGAGGCCGCAAAGGTTCCGCGGCGGATGATTGCCATCGAAACGAACATGGGAATCTTGCCGCAGCACTTCTTTCCCGAGCAGGCTGGGCGGGATTATGTGTTGTCCCCCTATCTTCAGAAGTTGGCCGCGAACCGTCAGGATTTGACGGTATTCTCGGGGACCAGCCATCCAGGCGTTGACGGAGCACACTCTGCTGAGAAGTGCTTCTTGACGGGGACACCTCACCCGGGTGCTGGCGGCTTTCGCAATACAATATCGCTCGACCAGTACGCGGCCGAGCACATCGGCAACGCTACCCGCTATCCTTCGCTGGTCCTGGCGAATTCGAACGAGGGGGCGACGTTGAGCTACACCCGTAGCGGGGCTCCCATTCCGTCCGAAAAAAGTCCCAGGAAGCTGTTCCAGAAACTTTTCGTTCAGGGGAGTCGTGACGAGGTCGCTGCGAATGTCGAAGCCATTCAGCAGGGACGCAGCTTGCTGGATTTCGTCGGAACGCAATCCAAACGACTCAATCGATCGCTCTCGACGGGCGATCAGCAGCGAATGGACCAGTATTTCACCGCGGTCCGCGAACTGGAGCAGCGACTCCAGAGTTCCGAGGTTTGGGAACACCGGCCCAAGCCTACTGTGAAGGCGCAACCACCCGAAGACATCGACGAAGCGATCAAGTTTGTCGAGCGGACCCGCCTGTTCTTTGATGTGATCAAGCTCGCGATTGAAACCGACTCGACCCGGCTGATCTCACTGTTCATTGACACGACGGTGATCCATAACATCACCCACCACGGCAACCGCCCGGAGGTCCTCGATGAACTTCGCAAGCACGAGGAAGCACAGTTCGAAGTTCTCGGTCGCTTCCTGAAGTCGCTCAGCGAAGCAAAAGAAGAAGGGCAATCGCTTCTCGACCGGACGATGGTACTCTACGGCACTTGTATGGGGAGCGCCAATTCGCACTCCAACGTCAACCTGCCCGTGCTTCTGGCGGGGGGCGGTTTCCAGCACGGCCAGCACCTGGCCTTCGACAGCACAAACAATTATCCGCTGACGAACCTGTTTGTCTCGATGTTGCAGCGGCTGGGTATTGAAACTCAGGAATTCTCTACTGGTAAAGGGACCTTTCGCGGTCTCGAGCTGGCGTGAGCCTCCGCTTTCTGAATGATCAGCCACCGAGGAATATTTTGATGTCGGGATGCCACCTGATCGTCCTGTCACTACTGCTTGCCGCCGACAGTGCCGCAGCGCAGCAACCGACGGGGCTCTTCGACAAACATTGTTTCGAATGCCACTCTGCGCAGAATCGCGAGGGAGGTCTGGATCTGGCGACGCTGCAGGTCGACTTGGCCAATGCCCAGAATTTCGCAAGATGGGTCAAGGTCCACGATCGGATCTCGTCGGGAGAGATGCCGCCGAAGAAGCAGGATCGCCTCCCCATCGCAGATAAGGCGGCCATGACAGGCTGGATCAAGACATTGCTCGTCAATGCCGAACGTAACCGTCTCAAAGCGGAACCGCGAACAGGCGTGCGCCGTCTGACCCGGACCGAGTACGAGAACACGATGCGAGATCTGTTCGACATGCCTGGAATCGTTCTTCGGGACGACCTACCCGAGGACGGATCGGCCCACGGCTTTGACACCAACAGTGATGCCCTTGAGATCTCGCACGTCAACCTGGCCAAGTACATGGAGGCGGCGGAACGGGTGCTGGACATCGCGATTGTGACCCAACCCGCTCCGCCCGCGCGTCAGACACATCGGGTGTCCGTGGCGTGCGAGTCGAGTACGCTAGGGGCGTGCATCCTTGAGGGCGACGGAGTCATGCTGCGCAACAAACAGCCCGATCCGAACTACCCGCCAGCCGGCAAGCATCGGCACCTCGACTATGGCGCGCACCTGGCGCTGGGAATGCATCTTCAGACTTCTCCCGGGACGAGTGTCGGCGTGTTCCGCCACGAGGATGATTCGTTCCGGCCCTCGTTCGCCGACTACGTCACCATCTATCCCGGACGCTACCGCATCAAGACCGCTTTCTGGAGCTTCCATTGGGACAAGGGGAAGGTCCTCCCGTCGCCAAGAAGTCAGACGGCACGGTTGGACGTGTGGCACATCACCGGCGACGGACGTGGCACAGGCCACCCGAGCAGCCTGCTCGGTTATTTCGACGCCCCCTCGTTGAAGGAACAAACGTACGAGTTTGTCCGGTGGTTGAACAACGCAGACACATTTGGATTCAACTACACGGATTCCCATGTCGGCCATGAAATCCGCGGTGGCAAGGACCGCCTGATGGGTTGGAGCGGTCCTGGGCTGGCCGTCGATCATCTCGAAATCGATGGCCCGATCCACGACCAATGGCCTCCCGTCGCCCACAGACGCTTGTTCGACGAACTCCCGCTTGTCGAATTCAAACCCGACGAGAACCCCGGCGTGCGGCCTCCGCGGCATCGTGAGTGGACACAACGATTTAACGCCCGTAACAAGGCAGAACCGCCCCCTCATACGCTGAAGGTTTCGACCGTCAAGAGTGAGAGTCCTGTTGCCGAAGCGGACCGATTGCTCGCTCGTTTCTTGCCACGGGCGTTTCGCCGGCCTGTACCAGCCGAAGTGCGTCGAGATTACATTGCCATGGTGGAAGAGCGGCTTAAGTCTGGGGATTGCTTCGAGACTGCCATGCGCCGGGCCTACCGTGCGGCCCTTTGTTCGCCGGATTTTCTCTTTCATGTCGAAGCATCTGCCGCTGGGACGGAGAGTGCTGATGGAAAGCAGACGGCTCGCGTGGACGATCATGCCTTGGCTGCGCGGCTGTCCTACTTTTTCTGGAACTCGATGCCCGACGACCGACTCACGGAACTCGCGACGAACGGGACGCTCAAACAGCCCGAGGTTCTGAAGGCGGAGGTTGAGCGTCTGCTGCGCGCCCCGGCGGCGCAGCGGTTCCGGGACGACTTTCTTGGGCAATGGCTGAAGTTGCGCAAGATCGCAGCCAACGATCCCGATCCCAAGCTCTATGGCGGGTTCCGTATCGTCTTGCAGGACGCCATGGTTACTGAGACTCGGGCCTACTTCCAGGAGTTGCTCGACAAGGACCTGGGTGCCAGCTATCTCGTCAAATCAGATTTCGCCATGTTAAACGAGCGCCTGGCCGCTCATTACGGCATCGCTGGAGTGAGTGGTTGCGAGATGCGTCGCGTCGAACTGCCGAAGGAATCACCGCGCGGCCCATTTCTGACTCAGGCGGCCATTCTCAAGATCACCGCCAACGGCACCACCACATCCCCCGTGATTCGGGGCGCATTCGTGATGGATCGCCTGCTTGGCCAACCACCTGAACCACCTCCTGCAAACGTGCCAGCCGTCGAGCCTGACGTGCGCGGAGCCACGACCATCCGCGAACAACTTGCTCGACATCGGGACAACGCAACCTGTGCATCGTGTCATGCGAAGATCGACCCGCCAGGCTTCGCTCTCGAGTCCTTCGACGTCATCGGGGGCCAACGCGAGAAGTATCGGACGATCACGGACGTCAAGCCGCCCGTCGACCCGTCGGGCTTCCTGTCGGATGGGCGACCGTTCAAAAACATTCAGGAATTCCAAGCGATGGTCGCTGCCGATTCGGAGCAACTCCTGCACAACATGGCGGAACGATTTGCAGTTTATTCCATTGGGCGTGGCCTGCTTTTTAGCGACCGCGACGCCATCGCATCGATTATTGCCAAGACACAAAACAAGGGTGGTGGACTGCGAACCCTGATTCATGAACTGGTGCAGAGCGACCTGTTCCAAATGCGTTAAGCAGGGCGCGGCTTGAACACAAACAACATCGATCCACCTCGTAAGGTCGGGAGTCTGTCATGAAGAAACTCAGTGGTGAACGACAGAGCCAGACGAAATTTTTGATCGTCTTTGGGCACGCCTCACGTCGAATCTTTCTGGCGTCGCTCGTCGTTGGCAGTTCGCTCGTCGTTGGCAGTTCGATCGTCGTTGGCAGTTCGATAGCCCAGGCCCAGGACGAGCCTGCTAACCCCAAGCCGATCAAACATCAGATCACCGGCTTGTGCTGTCCGGAACGGGAGAAGGATCTGCGAGAGGCGTTTGCGAAACTGCCGAAGTTCAAGTTGATCGCCATCGACTACGAGAACGCAGAGGTGACCGTGGAGTACGATCCCGCGAAAATCTGGCCGGGTGAAAAGCCGGAACGCCACGTCGAACTTTTCAGCAATGAAATTGGTAGCGTGTCGCGGTTCACATTCCGGGCCAAGCCGTTGCGGACGAAACCAATGGACAAGTTGAAACGCATCGAGATACCAGTCGCGGGGCTGGACTGTCCCGGATGCAGCTTCGGCGCCTATCGAATCATTTTTGAATTACCGGGGGTCGAAACTGCATCCGTAGATTTCAAAAAGGGGCTGGTCACGGCTTTGATCGATCCAGAACAGACAGACCGGGACAAGTTGAAGGCGGCGCTCAAGAAATCTGGCGTCGAGATTGAGACACCCAGAGAATAACTGGGAAACATCGACATTTCACGCTCGGTCGACTGGCTGCAGGGGCGTCGAATTGACCACATTATCGACGCTTCGGTCCTGCCAGACCGTTGTGTCAAATCCGCCGTTTCGGCGAACCCGCCGAAGAGTGCCGCCGGTTGCCGCTTCGGCTACCGGGGTCGCAACGCGACGAGAAGCTTGCTGTCAGGCACTCCACATTTGCAAAACTTCTTGTGACTTCATCACGTCGAGTAGAGCGCGGTGCGGTCTACGTGAGGCATTCCGTGGCACGGGCTTCCAGCCCGTGTCATCAGCAGACTTCTCATTCCATGCTTCTCGACAGCGATTTCCCGTTCCTGATCTGGGATCGTGTCGTTTGGCTTGGGGGCGGTATGGGCTGGAAGCCCATGCCACGGAACCACGCGGCCCGTTCGGCTGTGGCGAGGAGCAGGTCGCTATATTGGAAGCCCTGTAGGCAATGGTCGAGCCTATGGCGACGGGAACATGGTGCAACCGATCAGTGCCGATGGCTCGGCTGCTCTCATGGTAGCTGCTCTCATGGTCGTCCGAGTGTGGCAATCCGCACGTACTCTCCCATGATTTTCTCCACCGTACGCGGGCTAAACGACGCAAAAACGGGGGCAAATCGGGGTGTCTTTCAGGCTAATCGCTCAGGCCGAAGCGTTTCCGCCAAAACGACAATAATCGGCATATATGACCTGTCTGCCTCTCTTTTCAACGCGAATTGTCGTCATTCAACGGCGACACTGGACGTGTACTCCTGTTACGGTGAATTGGCATGAAGGAGATGACGATCTGACGACAGTGTCGAGTTGGGAAACCGTACGTTGTACATCAGGCATGGGTCAGCATGACGATGCGAATTCTGGTAACAGGATCAAATCTGTTCTTCACTGCCCGATTGATTCATGACCTGGGCAAACGAGGCGTGACCGTCACTGCCGCAGATAGCTCATGGTGCTCGCCGGGAAAACTGTCTCGTACCGTTTCACGCCGGTTGACACTTCCATCGCTCAACTCCAATCCTGCCGGTTACCTGGCCGGAATTTGTGAAGAACTGAAGCGACAACACTATGACCTGCTGCTCCCCACGTTTGAGGAATCGCTGCTCCTGGCAGAGTACCGGCACGAACTGGCCCCGCTGACGAAGGTGATGCTGCCATCGTTTCAGGCAATGTGCCAGTTACATGACAAGCGACAACTCCACGATTTCTGCAAACAGTTCGGTATACCGACTCCCCCAACAACACCAGTTGTGCAGTCGGCAAATCTGGATGCCATTGCAGATGACATTGGTTTCCCGTCTGTGCTTAAGCTTCCCACCGGCAACAACTCTGTTGGGCGGATGTTCTGCAGGAATCCGCAGGAGTTGCGTCAGAACTTCGATCAACTTGTTGCGTTGCACTCTCCCGATCCCGCAAGCCTGCCATTCCTGCAAAAGAAGATTGATGGAGATCTGCTCTGTACATTGGGATATAGCTACCGCGGTCGGAAGCTTGGTGAAGTAACTTACCGAACAGGACGAATGTTCCCAGAGGCAGGTGGCACGACGGTTCATCGGCAATCGATCAGGCACGCCGAAATCGAGCAGATTACTGATCAAATCATCACTGAAACTCAGTGGTCCGGTTTCCTGGGATTCGACTTTCTGGTCGAGCACACTACGGGCATCCCTTACCTGATAGATGCGAATGTTCGCGCCAACCCAGCAATTCAACTTGGATTCATGAGTGGCATCGACTGGTCGAGCATCATTCTGGATCTTGTCGCGGGGCGTGAACCACAGGTGCAAACCGCGCAGGAAGGCATTAATGTCCACAATCTTCTTCTCGATATTTCCTGGCTGATGGAAGGTCTGCTTCCACGAGCAGGCGGGTTGCAGCGAATGCCGCAACGGATCCGCGAATTCCTGCATCCTGCATGGCAGGTTCATTCGCGGGGAGATTTACTCGGTCTCGGTGAGTTCGCATCCGTCACCGCACTTGCGATCAATGGCGTCGTTGCGGGTCTCAGGTCACTCTTCACGGGCCGCCAGCCCGGAGAAGTCCTGCTTGAAAACGCCAATTACAATCCAGTAACGGCTACGAGATTGAGAGCACACCAAGAGGTGCCGCGCCAGCGTGCTGCGGCATAACTTGCGTAGTGACTTCTACTCAAACCTACCAACTCCGCCAGGACTCTTTGAGGCCCATAAGAGCAGATCAACAGCCCGTTTGTCGGTTCAAAATCGGAAACGATGTCGGTGACTTGCAAAACGACGTTCCGATATTCGGCCAGCTTACTGTCCTTCTTGATGGCTTCGGCGAGTTCGAGACATGTCAGAACCTTGATTTCTTCCAGTTTGCGCGATGGTTTCCTGGAATCGGCCGCAGAAACGCCTGAGGCATCCGCCGTTGAACCTACTTTCGTTGAGGATGGCGTCGCCGGACCGACAGTTGCGGGAGTAGACGCCGCACCGCAGCCAACAAACATCGCGAAACTCAGAGCGTTCCACGAATGTGACATCATCTATGCTCTGTAAAAGGGTAAGCGTCGGGTGGCTCAGGTTGGCCGTCATCGGCCTACCTGGGAGAAGTTTACCCCGAAGCCACTTAAACTTTCAAAACCTCTTGTGACTTCGTCACCCCGATAGCCGAAGCGGCAATCAGGGCCACCCCGCGAGTCGCCTGCATGGTTGACGTCTGGCATACTTCATGGATCCTTGTATACGGAACCCGTTCGTGCGTACCGTTCAACTACCTCTTCGGCAGGCTCTCGCGTTCCGACTGCATGCACCGAGCCATCATTTCGATCGACAATGATCGGACAGAGTCCGAACATTTCTGATTCATCTATGCCAGACTCGGGTGTCGGCCTAAAATGAAAGACCCATCCGAACGGATGTTCTTCCGTCAATCGCTCATCGACTGCGTACAAGCGGCTCTTTTGCGCTGCCTCAGCGAGACACTGAGCTGCTTTCCTATCAAGCATTTGCGACCCTTTCCAACTATCTATTGACCATCTGTCAATCTCCATTTCTTACCGACTTTCAGCCGATTTCAAACCCCTTTCGCTGGTCTCGTTTCAGCAACTTTGTTGCCGCGGGTGAATCCACGAATTGTTCTGTTTCGGGGTTCCATGTCAGCTTTGTTCCCACCTTCATCGCGATGTTTCCCAGATGGCACAGGCTGACTGAGCGATGCTGGCAGATGACATCGGAAATCGGAGTCTTCCGGGTGATTGTACAGTCGAAAAAATTTCCCATGTGATTCTTGATCGCGTCGATCTTTCCCATCCGTTCGACGCGATCCAGGTTGTCGCCGGAATAGACCCGGAAGTCCTCGCGCCGCAACGGTCGACTCGCCAGATCTTCGACGGGCTTTCCAACCAGGGTTCCCCGGTTGACGAAAATTCGGCCGTCATCCCCTTCGAACATGATTCCATCGCGATTGTAGTCGCCTCGCGGGGAATCAAGGACCTCCAGTTCGACTCCGTTGGCGTAGCGGTATTTTGCATGATAATCGATTGCGACGTTGAAGCCGTTTTCGACGGTCGGGAACCGGGCAGTCCCTTCAATTTCCACGGGGCCGGAATGCTGTAAGCCCGCGCCCCATTGAGCGATGTCGAGATGATGAGCCCCCGTATCTGTCATTTCTCCGCCGGAGTATTCGTACCACCAGCGGAACGTGTAGTGACTTCGTTCTGCAAGGTAGGGAACATCCGGGGTTTGACCCTGCCAGAGATCCCAGTTGAAGTGTCGAGGGACCGGTTGAGGTGTGAATGGGCCTCCCTGGGTGTTCTTTCCCATGACGACCATCATGCGGCGCAGCGTTCCGATCCGACCGGCATGAACCATTTCTACCGCCCGCCGAAATCTGGCATCGCTGCGCTGCCAGGTACCAACCTGAACCACTCGACCGGTTTCGCGAACAATGTCACAGACCCGTTGTCCTTCGGCCACGGTCAGGGTCAATGGCTTTTCGCAATAAACGTCTTTGCCCGCTCGGCAGGCGTCGATCAGCATTTTGGCGTGCCAGTGATCCGGGGTTCCGATCAGGACGACGTCGATTCCCTTCTTTGCCAGCAGATCCTGATAGTTTTCGAAGATTTGGGCCGTGCTGCCAAAACTCGCCCGAGCCTGTTCTCGCACATGTCGGTCGACATCGCAGATTGCCACAATGTCGCCATACGGCAAGGCTTCACGAGCAATCACCGATCCCTGGTACCGCATCCCGATGCAGCCAATCCGCCATCGGTCGTTCGGAGAGCGTGGTACCGTCTTCTCTTCGGCTCCTGATGTCCAGGAATATGGGGTGAAGGTACAGGCTCCCGCAGTGGCGGCCAGAAACTGACGTCGAGTCACAGACATGCTTCAACCTCTCTGTTGGCAATGGTCACGGACTGCCATTGAATCGTGCGAGCCTGTTGAATTCAAATGCCACGATGACAATCACCACAAATGCGGGTGATGGCCATGGGTTGATTTCGACATCACGGGAACGCACGACCGCACTCCCGGTAAATATGCGAGAACCCCAAGGGCTTCATTGGCACTTCGGTTTTATCGAAACCTGTAATTGCCTGTGGGCTGAAGGCCCAAGAGAACAAAGCACAGGGCTTCAGCCCTGTGAACAGAATTAAAACAAAATGTGCGACCTGAAAGGTCGCGAGACGCGACCGATCGGAATTGACGGTTATGACTGAATTTCTCGCGACCTTTCAGGTCGCATACCTGCGCCGTCCGTATTCACAGGGCTGAAGCCCTGTGCTTTGTTCTGGTGGGCCTTCAGCCCACAAACGGACGACGATTGCGACATAGTCGGCAAGGTGGCGGGGCGCTGGCCCACCCTACATCCTTTAAAACTCATTCCGTTTCAGGGGCTACTGCAAAGCCAGTGCGCCCCCGCCACCCTTCGACCGAACTCCCTGCAAATATGCGGGAACCCCAAGGCTCTGCTACTGTTGCTGCGAACCAGAGCGGAGTATACTCGCCCGCTGGTGTGAACATTCGTTGTCCATTTCATCCAAGGTTTCCCTCGACCGTGCAGTTGTTCTTCTCACATGCGCGACGTCTGATTCCTGTCGCCGGGATGTTGCTTGGCCTACTGTCTGGCCTGATGGCGCAGCAGGGGTTCTGTACGGAACTCGAGGACGCCACCAAGGCCTTGCGCGTCGGCAATCATGCACTGTGCATTGAGATTTCTGACAAAGCCATCAAGAACCGGGCGTTTGGCGAAGAATTTTACCTGCTGAAAGCGGAGGCCGAGAATCAGACTGGCGAATACCGCACGGCTTACGACACGATCGTGGACGGCCTGGCGCGGTACTCGTGGAGTATCCGGATGCGGTATGTCGGCATCGAAGCGGCGCGCATGAGTGGTCAGGCAGAACAAGCGACGGTGTGGCAGACGGAAATCGTTGACTTCGCCGGTCGAGCCCCCTGGCGGTATTCCGACCCTGACAATCTGGTGATCCTGGGGCGAGCCGCTCTGGATGCCGGGCTCGATGCTCGCAGTGTCCTCGAAAAATTCTACGATCGTGCCTTGAAGATGCATCCGCAGCACCGCGATGCCATGTTCGCCAGCGGGGAACTTGCACTCCTGAAGCAGGACTTCGAATTGGCGGGGGAGCTGTTTCAGGCTGCCGTCAAAAAGTATCCCGAAGATGCGGACATGTTCTTTGGAGTCGTCCGCAGTCTGGATCGCAGTGAGCCCGCATTATCGGCACATGCCCTGTCGATGACCTTCAAGATGAATCATCGACACATGCCCGCTCTGCTGTATCGGGCCGAGAACGCAATTGATGCCGAGCAATACGACCTCGCACTGGAGCAGATCGATAAAGTCCTGGCAATCAATTCCAAACACCCAGACGCTTGGGCCTATCGATCCGTCATTGCCAATCTTCGCAACGATCAGCGCGGGGCGAATTTCTTCCGGGTTGGGGCTCTTTCAACATGGAACAAGAATCCGGTTGTCGACTACCTGATCGGCCGCAAGTTATCTCAGAAGTACCGGTTCACCGAAGGGGCGTCACACCAGAAGCAGGCTCTCGAATTCGCCGCCGGGTATGGGCCCGCTCGAGTTCAGTTGACTCAAGATCTGTTGCGCCTCGGACGTGAAGAAGAAGGGTGGAAACTTGGGGAAGAGGCCCATAAGGCCGATGCTTACGATGTTCATCTCTTCAACCTGATGCAGTTGCACGATGCGATCTCCAAATATCGGACGCTGGAGACTGATGAATTCCTGATCCGGATGGACGCCAGAGAAGCAGAGATCTACGGGGCTGAAGTTCAACAATTGCTGCAGCGAGCCCGCAAGACGCTGTGCGAAAAATATGGACTGGAACTGAAGGATCAAATCACGGTCGAAATTTTCGCGGAACCGAACGACTTCGCCGTGCGGACGTTTGGGATGCCTGCGATCTCGGGCTATCTGGGGGTCTGCTTTGGAAAAGTCATCACGGCAAACAGCCCTGCATCGCAGAAGGATCACCCTACTAACTGGCAATCGGTTTTGTGGCATGAATTCTGTCACGTTGTGACGCTCGAATTGACGCACAATCGAATGCCGCGCTGGTTGAGTGAAGGGATTTCGGTCTACGAAGAACGTCAGGCCAATCCGGCCTGGGGGCAGCGGATGACCCCGGTCAATCGGACTCGCATCATGGCAGGCCGACTCACACCGATTCGAGAGCTCAGCAGCGCGTTTCTTCATCCAGAAACTCCAGCCGACCTGAATTTCGCGTACTACCAGTCGTCGCTGGTCGTCGAACACCTCATCGAACGCTACGGCCTGGAGAAGGTCAAGACGGTTCTGAAGGAACTGGCGACGGGGCTTCCGCTCGATGCCGCGCTGGAACGTCACCTGACGACTTTGGAGCAGATCGACGAAGAGTTCCGTGAATACGCTTCCCAACTGGCTCGGGATCTTGCTCCTGACTTGGATTGGGAGAAGTATGATCTCTCGGCAATTCGCGATGATGACGATCCCG
Source organism: Planctomycetota bacterium (assembly GCA_037146815.1). Taxonomy (GTDB): domain Bacteria; phylum Planctomycetota; class Planctomycetia; order Planctomycetales; family Planctomycetaceae; genus Schlesneria. Next base: position 22,069 of record JBAWWJ010000057.1, read on the forward strand.
AACGCCTGGAACGCTGGGTTGCGGATCACCCGACGAGCATTCAGGGACTGACGGTGCTGGGATCGCAGTTCATCGAACGTCGCGAATTTGTGAAGGCGAAGCCCGTACTGAAAAAACTGATCGAGCTGTACCCTGAACAACTCGGCCAGGGGAGCCCCTATGAATTGCTGGCGGCGGTCCATCGCGAATTAAAAGAAACTGACGACGAACGGAAGGTTCTGGAGCAGTACACCGGGCGCAGCGACTCGGCACTCGCAGCACTGTTGAGACTTGTGGAGCTTCAAACTGAAGCGGCAGATTGGGCTGCGCTGCGTGAAACCTCACAACGGCTGGTCGCCATTAACCCATTGTTGCAGCAGACGCAGAAAGCTCGCTCGCTCGCCGCCGAGCACCTTGGTGATCGAGACACTGCCGTGCTGGCTCTGCAAGCCATGTTGCAGATGGAACCCGACGATCCTGCAGAAATTCATTATCGATTGGCTATGCTGCTGCACGAGACCAATAATCCTCGCGCGAAAGAGCATGTGCTGCAAGCATTGGAGACGGCACCACGATATCGTGATGCGCAAAAGCTGTTGTTGAAAATTGTTCGCGAAAACAAGAAGTAACCTGCGCGGAAATCTGTGATGCGAAATGCCGCTCGAATTCTGGGACTGTTGCTGGCAGCCGCCTGCCTGATGCAGGTCGGGCATGCGCAGCGCCGCACGATGATCATGCCTGCGGACCGCAACGGCGTTCCAACCTGGGACGTCGACCCATCGTTCAAAGACGACGTCTTTACCTTCGTTCGCGTGCGATACAACTCCAGCGGTCGCTGGGGACGGTGGGCCACGGACTTTCCGGACAGTGATCTGAATTTCTCGTATCGCTTGCAGCAGTTGACGTCTCTCAAAGTTGACCCCAATGGAAAGATCCTGGAACTGACAGATCCGGAACTGTTCCGTTACCCATTTCTGTACATGATCGAACCAGGCGACCTGGAATTCCTGCCAAATGAGGTTCCGGCACTGCGTCGGTATCTGCTGAACGGTGGATTCCTGATGGTGGATGACTTCTGGGGTGAGGCTGAATATGCCAACTTCTACATGGAAATCAAAAAGGTTTTTCCCGACCGCGAACCGATCGAGTTGCCATTGGATCATCCCATTTTCCATTGCGTGTATGACTTGAAGGAAAAGCCGCAGGTCCCCAGTATCGGCGTCGCACAGAACGGGCGTGGTCAGGGAATCACCTGGGAACGTCCAGATGCGAAGGAAGTTCACTACAAGGGAATCTTTGACGACAAAGGACGGATGATGGTCATCATCTGTCACAATACCGACCTGGGCGACGGCTGGGAGCGTGAAGGGGAAGACCCTTGGTACTTCCGCGAATTCTCCGAAAAGAAAGCCTATCCCCTGGGAATCAACATCATTTTTTACGCGATGACACACTAACCTGAAATCACCTTCACTGACCCCATCGAGCTTGTCTCGGTGAACGGGCTTTGTGCACAACGTCCTGGTATGGATTCAGACAGCAAAGTGCAAAGCCCTCTGACCGACACACGCTCAGTGGGGTTGGTGACTTTTGGAATAACTCATGACAGTGACACCACTCACGGATGCCGACGAATCAGAATTGCAGGTTTTGGAGCTGGTTCGCACGGGCCGACAGCGGATTCGTGCGGAACTGGCCAAGGCAATCGTCGGACAGAATGAAGCCGTTGAACAACTGCTGATTTCGTTGTTCGCAGGCGGGCACTGTCTGATCACCGGTGCCCCGGGACTCGCCAAGACTCTGCTGGTGAAATCGATCGCACAGGTCTTCCACTTGAACTTCCAGCGAATTCAGTTTACGCCCGATCTGATGCCAGCCGACATCACTGGAACGGAAATCCTGGAGCAGGACGATGGCGGCAAACGGAGCATGGTCTTCGTCAAAGGCCCGATCTTTGCGAATGTGCTGCTCGCCGACGAAATCAACCGCACACCACCGAAAACTCAGGCGGCCCTGCTGGAAGCGATGCAGGAACATCAGGTCACGGCCGCAGGAACTCGCTATAAGTTAGAAGAACCCTTCTTCGTGCTGGCGACTCAGAATCCGATCGAGATGGAAGGAACGTATCCGCTTCCCGAAGCACAGCTTGATCGATTCATGTTCAACGTGGTGATTGATTACCTGCCGGAAGACGACGAAGTCGCGGTTGTCGCTCGAACGACGTCGGGGGTGTCTGAATCGATCGATGCACTGTTCACAGGACTCGACGTACAGCGAATCCATGAACTGGTTCGCAAGGTCCCGGTCGCGGAAGATGTCGTTCGGTATGCCGTTCGATTGGCTGCGGCCTCGCGACCGAAGCAGCCTGGGACGCCCGATTTTGTCAACGAATGGGTTTCCTGGGGGGCAGGGTTACGAGCGGCACAGTATCTGACACTCGGCGGCAAGGCACGGGCGCTGCTGGCAGGTCGGGCTCATGTCACTCGAGATGACATTCGGGCGCTCGCGGCACCGGTACTGCGGCATCGCATCTTGATCAACTATCGAGCGGAAGCTGCGGGGATGACGGTTGAGACCATCATTGCCCGGCTGCTGGAAACCGTGAAAGAGTCCTGACTCGCCGAACGAAATTCTACAATAGACCAGTGTAATACCTCGCGGGAGTCGATTTGCCGACACCTGCCCAACCAGAACTTTCCCAGATGGCCGCCCCAGATCGATCTCCACGTGCCGAGTCCGTTAACGGGTTGATCGACCCGGCGACGTTGATGCATTTGAAGTCGCTGGAACTCCGGGCTCGCCATGTTGTGGAAGGCTTTATGACGGGGCTTAATCGCAGCCCGTATCATGGGTTCTCGGTCGAGTTCACCGAGTATCGACAGTACACGCAGGGGGATGACCCGCGGCATCTGGACTGGCGATTGTTCGCTCGCAGCGACCGCTATTACATCAAGAGATTCGAGGACGAAACGAACCTGCGCAGCCTGATGCTCCTTGATAAAAGCCAGTCCATGAATTTTGGTTCGACGGGGTATTCCAAGTCCGAATATGCCAGAACCCTGGTTGCGACCCTGGCGTATTTCCTGAATTCGCAGCGTGATGCTGTCGGCCTGGCGACATTTTCTTCTGAAATTGATGATTTCATTCCGCCTCGCTATCGCGTCGGGCATCTACGGCGAATCCTGGTATCGCTCGAACGTGCCGCCGAAGGGACGTCGACGCATCTCTCCAAACCGCTGGAACAGATTGCCGAGCGACTGAACAAGCGAGGGCTGCTGGTTTTGATTTCTGACCTGCTCGCCCCGCTGGAGACGCTGGAGTTGAGTCTAGGGGCCTTGGCGGCTCGTGGTCAGGAAGTGGTGGTGTTCCATATCCTTGATCCTGAAGAACTGAGCTTTGACTACGCCTCGCCGGAAATGTTTGAGGATCTGGAATCAAAAGAGCGGCTGTATGTTGATCCTGCGGCGATTCGCAGTGAATACCTGAAACGATTCGGCAGCCATCTGAGTGCGATCGAGACGATTTGTTCGCGTCTGGGGCTGACCTACCACCGGCTGTCCACAAACACTCCTCTCGAAACGGCGTTGCCAGAAGTCGTCCGGGTGCGGATGCAGACACGAGGAAACAGCCGGACAAGGACTGCGCGAAGATGAGGAGCCCCGCATGACGCCACTCGCTCCATTATACCTGCTCGCCGCATTCGCTGTTGCTGGCCCAATCCTGTTCCATTTGTGGAGGCGGACACCGCGCGGACGGCGTGAGTTTTCCACGTTGATGTTTCTGTCACCCTCGCCCCCGCGAGTCACATCGCGTAGTCGAGTCGAACATTGGCTGTTGCTGTTACTGCGGGCTTCGGTTCTTTGTCTGCTGGCGATGGCGTTTGCCCGTCCCTTGTGGCGAACGGCCACTTCAGGACAAGAAAAACCTGCCAATGAAGAGTTGATCGCAATCCTCGTTGACACCAGTGCCAGCCTGCGACGTGAAGGCGCGTGGGCGGATTTACAGAAGCGGTTGGAGGAAAGACTGTCGCAGTTGCCTGCCGCAGCGACCGTTGCCTTGTATCATTTCAATGAACAATGGTCAGCCGATGCGGAGTTTGCCGAACTGAAACGACTGCCAGTCGAAGAGCGTCGCGAAGTCGTCAAATCACGATTGGCAGAATTGAAACCTGGCTGGCGCGGCACGAATCTCGGTGAAGCCCTCGTGCGAACCGCATCTGCGTTGCAGGAGACGCAAGCAGAGCAAGCAATCCCTGCACGATTACGGATCATTCTCGCTTCGGATCTGCAAAGCGGCTCCAAACTGGATGCTCTCAATGGCTTTGAATGGCCTGCGGATCTCAGGTTGGAGTTATTGATTGCAGATGCCAGATCAACGTCAAACGCGGGGTTGCAGCTTGTCGAGCGGAATCTGGATGCGGGTGACGATGTTCTGAGAGTTCGCATCAGCAATGCGGCGAATTCAAAGAAAGAGCAGTTTTCGCTGGCGTGGTCAGGGGACAACTCCACAGCTCTTTCCGTCTATGTTCCACCGGGACAAAGTCGCATGGTTATTCCTCCCAAACGACCCGGTGATGTCGCGGTCACATCATTGCAATTGAAGGGTGATGACGACGATTTCGATAACACGGTGCATATTGCACCGACGCGCGAAGAATCCCGGTTGGTCGTCTATTGTGGGACAGATGCCGCGGATGATTCGAATGGACCTCGGTTCTATCTGGAAGGATTGTTTGGCGCGGCACAGCGCTATCAGATTCACGTCCGAAGTTGGCGCGAGGCTTTATCGGAATCCAAGTCGGACAGGCCGGCACTGGTGGTCATGGTCGAACCGGATGCCGATGCTGCAGATTTTGTGAAGGCACATCTGGCGCAGGGGGGGACTGTCTTGATCGCTTCCGGGACTGCGAGTGCGGCGTCAGAGTCACTGAAGCAGTGTGGACTGACGGATCTGGACGTGACGGAAGCCAGCGTGAAGCGAGACGCGATGCTGGGGGACATTGATTTCGAGCATCCCCTGTTCGCGCCGTTCGCGGAATCTCAGTTCAGTGACTTCACGGGGATTCGCTTCTGGAAGCACCGGCTGCTGGGGGGATTCTCAGCCGAAACGGCAACGGGTCCTCATCAGGGAAAAGTACTGGCGAGGTACGACGACAAGACACCCGCGTTCGTAGAATTCAAACAGGATCGAGGCCGTGTCTGGTTCTTGACCGGTGGCTGGCATCCGGCTGACAGTCAACTCGCCCGGTCTTCCAAGTTTCCACCGCTGTTGTTTCGAATACTGGAGCAGGCGGCGGGCGATACCGTTCGAGCCGAAAGTTTGCCAGTGGGAAGCGAAATCGCCTGGCGTCTTCCAGGCATGGAGGCGACCGCCCAAGGGGCGGTTCAAACTCCGAATGGTGCCGTTCAAGCAGTAGTTGTCAACGCGCCGTTCAAGGACACAGATGCTCCGGGCCTGTACACAATGCAGGCGGATGGACGAACGGATACCGTGGCAGTCAATCTTGCCGCAGCTGAAAGTCAGACGGCTCCGCTACCTCTAGATCAGCTGGAAGCACTCGGTGTTCGAATGGGAGTGACCGAATCGCCGGAAGACCTTCGACGAGTGCGCGAACGTGAGCGACAACTTCAGATCGAAGAACTTGAGCACGTCCAGAAACTCTGGCGCTGGGGGATCCTTGCTGCGATCGTATTTTTATTGATTGAAACGTGGGTGGCTGGCCGCAGACCGCCGGTGAATGTTTGAGATTAAAAGAGACGTTGACAATGCGTGTCATGACGCTCCTCATTTGCATCGCCATTGGCGTTCTTGGTGGATGTACTCAGTCACCTGCCCCCAATATTCCGACCGAGAATCTAACAAAGTCGGACTCCGCTGCGGACTCAAAAACCGCACCGTCACCTGTCAGCTCTCAATCAACGCCAGTGGTTCCAGTCAATGATTCGGCCGCAGCAGAACGACTGCGACAGTCCGGATTCGGCGTCACGGTCGGAGAGGACAACCGGGTCACAGCGGTAGATTTGCGAGCGACCGAACTCGAAACGATCGGCCAGGCAAACGAGGTCTTCAGTGCACTGGTGCGTCTCAATCGCCTGAACTCGATCAAGGCCCGTGGAAAGGGAATCACGAACGAAGTGCTGGCACGCATCGCTGGGTTAACGGAGATCTTCGAAATCGAACTGGTCCACACGAAACTCAATGACAGTGGGATTGATCATCTGTTGAGAATGACGGGGCTCACATCACTCAATGTCAGTCACTCCGACGTGGCGGATGAAGGTGTGGAGAAGCTGACCGTTTTTGCGGAGCTGACGTCGTTAGATCTGCAGTCGACAAAGGTCACCAATCAAGGCATGGTTGCCGTCTCCAAACTTCGCCAGCTTCGTCAATTATCGTTGGCCGGGACAGCCGTTACCGATCCCGGGTTGTCGCCGTTGACGGGATTGCGAAACCTGCAGCGACTCGATTTGAGTGCAGGACAATTCCGCGACCAGGTGATGGAGCATATTGCCAATATGCCCACGCTGGAGGTTTTGAAGTTGCGCGGTGTTTCCGTGGGAGACGCTGGCCTGGCGCAGATCACGGTCCTCGTAAAATTGAAATTCCTTGATCTGGCAGGAACTGAAATCACGGACGACGGTTTCAAATTGTTGTCAGTGCTTGTGAATCTTGAGGATTTGGACCTCAGTCAGACGGCGATTACTCGGGCGACGTTGAAGCGTATTCCAGACTTCAGACGCCTGAAAAGGTTGAGCATCGAAGGCTGTAAGCAGATTCTGGTTGAACATAAGTTTGAATTGGGACGTGAAGCACCTCAACTGGAAATCATCGGACCGTGACAGCAATGTCGAAGATTTCGTTGAAGACAATTGCCGTCTATTTTCGCGGATAAACTGTTCAGCGATCGACTCGGTCTCGTCGCGTTGGAAAGAGGGCATCTTTACTGGTACATCGTTACGTAACCGCTGGGTGGGTTCCCTCCTGCGTCTGAAGTCTCAATGACAACGCCCGTGAGTTCATCACGGGCGTTGCCTGATCGCGAAGTCGACGAGCGACTGTTAATACTCTTTCGCGTTGATCCACTTCATCATGCGGCGCAATTGCTTGCCGGTCTCTTCGATCTGATGTGATCGTTCGCGACGCTTGATGGCCTGGAACGTCGGCTGGTTGGCCTTGTTTTCCAGAATCCATTCCTTGGCAAACTGGCCGGTCTGGATTTCGTGCAGAATCTTCTTCATTTCTGCCTTGGTCTGTTCCGTGACGATTCGGGGGCCACGGGTGTAATCGCCGAATTCAGCGGTGTTTGACACGCTGTAGCGCATGTAGTTCAAACCACCCTGGTAGAACAGATCGACGATCAGCTTCAGTTCGTGCATACACTCGAAGTAGGCCATTTCCGGCTGATATCCGGCTTCAACGAGGGTCTCGAATGCCGCCTTGATCAGGGCGCTGACACCACCGCACAGAACAACCTGTTCACCGAACAGGTCGGTTTCTGTTTCTTCGGCGATCGTGGTTTCGATCACACCACCGCGAGTACCGCCGATCCCCTTGGCATAGGCCAGCGCCAACTGACGACTGGTGTCCGAAGCACCTGGGCTCAGCGCGATCAGGCTGGGCACTCCACCACCCTTTTCGTATTCGCTGCGAACCAGATGTCCGGGGCCCTTGGGAGCCACCAGTGCACAATCAACACCAGCAGGAGGAATCACCTGACCGAAGTGCAGGTTGAAACCGTGCGAGCACATCAGAAGTGCGCCTGGCTTCAGATTTGGCTTGATGTCATTGCGATAGGCATCGCCCTGAACTTCGTCGGGCAGCAGTATATTGACCAGATCACCGACTCGGGTTGCTTCGGCGAGCGAAACAGGCTTGAAGCCGTGGCTGACAGCCAGGTCGTAATTCTTGCTGCCGGGGCGCTGCCCGATGACGACGGTGCAACCGCTGTCACGCAGGTTTTGGGCCTGGGCATGGCCCTGGCTACCGTAACCCAGGATGGAAATCGTTTTGCCCTTCAGCAGGGACAGATCGGCATCGTCGTCGTAGTAAACCTTCGCGGCCATTGTGCAATCTCGGCTGGAAAAAAGGAGGGTGGACAGGTCAGGAAGCGGGATTGGCACCCGACAGAGCGCGTTCCCAGAGAATCTCAGCCGTTTACAACGGCTTCTTCATAGGCAGGAGGGGGTTGCAGCGCGGATTCGATCGACAGCGAGGTCTTCCGCGACAGCGCAATGCGACCCGTGCGGACCATTTCAATGATCCCGTAGGCACGCATCAGATTGATAAAGGCAGTCAACTTGCTCTCGGAACCCGAGATTTCGATGATCAGGTCTTCTTCGCCAATGTCGACGATCTTCCCGCGGAAGATCTCGACCATTTCGCGAATCTCACTGCGTGTTCCGCCATTTGCGGCAACCTTGATCAACATCAAATCGCGTTCGACGATATCCTGGTTCTGGTAATCCACCACCTTCACCACGGTGATGATCTTTTCCAGTTGCTTGCGAACCTGATCCAGAACCTTGTCGTCGCCGGCCACGACAAACGTGACTCGGGAAAAGGCGGGATCTTCGGTTTCGCCAACCGCCAGACTTTCGATGTTGTAGGCGCGCGAGGCCAGCATGCCTGAAATATGGGCCAGCACACCTGGCTGGTTCATCACCATCGCGGACAACACGTGCTTCATCGAACGAAAACTTTCCAGACTGAAGGCAACCTTGAGTAAAGGTGTTAAACGAGTTACGGCAAATACACACCGTGCAAGCCGCGATAGTTACGGCCGACACGCTCCCATTCCGGATCAATCAGGAACGGATCAACTTTCACCGAGGTGACTGCATTCGCGCGATCCAAACCCGGCGGAAGACCGGATATGTTATTCGGCAGCAAGGGTGGACACAAGCATTAGTTGCGAAACACGTGAATCTGCCCAACGAAATCACCGCGCAGTCTTGATCGAATGGGACGCGCCAGAACACAATCCCCGCGAAGTGAAACTGGTACGCCACTGCTTCGGAGTCAACAGAGAAGCGGTGCCAATTGAAGAACACGCATCATCCGAAGGAATTTGCATTTTGGAAAAATCGCTGGCAGGACAGGTCGCAATTGTCACCGGAGCGGGGCGAGGATTGGGACGGGCATTCGCTGAACGACTGGCGGCCCTGGGAGCCGACGTCGTGATCCATGGGATGCGTGAAAACGGTCCAGCCGAGTATGGCGAAGGGACCACCCTGACCGATGTCGCTCGCCAGATCAGTGAACAGTACGGTGTTCGTACCATTCGCGTCCTGGGCGACCTGACAAACAGTGCAGACGTAGAACGCGTCGTTCAGACCGCCAATCAGGAATTGGGCTCCGTCGGAATCCTGGTCCATAACGCCGGAGGTGACGTCGCGGCTTCCGGTGGAAAGCCAAATCCGAACGATGCGGTCAACGTCAAGGAAATTGACGTCAAAGCCGTTCTGGATCGCAACCTGCTCAGCACAATCCTCGTCTGCCAGCAGACTGCGCGCGGGATGATGGAACGAAAAGCGGGGCGAATCATCACCATCAGTTCGATTGCCGCTTTCAAAGGAAACGATACCAGCGTCATTTACGCGACCGCTAAGGCTGCGGTTGTCGAGTACACCCGATGTCTGGCCGTGCAGTTGCGTCCGTACAACATCAACGTCAACAGCTTAGCACCTGGCGATACGCGAACAGGTCGTTTTCTGGGGACTCGACACGTCCCCGGCGAACGTCTGGTTTCTGAAGGAACCCTGGACCGCATCGCCATGGTTGATGAAGTGGCACGCGTGATCGATTTCTTCGCCGGACCACTCGGCGACTTTGTGACGGGCCAAGTTCTACGCGTTGACGGCGGAACTCAATGCTGGTCGGCATAAGTCTGGATTCGCCTGACAGGTGAAATTCCACAATCAGTCACGCCTACTGGTTTTGACAGTATTTGCCGCACTCTTTCGCTTGGCTGATGTATCACAACACGCCTCGCGCCGCGCGACATTGCGTCTAAAATCAATCGCAGAAGTTCTTTTTTCGACCTATCTCGCGATGTTTTGTTTGACACACCATACTCGCCGCCATTACAGTGATGTTCGGCGCTGTTTTTGAGGACACGCGGTTGCCGGTGTCTGAAGCGCAGCGCTGCTGCATTGTGCACGTGACTGCATGGTTGGCGATCTATCGTGGTGATTGAATGGATCTGACTCAATGTTTACGGTCCTTTTCATTCTTTCGACTGTTGCGTTCCAAGGTGACGTAGAGCAGTTCGAAGTACAATTTGCCCGCTTAGTTGCAGAGGATCCTGCCGTACGCGGACGGGACGCTGTAATTGCGGATTGCGGGATTTTGATGGACGAGTTCCCGGCAAATCGCGCTCCCGTGGCGCTGCTGATCGGGCGATTGTTTGACCTCAACAATCCAACGGCGGGCTTTGTGCAGGACCGTACTTCATCGATGGCATGGTACGAGAAAGCCCGGAACCTCGCTGAGCCAGGAACGTCGGTTTGGGCCGAAGCGAGCATGCGAATGACCCAACGTCTGCGGGAAATTCGTGAGGAAGTTTCAAATATCCAGAAGTCACGTGAAATTCTGGAAAACCTTCAGAGTCATGTAAAACGGGGAAGCTACGAAGCGTTGATGATTGCCGCCGAATTCGTATATCAGGGATTGGCTGAACGTGATCTCGAAAGGACAGAGCGAGCTTGCGAACAGCTTATCGAAATTTCAACCAATTCGGTGAGTACTCCAGATGGAAAGCTGCCGCCAACTCTATTGGTCGCGACTGCTTTGCGTGAATACATGATCAATCTCGCACAGGCGGGTGAAGTTTCAAAGCAAGATCGTGTGGAACGGATTCAATCGTTTTTTGATCGACATAAAAACATCGCACTTTTGGATCGGGCAACTGAAACGGCGTTGAAGATTGTCGGCACATGGAAGGACGATCTCGAAGCGCCGCATCCGGTGCCAAGCCAGCGAACTGGATTACGATTCTGGCTGATAGTAGGAAACGGCGTTGTTGTTCTTATGCTTACGATGGCTTGGCTCAAATCAAAAGTACGGATTCAGCGCCAACCGACTTAACCCAGCGAGCATCAATTTTAACAGTGAGTCTTATTTGTTCTGAAGCATTCTGCAGCTTTCTAAGTGGGGACTGAAAATGGACAGATTTCATCAGTCGTGTTGCCGCGCGATACTTGTTGTCGCGTTCTTTCTGGTCGAACCGATGGTAGCAATGGCTCAATGCTGCTCACTCAGCACCGGTTCTTCGCCGACGCTGGTTGACTATCCTGTGTCGCAGTCGGGATATATGACGCCTGGGTCGTCAACAGTGTTCTGGGCACAGGCTTGCGATACAGATATCAAGACGGTTACGTGCGGTTCCACAACCACGACATACACAATATCTGATTCGGCGACAGTGATTTGGACCGTTACTACGGGGGGAGTTACAAGCACGTACCGGGGATCGTCATTTTCGTGGACGGCCCCGGCACTCAATGCAGGGCGAATGTGCTCGCACTGTCACTATCAGCATGCAGGCGGATGACGATCATACAGCTGCGTATCGTTCCGATTCTTCCTGTACGGGGGACCAGAATGACGCACCGGGCCAAACAGCCAGCATTCAGATCCTCGTCGCGAAATATGACTGTATGACGCCGGGCTCCTCGACGCTCAACGCGTGCAAGACCGCGGTGAATGATCAGGGAGGGTGTAGTAACGGTGGAACCAAGGTTGCAAACCCCAATTACACTTTTGTAGTAACTCCCCCCGCAGGGCAGAGTTGCTCAGTTCCTGCAAACATCGTCCAAACCTGCCAGGGGCAGGCTGGCAATGCGAATCAAGACCCAGACAATCCCTGCGGAACAGCATCGTTTGAAGCGGCGTGCAATGCACACGACGCGGCATACGCCAATTGCAGCACAACGAAGGCGGACGCCGACCAGGCATTCACAGCCGCATTGACAGCCGCGTGCAATGGGGTAAATCAATGTAACCATTCATGCACGCTTCCTCCTGCGATCACGAACCTTCCGTTCAATGTGACGCTGAACACATGTAATCTTTATGCATCCGCATATGGTCAGGCAATGGCCACGGCCCAATCCCAACAGGCGTGGGTCGATTCGCAAAAAGCCGCATGTCAGTGTTGTACTCCGCCTCAGATGTAACGCCGAGACAGATGTAACGCCGAGACAGGACGTGTGCCACGATGCTACGACTCTGCTTGTCAGTCGCCTTGATCGTTTTCTGTAATGGCCGGGTTGATGCTCAGTTGCAACAGATTTCGAAACTGGATCTGTTGCAGCTTGGACGCAATCAGAAAGTCCTGGCCTGTCATTTTAAAGATGGCATGGTTACGGTCCTCATTCGACGATCAACTGCGGAATCGAAGGAGGTTGCGTTTTCACTTTGTGAACTTGGTCGGAACGGCAGAATTCTATCGGAGAAGGTGATTCACCAGTGGAATCCAGAGCACGGCGGGGGAATGAACTTCGCCTTCGCCCTGGCCACAAACCATCTGGACGAAGAATCGAGCGACATTGGCACGCTCGTTTTGGGGCCGATGACGCGTGAAGAAACCGGCGTGTTTCAGCGGTACTCATCAACAGGGCGGCTTCAATGGACAGAATCGCTACCCGGTGGCAACTTTGCCTATTGTGTGGACATTAAGCGTTCAAAGCATGGGTTTGTCATTGCGGGAGTCGGTGGCAGCCCTTCAACGGCTACTGTGCGTGGCCTTGACGAACGGGGCAGAGAATCATGGCAATTGGTCGGAAAAAAACGCCATCAAGCAAGCCGGATTCTGGTCAATAGCAATGGGGAAATCATTGCCTTTACGGATCCAATTGATCTTTCCAGCGAAGAATTATCGATGCTTGTTCTGGTAGCGGCAGATGGCAAAAAACTGAAGGAGAAGCCCCTTGAAGGCTTCGGTAAGATTAGCGATCACCGATTCCAGGCATTAATTCTGGGAACATTGGACTTTGCCTGGCTGGCCGGTCCGATAAAAAAGGACTCGTTTGTCTTTGCCTTCGCAAATAAGCCTTTTCCAACAGGAGCGCCTACTGAGCTTCACGCAGATATTTATGACTCCAATCTGGAACAAATCAGAACGATCGATTTTGGCAATTCGTTTGAACGCTGGACGTATTTCTTTGACGTCTCAAAACTTGACGATGAAAAGCTGTTGGTTTCTGGTGTCAGTGACGGGAAAGTCCATTGTGCGGTCATGGGCCTGGATGGAAAGCTGCTCCACACAATTCAGATCACACCGCAAGAACAGACTCTCTTTGCGAATGTATGGACGGACGGATCTGGGCAAGTCGCGATCTTTCTGGAATGTCTGGAGCAGGCGTATACTGGTCGTGTTGTGAGAGCAGGTACTCTTTACCTGCTGCAAGACAAGAAATAAGCATGGTCCCTGAAATGGCGAACCTGCACGATTTCCACGTGAGCGAAAAGAAAATCGATGTGGTCCAAATCAGCACTGACGAATGCCTTGTTTCTGGCGATTGGTATTTTTGTCGGCGTATTTGTCGATGGTCTTTTCTTTCGGACAGCACAGCCCACGCCAGTTCCTTCCGAGTCTCCTGTGCTTCCTCCTGGCCATAACGTCTTTGTGTCATCGCCATCGCCGTCACCCGGAAACTCGATTTCCCACGCCATGTCTGATCCAGACCGCCCTGTGATGGCCGTCGAAGAATCGGACTATGACTTCGGAAGTCAGGAAACTGGAAAAACAATCACTCACCAATTTGCATTTCACAATCACGGGAAAAGTATACTTCGCGTCACAAGTGTCCGGCTAATGGTTTTGGAATTCGTAGAAACGTGTAATCAAATT
>JBAWWJ010000058.1:0-35176 GCA_037146815.1 Planctomycetota bacterium
CCACGGAACTGACCCGCTGGCGACTGCTGGCACTCAGCCCCCCCGAGGGATTTGCCGCTGCCGTCATGTTCGAAGCATTTCACGAGGAACCGCAACTGACGGTCGCCTCGTTCGATTTGCGTCAATTCCGCTGAACGTGACCCTCATTGCTGCAGTTCATCCAGCAAAGTCGCTGCCGCCCGCTCTGGGTATGGCGCACCACAAATCGCACCACTGATCGCGATCCGCCGGGCTCCCGCTGCGACGACAGTTTTCACGTTCGTCGCGTCGATGCCGCCGATGGCAAACCAGGGGAGCGAGATTTCAGCGGCGACCTGCCGCACGAATTCCAGTCCGGCAAATGTGTCGAACGATTTAGTTCCACTGGGAAAGGTCGGGCCCACCCCCAGATAGTCGGCTCCCTCCAGAACCGCCTGTCGGGCCTGTTCGATCGTATGGGTCGAGACGCCGATCAGTTTGTCGGTCCCAACAATCCGCCGTGCATCTTGAACAGTCAACTCGTCCTGACCAACATGGACCCCGTCCGCCTCGGCCAGAACGGCGATGTCAGGACGGTCATTGATGATCAGGATTGCACCTGCGGCCGCAGTCCAGGCTCGCAGTTTTCGAGCGTGTTCAATCAGTTCACGATCGGCCATCTGCTTTTCGCGAACCTGAAAGAGGCGAACACCGGCCGCCAATGCCCCCTGGATCGTTGCTTCAAGGCCGATGGCACAGTTAGTAGCGGTGACCAGCAGGTAAACTGAGTGTTCCGACAACCGCTCGCTCATGGTGACCGTCCGCAGCACCGATTTTTCAGCGGTGTAAATCCGATACCGAATCTGTTCCACCTGTTCTGCGAACGACGGTTTGCCAGAGAGTGGTGGGATCAGTTTTCCGTACTCTTCCAGCGTCCGCAGGGCCTCCTGAACACGCTTGAAGGAGGCGCGAACAACATCCAGCAACGTCGGGCGACAGTATTCGGACGGCGTGCTGATCGTTGTGCCGACGTCACCCAGAGTGTCTCGAGCAGTCAGTCGATCTAATTCCGGGATCAGGCCGAGTGCTGCGGTGAGATCATGTCGGCAGACCTTCAGGAGACGCGACAGTTGCGAATCGTTCAGACCAAAACGGGCGAATTCTTCGACGACACGCAGCCCCTCGCCAGCCCGATTTGCGGCGGCATCAAGAATTCTCCAGGCTGCCAAAGGAATCACAGACATCGTGGCTGGCCCTGTTTGACCGGTATGTGATCGAGATTCATATGTCAGATTTCCCAGTTTTTGACGTCACGCGAACGGCAATCGCTTGCTGCAGAAACATTCTTTCCACGAATCAAGCTGGAACGCCGTATCGAGTTAGGCGCAGTCTGTGGGGTCGACTCCTTGCCCTCAAGCAGACACGCTACTAGAATCGGCGCTGAGAATGAAGTGCCGGTGAAGGCGCTGGATTCAGTTTTACTGGTGGAATGCGTTGTAGTGGTGGTGACGATTACGCGGGCAACCCGATTGTCTGAAGCAGTTTCGCAAGACAATCAAGTCATCACTTCAAGACATGACGTATCCTTGAAGACTGGAAACGGCGTTTGGATGTGACCGGACGAGACGGCAAAATTTAGAGACTTATTTACGGTGGGCTGCCCCACCCCCCTGGAATCCCCGGAGGCTTCGGAATGTACGAGCGATTCACCGATCGCGCCCGCAAAGTGATGCAACTGGCCAATCAGGAAGCCCAGCGGTTCAATCACGAATACATTGGTACCGAGCACATCCTGCTCGGCCTCGTCAAAGAGGGATCCGGCGTTGCCGCCAATGTATTGAAGAACCTTGAGGTTGACCTGCGCAAGATCCGTCTGGAAGTCGAAAAGATTGTCCAATCGGGACCCGACATGGTCACGATGGGCAAACTTCCCCAGACACCTCGCGCCAAGAAGGTTATCGAGTACGCGATGGAAGAGGCCCGCAACCTCAACCATAACTACGTCGGCACCGAACACCTGCTGCTCGGCCTGATCCGGGAACAGGAAGGGGTCGCCGCTCAGGTCCTGATGAATCTGGGGCTGAAGCTGGAAGACGTCCGCGAAGAAGTTCTGAATCTGCTCGGCCACGGGATGGAAGGTGGCGAAGGAACTTCCGAGCGTGCTGGCGCCGGTCAGGCGACCGCATCGGGCAAGGCTGGCAAGAGCAAGACCCCGGCACTCGACAGTTTCGGTCGTGACCTGACGGAACTCGCTCGCCAGGGGAAACTCGATCCCGTCATCGGCCGTGCCAACGAAATCGAACGTGTCATTCAGATCCTCTGCCGACGCCAGAAGAACAACCCGGTTCTGCTCGGTGAAGCAGGTGTGGGTAAGACCGCCATCGTCGAAGGCTTTGCCACGATGGTGATCAACGGTGAAGTCCCCGAACTGCTGCGTGACAAGCGGATCGTTGTGCTGGATCTGGCGATGATGGTTGCCGGAACCAAGTACCGCGGCCAGTTCGAAGAACGTATCAAGGCGGTGATGAACGAAGTGAAGCGTGCCAAAAACACGATTCTGTTCATCGACGAACTGCATACGCTGGTAGGTGCCGGGGGTGCGGAAGGGGCGATCGATGCCTCGAACGTCCTGAAGCCTGCACTGAGCCGTGGCGAAATCCAGTGCATCGGGGCCACGACACTGGACGAATTTCGCAAGTACATCGAAAAGGACGGTGCTCTGGAACGACGATTCCAGACAGTCGTCGTCGAACCCCCATCGCCAGCACAGACGATCGAGATCCTCAAAGGTCTGCGTGATCGCTACGAACAGCATCACCGGGTACAGATCACGGATGACGCGCTCGCCAAGGCTGTCGAACTTTCGACACGCTACATCACGGCTCGCTGCCTGCCAGACAAGGCGATTGACGTGATCGACGAATCGGGTGCTCGCGTCCGGTTGAAGTCGATGGTCCGTCCGCCCGATCTGAAGGAAATCGAAGAGGAAATCGAACGCCTGAATACCCAAAAGGAAGAGGCGGTCGCGAATCAGGACTTCGAGAAAGCGGCGTCGCTGCGCGATCAGGCTGACAAGCTGAAGAAGAAGAAGGAAAACCTGAACAAGGACTGGCGCGAAAAGTCCAAGGAAACCGACGGCGTTGTCGATGCCGAAGTGATCTCGGAAGTCGTCTCAAAGATGACCGGGATTCCTTTGACGCGCCTCTCCAGCGAAGACGCGGTACGATTGCTCCGGATGGAAGACGAACTGCATCGCCGAGTCGTCAGCCAGACCGAAGCGATCAGGCAGGTCGCGAAGGCCGTTCGTCGCAGCCGCAGTGGACTGAAAGATCCAAAGCGACCGACCGGTGTGTTCCTGTTTGCCGGGCCGACCGGTGTTGGTAAGACGTTGACCGCCAAGACATTGGCCGAGTTCATGTTCGGAGATCAGGATGCCCTGATCCAGATCGACATGAGCGAGTACATGGAAAAGCACAACGTCAGCCGTTTGATTGGTGCTCCTCCAGGGTATGTGGGATTCGAAGAGGGTGGGCAACTGACCGAGAAGATCCGACGCCGACCTTATGCGGTTGTGCTGCTGGATGAAATCGAAAAGGCACACCCCGACGTCTTCAACATGCTGCTGCAGATCATGGAAGAAGGCCATTTGACCGACAGCTTCGGTCGTAAGGTCGACTTCAAGAACACGATCGTGATCATGACGACCAACGCTGGTGCGAATGCCATTACGAGCGAATTCGGTTTCGCTCCGAAAGACAACGACACCAGTTACGACCGGATGAAAGAACGTTTGACTCACGAAATCGAACGTGAATTCAAACCGGAATTCCTGGGTCGTCTGGACGAAGTGGTCGTCTTCCGTTCGCTGACCGAAGAGAACCTGAAGGCCATCGTCGAAATCGAACTCTCGAAGGTTCGCGAACGACTGGGTGAAAAGGGTCTCGCTCTGGTTCTGACCGACGAAGCGAAGCAGTTCATCATCGAGAAGGGGAACGCCACCGAATACGGTGCCCGACCACTGCGTCGAGCCGTGGAAACCTATATCGAAGATCCGCTGTCCGAAAACCTGCTGCAAGGTGCGTTTGAAGGCAACAACACCATCACCGTCCGGATGAAGGAAGTTGGCGAACAAAAGCAACTCGACTTCGAACCGTCAACGGTCGAACCGCACGTTGATGAACTTGCCGTTGCGGCTGACGCAGCGAAATAGTTCTTCGCGATAACATCATGGAATACACGCAACCCGCCAGGCGTTCTGCTGGCGGGTTGTGTCGTTTCCAGGCACAATCCTTGACCTGAATCCGCCCTCCTGTGGACATCATCGTTTTCGTTCTGATGCTCGCAATGTGAACATTTTCACAAGTGGTGTGTCCACGGTTCACACGGTGACGAAGTGCCTCGTCGACTTCATGAAGTTGAGCACATCTCCGTTGAAGAACTTGATGACGTCGAGGAGTTCATAATCATGCGTAAACTTGCCAGCATTCAGACGATCACTTTGACGGAGCCCATTCCGAACGCCGATGCCATTGAACGATTGAAGATTATGGGCTGGTGGGTTGTCGCTAAGAAAGGCGAATATCGCGCGGGTGACCGAGTCGTCTATTGCGAAATCGACTCGTTGCTGCCCGAACGGCCGGAGTACGAGTTCCTTCGAGCAAGCTGTTTCAAGCCCGCGATTCAAGACGGTGAAGTCATACTCCAGCGAGCAGGCTTTCGGATCAAGACGATCAAGCTGCGCGGCCAGGTTTCGCAAGGGATCTGCTTTCCCGCTTCGATCATTCCCTCAGGGGCTTCTCTGGAAGTCGGCACCGATGTGACGGACCATTTGGAAATCATCAAGTACGAACCGCCCGTTCCCGTCGGAATGGGTGGACGGATCAAAGGTGCATTTCCAGCGTTCCTCCCAAAAACCGATGAAACGCGTATTCAGGTGTTGGAACCACTACTGGACCGATACCGTGGGACGACTTTCTGTATGACGGAGAAACTTGATGGGTCGTCGATGACGGCATTCTTGCGCGAGGGAGAATTTGGCTTGTGCAGTCGTAACCAATGGCTGGATGAGACCGACGATTCCAATGTCATGGTTCGCCTGGCAAGAGTATTGGACCTGCCGGGGAAGCTGGCGCAGATTCAACAGCGTTTTGGGTTTCAGCCCGCCATCCAGGGAGAGGTTGTCGGCCCTGGAATCCAGAAGAACAAATATAAGCTAACTCAGGTAGACCTGCGGATCTTCAACTTGCTCGACATTGGGCAGTATCGGCTGGTTGATCGGCCACTGTTTCTGGAAGCTCTCGCTTCAGTTGGGCTGACTGGCGTACCTGAACTCGGAGAGATCGTCTTGGATCACACCATCGATCAGCTGGTAGAGCTTTCGGTCGGCAAAAGCGTTCTGGAGCAAGGTGCGCAGCGCGAGGGGATCGTGTTTCGACCCGTTTCGGAACAATTCGATCAGGACGTCGGTGGTCGCTTGAGTTTCAAAGTCATCAACCCACAATTTCTGTTGAAATACGATGAATGACACTGGCTTCCGATTCACTCGATCGCGTAGTCAGATTCCCGCACCCTCATGAAAAATGTCGTGCACAAACGTTGCCTGAGAGATCACGCTGTTGGGCGGAATATTCTGTCCGACCCAGACGTTGCTTCCAATGACGGAGTCGTGACCGATTGTGATCGGCCCCAACAGTGATGCTCCTGCGTAAATCACGACATCGTCTTCGATCAGCGGATGCCGTCTGACAGTCCGATCACTCGCGGATTTCACGCTGGATGTTGCCCGCGGTGCCGTTAATGTCACACCCCGGTGTAACTGGACTCGCTTACCGATGACGGCTGTTTCGCCGATCGCGATCCCGTTGCCGTGATCGATAAAGCAACTCTCGGCAATCCGGGCAGCCGGATGAATTTCAATTCCTGTCAAGCCGTGGGCGATTTCCGAGATGATCCGGGCGGCCAGTGGTAACCCGAATGCGTGAAGTTCATGTGCCAGGCGGTAATGGATCAATGCCGCAATGCCGGGGTAGCAGACGAGGACTTCATCAATGCTCGTCGCCGCAGGGTCACCTTCGAAGACGGCCCGCAGATCCGTTTCGAGCAGTTCCCGGATTCGCGGTAACCGAGAGACAAAGCCACGGACGATTTCTTCCGCCCACGACGACCGCTGATGTTCGAACGTACCAGCATCAAACTCGTTGAATTCCAGTTCCAGCAGGGCTTGCTCATAGAGGTCTCGGCAAGCCGCGTCGAGGATATTGCCGACAAAGTTGTCAATGTTTTCGGGCCGCATCTTGCGATTGCCGAGTCGATTGGGAAACAACGCCGTACGGACTCGATCAATGATACTTGCCAGAACCTTGCGCGAGGGGAGTGTGACTGGGCTTCCCAATCTCTGCCGGGCCGCCAGCGACGCGTCGCGAAGGTTTCGCAACTGGGTAATGGCATTCTTGAGGCCCCAGTCGAGAGCAGAAACGTCCTGGAGTGTTGGATCCGATGCGGCAACTTTTGACACTGACACAACTGCCATCCTCTCTTCGAGCAAATCGAAGCCCCGAAACTGTCAGCGACTGGCCGACGAATAGATACTGTCGAAGATTGCGCCGTCTGCAAAGAACTTTGCGTTGGCAACTTCCCAATCGGGCACGAAATCCGTAATCAGAAACATCTTGATGGTCGGAAACTGGCTCGCGTGCGCCCTGAGAACGTCTGGATCGGTGGGACGAAAGTGATGTTGGGCAATGATTTCCTGACCCGCTGGGGTGTACAGGAAATTCAAATACGCTTCCGCAACAGTCCGAGTTCCGCGCTGATCTACGACTCGATCAACAATCGCCACGTGGGGTTCGTGCAGGATGCTTTGCTGTGGGTAGATAATCTGCAATGCGCCGTTTGCTTCGTGGACTTCCAGCTTCGCTTCGCTTTCCAGGGCCAGATGGACATCCCCAATTCCCTTTTGAGCAAACGTGGTTGTCGAACCACGGGCACCCGTATCCAGAACGGGGACTCGGCTGTAGAGCTTCGTCACAAATTCTCGAGCTTCGTCTTCCGAAGCACCACGAGCGATCACACTTCCCCAGGCCGCCAGAAAGCTCAACTTGCCATTTCCCGATGTCTTCGGGCTGGGAGTAATGACGGACAACCCATCTTGAAGCAGGTCGGGCCAGTCGGCGATGTTCTTGGGGTTCCCCTGGCGCGTGACAAACACGACGGTGGATGTGTACGGCAAAGATCGATTGGCAAATTGCGATTCCCACCCCTCGCGAATCAGACCTTTCTTGCGCAGTGAATCCGTATCGGACCAGATCGAGAGCGTGGCAACGTCCCCTTCGAGCCCGTCAATGATCGAACGTGCCTGACTCCCCGAGGCTCCGTGCGACTGCTTGATTGTGACCCGGACTCCGGTCTCGGAGAAGTATTTCTCGATAAAGGCCGGATTCAGTGCTTTCCACAATTCGCGAGTCGGGTCGTACGAGACGTTCAGGAGCGTCACATCGCGGATTGCTGGCTGCGCGGTGATGGCATCCGAAGTGACGCTGCTTTCGCTCTTCTGCTGAGAATTGGAAGTCGATGGCGACCCGCAACCTGATCCCCATAACAGAAGCAGAACCGCGCCGAGTCGCAACTGATTATGGAGACGGACGGTGTTAAGCCGTTCGAGTTGGCATCCTCGTGCAAATCGCACGAACCACCGGCGATACGAAGAGATCGCCGATGGGGTGCTGATTTGGCGAATGTTGAGAACCTGACGTCGAATCAATTCGGTTCTTTCAATTCAATGCGGTAAAGGATTCGTGTCGGTGATCCTGCGGATACCGGTCCGACTCGAATCCGATCAATGACGTCCGTCACACCGGAAACTTGTCGTGCAATCTGAAGTGCCAGCGATTTGGCAAAGTACGAGGAAACGACTCCATCGAGTTCAACAAAACCACAGAGCAGCCCGCGGACAGTGATTCGCTGAAATCGCTGGAAACTTGCAGCACGGAGTTCCTGTGCCACACGTTGCCCAAGATGAATGTGACGTTGAGTTTGCTGAAGACCTGCGGACGCAACCATGATGAAATCCCTTGAATCCCCTTTTATGGCAATGACTGGCACCAACTCAAAAGCAGGGGTGAGCCATGTCGTGAACGTTGAAAACCCGTGCAGAACCTGCTGTCTAATGCAGATCGCGTATGAACACTGGTGGGTATCAACAACAACGTAACATGCTCAAATTCCGGGGATTACGGTGATTTCGTCTCGACGGATGCGGCTGGAAAAGCCTCGCAGCGAATGTTGAAGTGGCAAACGATGTGATCATAACGTCAAATCTCAAAAGGCTTTTGGACGGCCTCCGGATTTCCAGTCAGCGTCTTGGTATGGAAAAAAGAACCTGCGAATGATCCTCTTGCAGTATATTATCACCAAATAGGTAGTAGATAATTATCGGCAAGTCAACTGCAATTGTCAATCACGATTGATGGCATTCCGCGATTTCTGATGCAAGGACCGCGTGATCGGGAATGGTCGAATCTTATTGAGCGTCGCTTTTCTCAGAGCTCATGCGAATGTCGTGTGTCAGCCGACCCAGCAGGCAGGCTGTGACAAGGACGCAGATCAACGGTGCCAGCCAGATTTCATTGGGACGCCGTACAACGAGCAGTGCCAGATCGAAGTTCACGACGGTAGCAATGATGGCCAGGGAGTAGCCCAGTGTCGCCACGGATAGGCGTCGTACCAGCCAAGCCTCGGAAAGCAGGATTCCATAGACCGGGCCGACCATGGCGTAGGTACTCCCTTCGGTCCGCGAATTGAACAGCATCAGGTAACAGGCAGAGATGGCATACAGGTAAAACGCGCTTCGATTCGCGGGGAGTCGTCGAACAGCGATCCAGCAGACCCCCAGGGTTGCCACGGCGGCGGTCAATCGTCCGATTTGCTGAACGGGTGAAGGAAGGTCGAGTCCCGCGACTTTCAGCATTCCAAACAATTGTGCCCAATGGCCTGTCTCGCCCACTGAGAACGCGATGCGCGAGTTCTGATAGCACGCGACGAATTGTGAAATGACATAGTCCGGTCGCTGCGTCAGAAACGGAGCCACACCCACGGCACTCATTCCGATCGCCAGCCGCCACAGCATCTGGGGATAGATTGCAGCGACGAGCAGGATCAGTACGATCGACACGGGTTTGAAAGCGAACGCCAGTGATAGGAGTACTGTCGCCCGCCACCACTTCTGATCTTTCAGATCGACCGTGGCCAGCATCATCAGACCGGCAATCATCAGCGTGGACTGCCCGTTGCGTACACAGCCTGCCCCGGTACCTGCAGATGCCAGGGTTGCAATCATAAACCAGCGATCATCCCGGCTGAGCAGTCGCGCCAGCCGAAAGACACCGGCAGCAAAAACGATCAGGATGGTCCAGCGCCACGTGATTTCGCCCATCAACTTGGGGAGCAATCCCCACGGGGCGAACACGAGAGCCGCCTGTGGCATGTAGATAAAGCCTGACCCTGCCATGTTATACAGGGGTTCGCCCGCGAACCAGTTCTGGACAGCCGCCCGGTACGAACCCGTAACTGATCGCTCACCGGTGTCCTGTGAACGCAGCACGACAATTGAGATGGCCAGTCCCAGCGCTATCCAGATCAGCCACGCTGCCCGCTGAATTCTCGGAGACTCGCCGGCCACATCGGTCATGAGATCATCCCTGACTGTCCTGCCTCATCCTCGGCAGCCGCTTTCCAAAACCGGGCGGATGGTATATCCGCAGTCGAAATCGGTCAAATGACACTCTGGCATGGTCTTGGAGGTCTGGGAGTCTGTGACAAGGCCGTGAGTTTTAGTAAGCGAGCGACCAACCAGAGCGGCAGTTCGAATTGGGTGGAGGGCGCTGCCCTACCTACTGCCCTCACGGGCCAAAACCGATCTTGCTGAGCTTGCCTCATTTCGCTACCGTCCCATGACTTCTTTGGGGAATAGAGACATGGATGGCTCGCAGACTTCGGCCGAATCACAAGATCATGCAGTTTCAACGATTCCGTTTGAAACCAGCCTTGGCACGCGCCCCAGGCCGTCGGGGTTGCCATCGGACCATGATTTGACGGTTGTCATCCCAGCCTATAACGAGGAATCGCGACTCCCCAAGACATTGACGGATGCGAAAGCCTATCTGGATCAGTGGGGAATCGACTATCGCGTAATCGTCGTTGATGACGGCAGCAAAGACCAGACGTCTTCGCTGGCCTTCGCCTATGGACCTCGCTTTTCGACGATTCGTCAGCCCAACGGGGGCAAGGGATCGGCGGTACGCCGCGGTTTGCTGGCAGCAACTGGCCACGTCGTGGCCTTTACCGATGCTGATTTGCCTTACGACCTTGTCTCGCTGAAATCCGCTTACGAAACGGTGAAAGCCGGTCAGGCAGATGCTGTTTTCGGCAGTCGTGACATGACCGATTCTGCCAGCCTGGTTGAGCGTCAGTTTCTGCGAACACTCGCCTCAGGAGTCTTTCGTGGAATCGTGACATTCCTGGTTTCCCGTCAGGTCCGCGATACTCAGTGCGGCCTGAAAATCTTCAGCCGATCAGCAGCTCAAGCGATATTCTCGCGGACGAAAATCAACGGATTTGCGTTCGATGCAGAAGCCGTATTCCTTGCACATTGCCTGGATCTTCGAATTCAGAAGGTCCCCGTCACCTTGGTCAACGAATACGCATCGACAATCTCGCTCAGTCGGAATGCCATTCCGATGCTGCTGGATGTGGTGCGAGTTCGCTGGCGAGCGTTGCGTGGCGAATACGATCTCAAGGTGGAACCCGCTGCGACTGATGAATCGCGACCAACGACTCGAGCTGCTGCGTAATGGGCGGCGCGCGAGTCCGACGGTGGATGGTACTGCATGCTGACGACTTCGGCATGAACCAAGCCGTCAACGCGGGGATTCTCCAGGCGTTTCGTGATGGAATTCTGACCAGCACTTCGCTGCTGGCCAACGCTCCTGCGGTTGCCGAAGCCTGCCAGGAATGGCCCCGACTGACGGCCGATCTTCGAGCCGAAGCAGTCGCTTCTGCAGCGCGCCGACGAAAACTGTCAGACAACCTGGCACCGTTCGACCTGGGAATCCACCTGAACCTGACCCAGGGACATCCCTTGTCGAAAGGCTATCCGACGGAAATGCTCAACGAGCGAGGCGAGTTCCCTGGCATCGGGCCTGTTTTCAGGCACCTGCGGTCAACGCGGTCACGGTTTCGTGACGCGATCCAAAAGGAACTGGAACTGCAGATCGAACGAATGCGAGAGCATGGTGTTTCACCGACCCATCTGAACGGGCATCAATACGTCGAAATGATGCCTGCGGTTGCGACCTTGATCCCACGGCTGATGGAAAAATATTCGATTCCTGTGGTTCGAGTCGCGTATGAGACACACTTGGTGCGAACTGTCTTGATGGAAGGTCGTGCGGCTCCGTTCGCAGTCGCACTCATCAAGCGACACTTCGCACGCCGATTCCGGCGGTTGAACTCATACGCCGCCCCAGCCCGATTCTTTGGAACGGCTCACGCCGGACTCGTCAGTCAAGCTCGGTTTGAGAGTTTTGTGCGATTTTCGTCCCCGATCCACTGCACCGAAATTGGGCTCCACCCGGCGACGTCATCTCAGGTAGACGCCCGTGCTTCGCAGGATCCATGGTTTGACCCGTTGGCAAGCTTGAGGCCTCAGGAACTGGCCTGGTTGTGTGATGAATCCACACCAGAAATCCTGGTTTCACAACAGCAATCACTGGGACGGCTCAGTCAGATTTGCATCACAACTTAAATGTTGACCCTGTTTCCACAGAGACGAACTCGGTAGGGATTGTGGGCTGAAGGGTTTTGTCGGCACAATGGAAACTGATGCCAGTTTGTGCCTCGATTCAACCGACGTGAGAACGCTCTCGAATGACTGCTTCGCCACCTGATTCGCTCGAACTTCGCCCGATCTGCACCCCATTGGCGACGACACCGGCCGGTCTTCCCGACGTGCCCGGGGGATGGACAGAGCGCGAGTGGACAGTAGAGGGGCGTGTTTTTCGTTTCGTTCTTCCTGCATCTCCAGATGCGTTTCTCGACGATGCAGAAGTTCATGCGGCGTTTGATCGCGACGAATATATGCCGTACTGGGCTTACTTGTGGCCTGCGTCATTGAAAATGGTGGCGACGATTCTGCGGACGCACTGGAAACCGGGGACGGAAGTGCTGGAATTGGGGGCTGGAATTGGTCTGGTCGGCTTGGCAGGACTGGCTCAGGGACTGCGAGTGACGATCAGTGATTACGAGCCGAAAGCTGTTGATCTGGCAATTTTTAACGCAAAACGAGCCGGCTACACCCAGGCTTTTGGGCTGGTTCTCGATTGGCGAAATCCCCCGACACGACAATTTGAATGGATCTGGGGCTGCGAACTTCTATATGAGGATCGGAACCACGAGCCTATTCTCGAATTAACCGCGAAAATGCTCGCTCCCGGTGGCACTGCCTGGTTCGTCGATGGCGGCCGAGCAAAAGCGGAGCGATTTTGCAACCTATTGCCGCAGAAGGGTTTCGACTACGCGATCTTTGACGAAGACCTGCAGCCGCTGTCCAAACCTCGAGTTGGAAAGTACCAGTTGATCGAAGTCCGCCGACCAAGCTCTGTTGCTACCGGTGAGGAATCGATCAGGTAAACCATGACGGCTAGAGGGGCCCGAAAGGCTGCCCGATTCTCTGGTTTCCTGCCACGACTCGATTTGACCGTTGTACTTTGGACAATGGCGACGGCTATAATCTTGCTGGCTGCCCGACATTCCCGCCAAGTACGCCTTGCCCGCCGGATTTTCAAACTTCTTTCGAAGGCCACGTGCGCCCGTGCCAACCGCCACCGTTCCGATTTTCCGATTTGTTCCACTCTGTTGGGTCACAGTGGTCACGTTGTGCCTCACCGGGTGTGAGAGCAAGGAAGAAGTGACGAAAATCACTGTTCCGACTCATGAATCCATCCAGACGCCGGAACATCTCCGGTTTCTGGCACGTCGGAAACATCGTCCAGAACGGATCCTTGCTGCCCTTGTTCCGAACGACAAGTCTCTCTGGTTCTTCAAATTGCAGGGGGCACCGAATGATGTCGAATCGAGTGCTGCGGGATTTCGTTCCCTGCTGAAATCATTGAAATTCAAAGGCGAATTGCCACGCTGGTCACTGCCAGCCGGATGGCGCGAACTTCCAGGCGACCAGAATCGGTACAAGACGCTCGTGACGTCCGGGCCCCCCCCCATGGGAGTTTCAGTCACAGTCCTTCCTGCCGGAAAGAATTTGACGGACGGCATCCGCGATAACATCAACCGCTGGCGCGGTCAGATTGAATTGCCCATGATTCAATCGGATGACCTGCCTGCATATACCGAAACGCTCTCCTCAGGTGCGATTTCGATTACCGTGATGGATGCGACCGGGAAATCGCGTCCCGATGCCGAAGAGGCCTCGGAGATAGATTACGAAGCTCCTTCCGAGTGGACCAAGGTCGCTCCCAAACCGTTCACGATTGCGGTTTTTGAAGCCCGCGAAGGGACCGGTGACAATGCGAAAAAGGCCACAATCAGCCTGTCGCGTGCTGGCGGGTCCAAACTGGAAAATGTCAATCGCTGGCGAGGTCAAATGGGACTTGGTCCGCTGGCTAAGGACGATGTCGAAGCTGCCTTGCAAAAAATCACCATCGGCTCACGAACCGGTGAGCTGGTTGAATTAAAAACCGATGGCCGCACGATGCTCGGCCTGATGCTGCAAGATGATCAGCAGACCGTGTTTGTCAAACTGGATGGAGATCCCGATCTGGCCATTCGGGAGCGGGAACGATTTGAAAAGTTCGCCAAGTCATTGCAGTTTTGAGGCGGATGAATGACGTCGGTTTGATCTGATCCTGAGCGAGAATAAAACGAGTTCGACTCGTCGCATTGAAAAAGTGAGGTGGATGATGATCGTAGATCTGAATACTTACGACGAAGTCGAACAGCGCGACCCACCTCGACAGGTCGAACTTTCAGAAGCGAGTGCCTGGAGTCTCGTCAAGGAGATGCTGTCACCGCTCGCTTCATTGCGACTGACGGTTGTCCTCTTTGCATTTTCGATTTTCCTGATCCTGGCCGGGACATTCGCGCAGGTTGAAAAAGACATCTGGGAAGTGATTGGTCAGTACTTCCGTTGCTGGTTTGCCTGGATTTCGTTTCCGATCTTCTTTCCCCCGTCATTTGTCCCGGAAATGCCCACGGACCCAAGTGAAGTAACTGGATTCGGCCGCCTGGCCATTTCGACGATGCAGGGCTTGAAGCGGCTGGCGGAAACCTGCGGAGGAATGTGGTTTCCCGGCGGAAAACTCATCGGCCTGTTTCTGGGGCTCAATCTGCTTGCTGCTCATATCGTCCGGTTCAAAGCAGAAGCCAAGGGACTGCGATTAGTGGCAGGGATTGGCGCGATCGGTATCGGATGCGCGGTCACCTGGTTCTTTATTGCTGCCGCCGGAACTTCCCGCAGCTTTCAAACGGAACCGTGGATTCCGTATTCGACCTTATGGAAAGGGTTCGAGGGGGTACTGGGACTGTTGGCTCTCGGTTCGATCTTCGGAATTGTCAAACTGACTGTCGATTCCGCATTGCTTCCCCGCGCCACATATCGAACGCTGGTGGTCGGCATGTTGGGTATTGTCGCAGTCGGTTTGATTTCTGTATTGGGATGGTTGATTTATCAAGGGGACCTGGCCCGTCCCAAGGATGCGTCACTGCGGATCCTCTGGCAGTTAACCCAAGGGACCGTCGCGGCGGCGGCTCTGCTGGTCGGATGCTGGATCGTATTTGGCAAGCGAGCCGGAATTGTGCTGCTCCATTCCGGCATTGGATTGCTGATGGCCTATGAACTCGAAGTAGCTTTAATTGCTGTGGAAACACAGATGCATCTGCTGGAAGGTGAAACGACAAATTTCACCGGCGATATTCGAACTTTTGAACTGGCCGTCATCGACAAATCAAAACCTGGTGAAGAGACCATCACGGCGATTCCCCGTTCGATGATCAAGTCGGGTAAAACCATCGACTTGCCGGACCTGCCATTCAAAATCGACGTCAAAGAGTACTTCCAGAATTCGTACCTGAGTGCCATCCCGGCAAAGGCCGAGAATCCAGCGAGTACCGGACTGGGGACGACTTGGTTTGCACATGCGAAGAGGCCTGGCAGTGGTACCGACATGGACAGCAAGATCGATATGCCCTCGGCCTACATTACGCTGACCGACCGCGCCAGTAATCAGCCCATCGGAACCTATCTGGTGGGAATGGAACTTTACATGCGGAATGAAATCGATGGGTTTACCGCTGACGGAAAACCGTTTGACGTAAGCCTTCGACCGAAACGTTACTACAAACCGTTCAAGTTCCGCCTGAAGGATGTTCGCAAGGAAGACTATATCGGGACATCGACCCCTCGAAATTATGCGTCAACCGTGTTCATCGACGATGCGACTCGCAATGTCACCCAGCAGGAAAAAACGATCTGGATGAATAACCCTCTGCGATTTGCTGAGGAGACATTCTACCAGAGCAACTATCAGCGAGACGAACTCGGTGAACGGACGACGTTTTCTGTCGTGGCCAATACGGGGTGGATGATGCCCTATGTCGCCTGCATGTTCGTAGGAGTTGGAATGCTGGCGCACTTCCTGCGACTTCTGATCAACTTCCTGGTGAGAAGCAATGTCGTGGCGTCCAGTTCTCAAGCCGAACGCCTTGCCGAAAAGCTCGGGATCAAAATCAACGTTAACCCGGGCCTTGGCAAACCTGATCCAGTCCTGGCACCAGAATCGCGAGACTGGTCGGCTGCCGTTGCGGCGGTCGTTACGATCGCCGCGGCAGCTTACATTGTCTCCGTGGCGATACCGCCGGCGCACAAGTCCCTGACCTACGATCTTTATCAATTCGGGCAGATCCCCGTGGTGCAGGATGGGCGTGTCAAACCACTGGATTCTGCCGCGTACGCAGCGCTGCTGGAGATTTCCGGACGATCATACGTCAGTGTTGGCGAAGGAGAAGACAAGCACAAAATCTCAGCGATCCAGTGGTTGCTGGACGTCATCGCCGAGACACCTGAATCGCTGGACTACGATGTCTTTCGCATCGAAAACCTGGAAGTTCACGAAACCGTCGGCGTTTCGAAGCGGGAAGGGATGCGTTATTCACGGAAGGAACTTGAGAAGAATGAGCGTCGATTCCGTGAACACGTCGTCGAAGCTCGTGAAGTTGCTAGAAAAGATCGAAATCTGCTGAGCGTCTACCAGCGTAAGTTGATGGAACTCGATGACAAACTTTCTACGTTTGACCACTTGCGATTCGCTTTCGGTCTTCACCACCGGGTCGGTGGGAACACGACACAGGAAGTGATTGAGTCTTTCCAGAAGGTCAAGAAGTTTTCGGCAATGCTCGAACTGCAAGGGCATCCCATTCTGGCTGTCGGTCCTGTCGATGCGGCACAGCAGTGGCGTACCTTTTCGGGAGCATACTTGGACAATATCCAGCAGCGGGTTATTGAAAAGAAAGATGGCAATCCCGGCGTGACCGCCTGGGAAGCGATCCTTGCGACCTATTCAGACAGTAAAGAACCGAAGACGAAAGGGAGCGAAGACAAGCCCAAAAAAGGGCCGCAGGATTTCAATCTTGCCGTTGAGTCGTACCTCAAGCAGTTGAAGCAGACTCCCCCGCGCGATGTCAATTTGACAGCGACGGGATTTGAAGCCTATTTCAACCACTTCAAGCCGTTCACGCATGCGGATCGGTTGTATGTCGTCGCATTTGTCCTCGGGACTTTCGGCTGGCTCGGGTGGACACGAACGATCAACCGGGCCTCTTTCTGGTTCCTCTGCCTTATCCTTGCATTACATACGTTTGCACTCATCAGCCGGATGATCATCTCCGGGCGTCCGCCGGTGACAAACCTTTATTCATCGGCAGTCTTCATTGGCTGGGGATGTGTCGTGTTAGGGCTGGTACTGGAATGGATCTTCAGATTAGGGATCGGCAATCTGATTGCGGCTGTGGCGGGCTATGCCACGCTGCTGATTGCCGATGGACTTGCCCTCAAGGGGGATACCTTCACCGTTCTGCAAGCCGTCCTCGATACTCAGTTCTGGCTGGCGACGCACGTCACGACGATCACACTGGGTTACGCGACGACCTATCTGGCGGGCCTGCTGGGGTTGGTTTACGTGTTGCGAGGCGTCTTCACTACTTCGTTAACCCCCGCCATTGCGAAAGACATCAGTCGAATGATGTATGGGACGCTCTGCTTCTCAATATTCTTCAGCTTCATCGGAACGGTACTGGGGGGGCTGTGGGCGGATGATTCGTGGGGTCGATTCTGGGGTTGGGACCCCAAAGAAAACGGTGCTTTGATCATCGTGCTCTGGAATGCCCTGGTTCTGCACGCGCGTTGGGGAGGTATGGTCAAAGATCGCGGGATGGCGGTTCTGGCAATTGCGGGGAACATCTTCGTCAGTTGGTCTTGGTGGGGCGTGAACGAACTTGGTGCTGGCTTGCACTCGTACGGCTTCACGGAAGGAACGGTCATCAAGCTCGGGTTGTTTGTGCTCAGTCAATTGGTGTTGATTGGTATCGGCGTCATTCCCAAGCGATATTGGGTCAGCTTCCGCAGTCCTAAGGCGGAGGAACTGGGAACGGCAAAGCTGGCATAACGCTGCGTCACGGCTAAGGAATCGGGACACACCCGTTGAGGGCTGACACAAGTTTGAAACCGGACGCTAGCGTGTTCCGGCTGGTGATCAAACCCGAAAAACATGTCGTGATGCTCCACGAGTGGTGCCAATCGAAGAATTTCATCCTCTATCTGGTTTTGTTCGATGCTGTTTATTCTCGATAACTACGACTCGTTCACCTACAACCTTGTGCAGCGGTTTGGCGAAATCGATTCGCGGATCGATGTCCGGGTGGCTCGCAACGACCAGATCACGATTGACGAAGTGGCCGCATTGAATCCGCGAGGGATCGTCGTTTCGCCGGGGCCTTGTACGCCGCACGAAGCGGGAATTTCAATGGACTTGATTCGTGCCTTGGGTCCGAAGATCCCAACGCTCGGGGTTTGTTTGGGGCATCAGTCCATGGCCGAAGTTTACCATTCTCCGGTCGTGCGGGCAGAACGTCTGATGCACGGTAAAGTTTCGCCGATCCATCATGATGGTCGCGGCGTGTTTGCCGGACTGCCAAATCCCTTCATTGCCACTCGCTATCACAGCTTGATTGTTCCTGAGACAACTCTCAGTGATGAGCTGGAAGCCAGTGCGTATGCGGAATATCCCGGACACCCGCGAGAAGTGATGGGGTTACGACATCGCCAATTCCCGATTCATGGAGTGCAGTTCCATCCCGAGAGCTTTCTGACCGAAAGCGGCATCGAGCTGCTGAAAAACTTTCTGCGGATTGCAGGCGAGCTCGCCTGATCGGATGATACTTGCAGGCTATTTCCGAGAACTTGGTCGAGGGGAAGCCGAAAATGTGCTTTGTGAATCGTGAGAGATCAGCATGCGCAACTTCTGTTTCTTGATTGCCTGGGTACTGGGAGTCGTGTCAGCGGCGACAGCGGCTGATCCATATGTCTCGCGTGGATTTGTTCCTCTCCCTGCGGATGTGGAAATCGGTGCGATGTCGGCAGTCGCCGTGGATGGGCCTGACCGCGTCTATGTTCTGCACCGCGGGGAGCCACCGTTACTCGTTCTGGATGGTCAACATCGATTGGTTGCTGGCTGGGGCAAAGGAGAGTTTAAGACTCTTCACGGGTTGCGAGTGGACCGGCAGGGGAATGTCTGGGTGACAGACAATGCCCTGCATATTGCCCGGCGCTATTCTCGGGAAGGCGTGGTTACCATGACGCTCGGCCAGGATGGAAAAGCGGGCGCAGGTGCAACCGGCTTGCGTTCACCCGACGATCTGGTCTTCGATTCGCGCGGCTTCATTTATGTTGCCGACGCTGGCAACAAGCGGATCGCGAAGTTTGACGCCGAGGGAAAGTACGTTGCCGAGTGGGGTGGCGGCGGAAAGGAACCGGGCAAGTTTTCGACTGCCCATGGCCTGGCAATCGATTCTATGGACCGGATCTACGTTGCCGACCGGGGAAACAATCGCGTCCAGGTTTTTTCGAACGACGGCAAGTTCCTCGCCCAATTCAAAGACGGGGGGAACGCGTTTGGTTTACTGGTGACGACAGATGGGCTGATTGTTGCCGATGGTGATGCCCATCGCCTGACGCTGCTGGACCTCGACGGAAAACTGCAGGGGAGCTGGGGAACACCCGAGACCTTGAAGTTGCCACATCTGATGGCTCAGGGGACCAATGGGACGGTTTATGTCACCGAGGTCAACGGCAAACGGATTCAGTTATTCCAGCGTGTGAAATGACGGCAGCCCAACGAAGTCGACACCGACATCGTTGGGCTGAACACGTCTTCCCCTGGGATCCAGACGATCAAAATACGTCGAGAATGAAGTGATGGCCTGAGTGGAACGGCTTCTTGGTTGGATAGAAGTTGTACCAGCTCTTGTTGTAAACCGGGATCTGCCGCTCTTGCGGATAGCGGTTGTACAGGCTGTTGTATTCGCGGGGTGCCTGGAAGTTGTGTGGGTAGTAGACGTACGGATAGTAGTAGAATCGATTCCAGTCGGTCGGTTGACCTTCTCCGGCAGCTTGTGCCGATTGTCCCCCCGCCAGAACCGCCGCTCCCACCAGCAGCATCGCCAATAACGCTCGACGCATAGTCAATTCTCCTCAAAGCCTGCCAACGGAAGCGGGCATTTCGCCGCTTGAATTCTTTTTTCGATGTGCCATGTTCCCACTTCCAGCCGGAATTGGGGATCAGATGATTCATCGGCCACGCAGGGGTCGCTACGATAGGAAACTTCGCGAGAATCGTTGCAACCGTCAGAGTCTGCTTTCACCCAAGGATGGTAACGCTGGTCGCAGTGAAAAGCGTGAAGATTGAAATGGGCCAACGATCTGGCAATGACATTCGGGAATCGGCATTGGATGGAAGCAATCGATCAGCCGGAACGCGTTAGCGTCCGGTTTGCATTGGTTCGAAACCGGACGCTAGCGAGTTCCGGTTGATGGCTGAATTGCGTGGTGTGATCTGACCACAGTTCAATTAAAGGTAATTACATGTTTCGGTGCACAGGACTCATTGCTCTCCTGCTTCTGGCAGTCACGAGTATGCCTGCCTCTTGTGACGTCACTCCCGAGGCAGCACCGGGGCCAACTTTCGAACCCGCAATCCGTGCTGAACAGATGCGTCCCCACGTTGAATACCTGGCAAGTCCCGAACTTGAAGGACGAGCCAGTGATTCGGCTAAGCTTTTGGCACGGCGGTACATAGTTCAGCAATGGAAAAAGATCGGTCTGCGTCCACTCTTCGCCGAGTCACCTGCAAGAAACAACGAAATGGAACAAACTCCGGAAGCAGTCGAACAGGCAAAGTTCGAGCAGGTGATTCCGGG
This sequence comes from Planctomycetota bacterium, assembly GCA_037146815.1. GTDB lineage: Bacteria > Planctomycetota > Planctomycetia > Planctomycetales > Planctomycetaceae > Schlesneria. Next base: position 20,494 of record JBAWWJ010000058.1, read on the forward strand.
TGCAATCGCTGCAGATGGCCTTTCGTTGGCCATGGGTTACAACATCGGAGCGTGGCTTCCAGGAAGTGACCCGAAGCTGGCCGACGAAATCGTAATCATCAGCGCGCACTATGATCATCTGGGTCTTCGTAACGGATACTTGTATCCAGGCGCCGACGACAATGCCTCGGGCGTTGCGATGTTGATTGAAGGGGCGCGTCAATTGGCAAACGAAAAAGTCGCCCCACGCCGCAGCATTGTCTTTATTGCGTTTGATCTGGAAGAGAGACTGTTGTGGGGTTCACGCTGGTTCGCTGCTCATCCACCCTGGCCGATTGAACGGGTCAAGCTCTTCATGACAGCAGACATGATCGGCCGTTCGCTGGGAGATCTGTCATTTCCAGCGGTGTTTGTTTTTGGCAGCGAGCGTTCAGCCGAACTGCGTACCACGCTCACGAGCATTGGGACGCCACCCGGTCTGGAAGTCTGTCGACTGGGAACCGACATCGTTGGAACTCGCAGCGACTATGGAACGTTCCGGGACCGTGAGATCCCCTATCTCTTTTTTTCGACAGGAGAGCATCCCGACTATCACTCGCCCGAAGACACACCCGAGCGACTCGATTTTGACAAAGCCGCTCGCATTGCCAGCCTGATGCTGAAAGTCTGCCGTCATGCGGCAGATCAACCGGAGCCTCCGACATGGAGCACGCCTGAGATTCAGGATCTGCACGAACCACGGGTCCTGCACAGAATTGCATCGCTATTGCTGGAGGCTGAAAAGCAGAAGCCCCTGACGTCAACTCAGCGGTTTCTGGTGACGAATGTTCGCAACCGTTCTCGCCAGATCATCGATGCGAACAAAATGACCGACGACGATCGAGCCTGGTTAGTCCGCATGTCTCAATTGCTGCTGGCCTCGGTTTTTTGACGGAACGATTTGTCACAACTCGATTTGCACGAACCCGTCCAAAGGCTCCACTGGCATTTCCATCCAATTCGAACTGGCTGATGGCCGAGAATCTTTTTGAAAATCCCCAGAATTCTGTCCTGAAGGTTTTCTGAACCTGATGAATACGATGACGGCACTGCGACTGAGATCTTCTGCGAGTCAGTTTGAATCGGTTGTCGTTCCTGGCGGAAAGGTTTCTCCGCAGCGTTCTGGAATCGATGGGGAGTTTTTCATGTTCAAGCGAATCGGGTCGGCACTGTTGGCATTGGCGATGGCAGTTGTTTTGGTTCCAGCGGTGGCTGACGCGGCTGGCGGAAGCGGTGGTGGCGGAAGCGTCAAGACGCTCGAAATCCGAGTGACGGGATACATTACCGCGATCGATCACAGCACCGGTGTGATCACTGTGGGAGCGTCGTACTACGGTTCGGGAACACTGCTGGTGACGTCGAGTTCCAAGATTTCGCTGGATAACGTCGGTTGCACGTTCGACGACATCGTACTCGGTGATTGGGCCGAAGTCCGCTACGACTACTACACCAAGACCGTCAACAAGCTGTCTGCAATCTCGTTTTAGTGTGCAAGAGACAGTGGTTTCCATGGATTGGAAATGTCTGCGCCCGGCCGAAGAACCTCGCTTCGGCCAGGCACAGATTGTCTGACGCATCAACGAATTCGACGAATGTGTTATACGACGTTGCGTCCGTAATGCAGTCGCAACCGCTCCCGTGTCGCTTCAATCGTCCTGTCAACAGCATCAGGTAACAGTCGTTGACAGTGCACAAGCAATTCAGCGAGGTCGTGCAGCGTTGCCAGCGACAGGTTCGGTGCAAAAATCAGCATCAGCCGTCGTTCCACGAGATCATCGAGCGGATTGATCGTTCCGATCCATTCATTCTCGATCACCCACCGCACAACGCGTTGTGACAGATTCGTTCCTGCCACCGGAACACGTGGCAATGATGCCACGTGATTGAAGATCTGCGCGATCTGCATCCCGTACAGTGGCCACAGGAATGCGATTTCATCGACCGAGGTGTTGTACTCATTCGCCCACCGCAGCCAGAGGCTGCTCCTTGCGGCATCATCAACTGGAAAGTTTTCGCCGCCTACGAGAACTCGATGATCGGTGGAGTTGCTTCGAGTCCTGCGGAGATTCTGAAAGATTCGATCGGCAATCTGCTGAGCGACTGATCGAAAAGTCGTCAGCTTGCCACCGACAAGCGTTATCACGGGGACTCCGTGCAGGCGGTGTTCCGTGAGTGAATGATCGCGTGAGATGGCTGCGTTGCTGGTGTCATTGGTCCGTGGCAGCGGCCGGACACCACTGTAATGTGATTCGATATCGTCTCGTGTCATTTTCAACCCGAAGACTCCCTCAACCACCGTCAGCAAGTACGACAATTCCTCGTCGCTGGCGACCGCGGTGGCAGGATCACCGATCCACTCTTCATCCGTGGTTCCGACCAGTACTGCGTCTCCGAAAGGGAGGACGAAGGCCAGACGGCGGTCGCCGGTTTCGGCATAGATGCCGAAACCACTGAGGGCCTTTTTCAACGCGGGATGCCGGGTGACGAGGTGACTTCCTTTCGTTCCAGCAAATAATGGAATCGTCGCCGCATCAATGGCGTTCAGTGTCAGGTCTCCCCAGGCTCCACTGCAATTGACCACCAGGTCTGGCCGAATGCGTTGATTAGGCGTCCCTTCACCTTGCGAGATCACAATCGAATCTGCCTGCCAGTTCACGGTCGCGTGTGGCAGAATTTGCAGCGAAATCTGCTGTTCACGTGCGACCTGTTCGGCCTCGCAGAGCAACGCGATGACACACCGTTCTGGATAGAGCATCTGCGCATCCGAGTAGGCACAGATCCGGCGATACTGCGGCGCTATCACCGGATGGTCGTGGGTTGGTGGCTTGCCTCCGCGAGCCATCTTGAACCCTTGGCTCCGTGGCAGGCTGTCACCCCACGAAAACAGGTCGTACATCCACAGTCCAAAACGAATGGGCCAGAAGCCACGCGGTGCCCGTCGCTCTGTCCGCCCCATCAATCGACGACCAAATCGCGTTCGCGCCAGTTTGAAGAATCCCAGAGCGGATCGCAGTAATCCCGACCAGCGTTTACGGGTCGGAACGAATAGTCGCAATGGTCGCACAAATTGAGGCGCCAGCTTCAGCAGCCTGCCTCGTTCCAGCAGCGATTCACGGACCAGCCGCACATCACCATATTCGAGATACCGCAGTCCACCATGAATCAGCCGCGAGGACTTCGACGTGGCGCCGGTCGCCAGATCACTTGAATCGGCCAGAATGACGGAGATCCCGTTGAGCACCAGTTCCCGAGCCACGGCGGCACCATGAATTCCGCCGCCGAGAATCAGCACCAGGCTGGAGGAAGTGGAATTGGATTCGCTTGGCATACGACGATCTTTACGGATTCAACAGTTGCGACGCAACGACGCATCATGGTGTAACTTCGTTTCCTTCGCGGTTTGATAGCAGATCTGGTTCACAAAGTCTTCAGATCGCCTCGAAGAATGCGTCTCGCGAAGCCAAAGTGCCGCAATGACGTGAATGGGCTTATGGACATCACCATGGAAGAAGTTGACTGGAATATGATGCCGAAGAGGTAACAGCCAGACACTCCGTTCACTCTCAGTTGCGCAGGCGGTATAAACGTCCCAGGCGACGGAGGGGCTAGAGGCATACCAACGCTACTTTTTCGGAACTATCAGCACAACCGAAAAAACGAGCCGCCGAGTAATCTCGGCGAAGCCAAGGGCCAACAAAACTCGGCTGGGTGCTCCCCGCCGCTCGTGCAAATGTATAAGGAAATTGGCGGCAAAAATGTGACAATGAGAACAGATGAAGCGTATTGTGATGCCAGTAAAGCGACATACTCCGTAAAACATATGCGTTTCATCGAACTCGTGACTCAGATTGATCTGCCAGAGGGACTTAACTGAAGCTCGAACTGAGTCATTGGCTTTCCGTTAAAACAGAGATTGCCGTGCGAATTGACACTGGTACATCATGCGATACTTAGTTCCCGTGCTCCGGCTTGCTGTCGAGTTAGCCTCGCAATCTGCGCCAGAGGACAAACTTGGTGGGTTGGCTTGGGGCCTGTCCCCAAGCCAATGGCCGACTTGCCGAGAATGCGGCAAGTCTCAATCGCTGCTGGCTCAGTTTATTCATCATCCACCCAGACTCGACCTCGGAAAGCCGGGACGAATTCTCAGCGTCTTCCAGTGCAACCACAAACCTGGCATGTGCGCAACGTGGGACGGAGGATCCGGCGCCAATGCGTGCTTTGTCACCGAGCCAGAGAACCTGATTCCTGAACTCGCGATGTTGCCCAATGATTTGCCGCGTCTGGAACGCGAAGCACGTATCGTCGAATGGCTGGAGCGAGACGATGGAATTGATGAAGGACAAGTAACTCGATTCTTTTCCCCGAAGGAATTCTTCGATCTGCCGGAATCAGAGGCTGCCAAACCAACCTGGAGCACACGACTTGGCAGCGTGCCTCAGTGGCTCCAAAGCCCGGAGGTCCCTGCTGACGGATGGACCTTCATTGGCCAACTGGACAGTACATACAGTTTCTTCAGTCCCCCCAAGAGCGAGACCGCCGGCATCGTCGAAGATATTGAGAAATGGGAAGGTCGATCTCACTTCTGCGACGGGCCCAACTTTGGCGATGGTGGCATCGCCTATCTCTTTCTCCGCCAGAATCAGTCAATACCAGAAGGATGGTTCTTCTGGCAGTGCGGTTAACCAACAGCTGGTACACGAATTTCTGTCCTGTTCTGATCATTCGCTGGCAAGAATTAACCAATGTCGAGTACTCAATCCCCCGATCGCATTTCAATCCAGCGGAAGCAACCACGATTCATCTGGCTGATCCCGTTTTCGGTGTCTGCCGTCTATCTGTCTTCAGACTATTACACTCCGCACAATTGGCAGTTTGCAGCTCGCATCTGCGCGCTGAGCGTGATCCTGATTCTCGTCATTTGCACGGCACGACATCTTCACCGCGATCACCGTTCCCAATTGGCAGATCGCATCGTGCGTCGCTATTTTTCAATTTCATCAGCTCTCGCCGTATTGCTGATGGCGACGCGTATTTTGATTCCCGTTACGTCAACGCCAGATCACGATCCGAGCCGGATTAACGCCATCTTGAACGCGTTGTTACTGTTCCCATTCATCGCACTTGGGATTTGTGGAGTTGTGCTCCTCCTCTTTTCGTCGACGTACCGCACGTCTTTGGCACTGTATTGCGGGTTGATTCTCGTGGTCACATTGGCACTTTCAATGGACAACTCGACTCGCAGTTACCTGCGATCCATCGTTCGGTCAATTCCATTGACTCAGCGGTTGTAACGGATCGTAGACGATCCATTCTCGCTTTAGTTCCTCTTCACGCCTGCGAACCATGCCTTCGGTCCGCCATCTTTGAATGAGGTATCTTTCGGGTCCGGCCGGACTTCGTATCGTGAAGGCTCGATAGACTCAATCGTCCAGCCATCGGCGAACGCAGCTCTAATCTCATTTTGAGAAACTCGACGAGGCCCCTCTGTCCCCGGTTCCTCATCGCTGAAGCAGAGAAAGAAGAAACGGCCGTTCGGCTTCAGCACTGTCGCCAGTCCCTCAACGTAACGACGGCGGTCGTCGTCACTGAAGACATGGAACAGGCCACTGTCGATCACGTTATCGAATCGGCTCTCCCAATCCGTTAGAGTCAATGCGTCCTTGACGATAAAATTTACCGCCAGACTTCGTTCTGCTGCTTTGCGAGTTGCGATCGTGATCGGGTCGGTCAGAAAATCGATTCCGGTCACCTGGTGCCCTCGGCTGGCAAAGTAGAATGCGTTTTCGCCCGTCCCGCAGCCGGAATCCAGGATTGAACCTGTTATCTGGTCGGCCACGTTGATGAAGGCCTGTTGTGGCCTGCCAATTTCCCAGCGTGGTTGACCAGCGTAGATCGACTCAAAGACGGTGCGGTCGATCGTCGTCGTAGCTCGCTCCGGCCTGGACTGCAAGCCAATCAGGATCGTCGTCTCCAACTGAGTCGGGCCGTCGCAATGATGTCCGTAAATCTCCAGTGCAGGTGAGCCAATGACCTCGCCGCGTAAGGCAAGTTCGGCCTTCAACTCTTTCCACTTTTGAGGAAGGGCTTGATACGGCCCGATGTGGAGATGTCTCAGGTACCGCTGCAACTCGAACTCCAGCAATTCCAGTCGATCAGGAGGCTGGCCTTGATTTGAGTTCTGGAGTTCAACCCCGACGAACATTCTGCCGCCAGGCAGATAGACCCAATGATTGATGCCCGTCGTCGCCGTCTGCGTTGATTTTACAACTTGCCACATTTCGTTCATGAAACGAAACCCAACTTCGCCGTAGCACTCATTTTTGACAACGCCACCGATACCGCACAGATGGAATTGAATTGGCTTCTCAACGATTTCGATTTTCATCTGGATTCTTTCGGCACCACCCGGTGGTCCAGGCGTTTGTCTTCAGCCTCGGTCACCAGGTTCGACGATTCGCAACTGGATTAAGACGATTTCCCTTGTCGGAAGCTTCACGGCACATACAGATTCTCACGCTCGCCGTATCATAAATCAAAGCGAGTCCCGTCAAAGAAAACGCGAGTGAATCGTACTCTCAACAAGAATTGGTTTGAACATCATGCAAGCAGGCCGCAACTGTCCATTGACCGGCCTTTCCGATTCCGGCGTGGCTCTTCGGCTGCAACAACACGGCTATAACGAACTTCCCTCTTCGAAAAGCCGCAGCATTTTTGCAACAGCCTGGGAAGTGGTCCGGGAGCCGATGTTTCTGTTGCTGCTGGCCTGTGGCACGATCTACCTGGTTCTCGGAGACGTACAAGAGGCCCTGATGCTGCTCGGCTTTGTCTTTGTCGTGCTGGGAATCACGCTTTACCAGGAACGTAAGACCGAACGAGCCCTCGAAGCCCTGCGTGACCTTTCCAGCCCACGTGCGCTCGTGATCAGGAATGGCGAACGGCAACGTATCGCCGGTCGGGATGTCGTCCCCGACGATCTGGTGGTATTGGCCGAAGGGGATCGAGTCCCCGCTGACGCGGTCGTTCTGTCGTGTAATGGCCTTTCCACCGACGAATCTCTGCTGACAGGCGAATCTGTTCCCGTCAGAAAGATCGCGTGGGACGAACTGCGCGAAATGTCGCGACCCGGGGGCGAAGATTTGCCGTTTGTCTTCTCCGGGACGCTGATCGTGCAAGGCCAGGGAATCGCCCAGGTCCGTTCCACTGGTATCCATACCGAAATGGGGAATATCGGCAAGGCATTGCAATCGGTGCAGGTGGAAGGGACGCGATTGCAGACCGAAGTCGCGTTGCTCGTTCGGCGAGTGGCGATCCTGGGGTTGGTGCTGTGCGTGATCGTGTTCGTGCTTTACGGGTTGACCCGCGGTAACTGGCTCCAGGGAATCCTGGCAGGAATCACACTGGCGATGGCAATGTTGCCGGAAGAATTCCCGGTTGTCCTGACCATCTTTATGGCATTGGGAGCCTGGCGTCTGGCAAAGATCAAAGTTCTTGCCCGCCGCGTGCCAGTCATTGAAACTCTCGGCTCGGCGACTGTCCTATGCGTCGATAAGACGGGCACACTCACGGTCAATCGGATGTCGATTCGCAAACTGGCGGTGAACGGAACGATGCTGGATGTCGAAGAGCACACAACCGAGGCTTTACCCGAGGAGTTCCACGAGATCGTGGAATTTGGCATCCTTGCGAGTCAGCGTGATCCCTTCGACCCGATGGAAAAGGCGTTTCACGATCTCGGTAACGCTCGACTCGCTCAAACCGAACATCTGCATGTCGACTGGACACTGGAACGAGGATATGCGTTATCGCCAACTCTGCTGGCGATGTCCCACGTCTGGAAGTCACCGACTGGCAAGGATTTCGTTCTGGCAACCAAAGGTGCTCCGGAAGCGATCGCTGACTTGTGCCATCTGAACGTCGAACGTACGAAGGCAATCACTGAACAAGTCGCCGCAATGGCTGAGGAAGGTCTGCGAGTGCTGGGGGTCGCCCGAGGTGTATTCGGGCAACAGGCGTTACCGATTGAGCAGCACGACTTCACGTTCGAGTTCCTGGGACTCGTCGGTCTTGCTGACCCGGTACGACCAACAGTCCCAGCCGCAGTTAAAGAGTGCTATGCGGCGGGGATTCGGGTCGTGATGATTACCGGTGATCACCCGACTACGGCCAGAAGCATCGCGGTGCAGGCGGGGATTCAGCCTGTGAATGAGATCATTACCGGACCCGAACTGGAGACGCTCGACGAAGCGGAATTGCAGGTTCGTGTGCGAACCATCAACGTGTTTGCCCGCATGGTCCCCGAGCAGAAGCTGCGACTGGTGAATGCGCTGAAGGCTAATGGTGAAGTCGTTGCGATGACAGGTGACGGCGTCAATGATGCACCTGCTCTCAAGGCGGCTCACATCGGCATTGCAATGGGAGGCCGAGGGACTGACGTGGCTCGCGAAGCTGCTGCGTTGGTGCTGCTGGACGATGACTTTGCTTCCATTGTTCATTCGGTTCGCATGGGTCGACGGATTTACGACCATCTGCAGAAGGCGAGGACCTATATCGTGGCGGTGCATGTCCCGATTGCCGGAATGTCGATCGCCCCCGTGTTACTGGGAGGGCCGATTGCCCTGATGCCGGTGCATATTCTGTTTCTCGAACTCGTGATCGACCCCTCATGTTCCGTGGTGTTTGAAGCGGAACCGGAAGATGCCGACGTGATGAGCCGTCCGCCTCGAAATCCCGCCGCTCCTCTATTTGGTGTAAGACTGATCGGGCTGGGCCTACTCCAGGGGTTGAGTGGCCTGCTGATCGTCCTGGCGATCTATCTTTCAGCATTGTACGGTTGGCTCAATAAATCCGACGCCACCGCCTTGAGCTTCACGACACTCGTCGTCGCCAACCTGGGTCTGATCTTTGCTAACCGTTCATGGACCCGCACGATCTGGGCCACTCTGCAAGTCCCAAACGCCGCACTGTGGTGGGTTATGGGAGGGACTTCCTTCTTTCTCGGCCTGGCGCTCTACGTTCCTTTTTTGCGTGACCTGTTTCACTTCTCGACGTTGCATCTCAATGACCTGGCGCTCTGCCTGGCAGGTGGATTTGCGAGCGTGATCTGGTTCGAATGTTTGAAGCTTTTCCCGCAGAGCCGGCGGACCTGAGTGGAGGTACCGTCATCGGGGCACGGTGCCATGGGCTTTCGTCAAGGTGTTGCGGACGACGTTATTTTTTGATCGCCGTCATTGATTTGGGTGTGTGATGATTCGACTCGGTCTCTGCTGCATGTTCCGTGATGCGCCCATCAAATTTGTCACGACGACAGCAACTGCCATCAGCAAGATGAAGCGGCCCGATGCCCTGGCGAAATTGAGCCGCCTTTGCCTGACCAATGCCAACGCTTTGCACACTGCTCTTCAGTTTTGTGCCGACAACGGCATCGGCTGTTTCCGGGTCAACAGCCAGATTCTACCGATCAAAACACACCCGACATGCGGATACGGCGTGAATGATTTGCCGGATGGCGACGAAATCATTCGCCGCTTCCAGGAGTGCGGCCAATTCGCCAGAACGCATCAACTGCGGACGTGTTTTCATCCCGATCAATTCGTGGTGATGAACTCTCCGCGACTCGATGTGGTCGAGAAGTCTGTCCTGGAACTGGAATACCAAGGGCAAGTGGCGGAATGGATCGGAGCCGATGTGATCAACATTCACGGAGGCGGAGCCTATGGTGACAAACCCAAGGCGCTGGCGGAATTTGCCCGCAACCTCGACTTGCTTTCACCCCGAGTCCGCAGCCGATTGACTGTCGAAAACGACGATAAGACGTATACGCCAGCCGACCTGTTGCCGATCTGTAGCGCCACAGGAATCCCTCTCGTCTACGACGTACATCACCACCGCTGTCATCCCGACGCTCTGAGTGTCGAACAAGCTACGAAGAAGGCCTTGGCCACCTGGGATCGTGAACCGATGTTTCATCTTTCCAGCCCGATTGACGGCTGGGATGGCCAGAAGCCTGAAAGGCACCATGACTTCATTGATGTGAGCGATTTCCCTGACTGCTGGCGGCGAAATCAGATCACCGTCGAAGTCGAAGCTAAGGCCAAGGAGGTCGCGGTCGAGAAATTGAGGATGGATTTGAAGAGTGGAGAACCTGAAAGCAGTTGGTTCGTCTATCTCTTGCGGTGTGCAGACGGTTCCCTTTACACCGGAATCAGTAACGATGTCCCTCGTCGGCTGAAGCAGCACAATGCGGGTACGGCCTCACGATACACCCGCAGCCGGCTCCCCGCCGTTCTGGTGTATCAGGAAATTCAGGCCAGTCGCAGCCTGGCGCTCAAACGCGAATTAGCGATCAAAGCTCTCTCAAAACAGGAAAAAGAGTTATTGATTCGGGACCCGAAGCCCACCGGCCCGACTTCACTTTGAGCTTTCGGCGCTTGGACCGCGATCGAACCCGGTGCATTGCACAACCGGTTGGGGTGGATATTTGGCAAAGCGATCGTCACTGACGGACTTCTGACACAACAGGAAGCGTGATCCCTTGCCGGTGACAACTTCCTTCAGGTGCCGACAGAATTCGCAAAGGCTGGGGATCATTGCAGAGCAGACCCGTAAGGAATGAAGTTTTCCAATCTATTGCTCCATGGTACCAGGATTGAAGCTGTCGTTGGGGTATTGGTACCACCCCAAAAATCGTGCCACCTCGGACGCCAACCTACGACACGAGCTTTCTCACGGTTTCGGCGAGTTTCTTTCCGATTTTGCCTGATGCTTGAATGTAACGTGGCATCTTTCAGCGATCCATCGCTGTCGAAGGCTTCGTGGGCTTTTGGAACAGCGATCTGCTCAGGCAGAACGAGGACTCCAATGTTACCCAGGATGGCTCGCAAATGAACAAGCCAGCCCCCCAACGCTCCTGGTGAAGCGCTGACGAGACTCATGACTTTTCCTTGAAACGCAGCCAGTGTGGATTCATTCGGGGCCGGACGGGAAACACGATCGAGAGTATTTTTCAGTAACGGAGTGATGGAACTATTGTATTCCGGGGACGCAATAATCAATCCCTGATGATCTTTGAACAGATGCTTCAGCAGCAGGACGTTGTCTGGTAACCCTTCGGCCTCCAGATCCCCAGTTCATCCATTTGAACGGAAACAGACCTCGGAAACATGATGGGACGGTGTGCCACCGACGACGCGAGGCGATGTCGGAATAACGCGATCAATGGCGATGTCGACGGGATCGGTGCTTCCAAATCTCCAAAATCCAGACTCACCTGCCTGGAGAAGTCGTCTCCAGCCTAAACTTAATCGTCCCATCGTCCAACGGGCGTTGATATCCTGAAGCGGGCGAATCCGCGAGACACCCTCGTGGTCGCGGTATTGCATCGCGTCAATTCCCATCGGCCCGAAATAACCAAGCTGTTGGCCTCGGCAGGCCGCCCGCAAGGCGATGGTAACCGCTTCTCCCCACGTCGCCAGGGTCGCCGCAGTCTCTTTTGGCGCGAACTCGCTTCCGCTGTATTGGCCTCGTTCGTCGGACAGCAGTGGGACGATCCCACGCAGAACTGGTGCGCCGGATTGCGGAATCTCGATCTGAATCCCCACCTCGGCGATCCGGTCGACCCAGGGCTCAAAAAAAAGAATCCCTTCGTCGTGCAGGCGTTTCTGGATCCAGCGAGACTGCGAGTCGCCTGGAATACCTGAACCGAGAATGCGTTCGCGGCCAGACATTCCAAACTCAGCCTTGATGACCCAGCGTGATGTCGGACCTAATTGATCAATTCGTTGTTGAACATCGTCGAGTGATCCAACAGGCCCAGCCCCCGCCAATCCGACTTGCCACTCTTGTTCAAGTTCACAGGAAAATCGCCGTGAATTTGTTGCTTCCACAGCAGTCTGTGCGGGATCGTTCCGAAGCCAGCCGCGTACATCACAGAGACGACGGATCTCATCGGTCCAGCCCCACGGCACACATTCAACGGCGGTTGGGACACTTTCGAGCGATGTCACCGGAATGACGGTGGGAAGTCCATCGTGCTTAAGCCTGTCGAAAAAATCGGGTTCGATCTTTTGGGGAGTCCAGATCAGATCACCGTCATCAGCGATCGCCAGCCACGACATCGCCAGTTCGGCATTGATCCGCTCCAGATTCCTGGAAATCTGTCGCGAGGGATCCGCCAGTCGGTGTTCGAATTCAAAATTCCCCAGGAACAGTCGGGGCATGATTTCAGTCCGCGTGACGGGTTTCAGTCTTCTCTGCAGGCCAGACCAGCATGAGTGCAGCGAAGGCCATCAGCGGCATCAGACTCGCCAGAAACATTCCGACATCGTACGACTTATGCACATCGACCCAGCGACCGAATTCCTTGTGCCAGAGCGAGGGAAAGATCCAGGCAATCGTTCCCAGTGTTCCTGTCACTTTTCCCTGATGAGACACTGACAATTCTTGTGTGAACGCGTAGTAACACGGGAACAAACCCAAGGCTCCCAGGCCGACGGTCAAGATCACGGCAATCAGCATCGGCCCCTTGTCCAGCCAGGGGATCAATCCTCCAGATGCCACCAGGAGAGCACAGCCTCCAAACACCCAGCATCGAGCTCGATGGGCGGTCGCACCATATCTCGAAAGCATGGCGGTGATCACTCCGGCGGAAATGCACCCGACATCCGTCATCAGGTTGAACAGAAAGTTGATATCCAGGCACTGCGTCTCGTCATATCCGCGACTCGTCAGAAAGAGCTGCATCCAGACCCGAAATTGATGCCAGCAAAGATTGATCGCAATGACCACGATGATGAGCGTAAAATATTTGCGAGAGCAGATCACACTCAGAAAGGACTTCGTTGAATCAGCGACTTCGCCGTCATTCTTAGGCGAATCCGCGACTTCCGAATCCAGTTTCCGCCCATTAGCGCCGGACATTGTCATCAGCCAAATTGCCGCCCAGACGACTCCAATCGCACCAACGATCTGAAATGGCAACCGCCAGCTTCCCGCCTTTTCCGTCAGCATCGCCCGAATGATCAGAGGAGTCACCATGGCCCCGATCGCCGTACCACTCTGCAAGACGCTGTTTCCCAGCGTTCGGCGATCCGCCGGTAGCAGTCGCTGAGTCGTCTTCAGGGCACAGGGCCAGTGACCTGCTTCAAAGAAACCAAGCAACAGCCGGCAGGCCAGCAGATCTCTGTAGGTCCCCACAAACCCCGTCTGAAAACCCATCGCGGACCAAAGGAGCAAAACCGCCGGGTACAACCACCGAACGCTGGTCTTGTCGGCAATAAAACCAAAGACGCTGGCTCCGACGGCGAACGCGAGGCCGAAAGCGGTTTCCAATGAACCGTACTGTTCATTGTTCAGGTTCATTTCCGACTTGATCCGGACGGCCGTGTTTGACAGCGTCTGCCGATCCATGTAGTTGATCGTGCTCGCCAGCAACAGCAAGCCACAGACCCACCAGATCCAGAGTTGTGAGCGTTCGGTTTTCTCAGTCATCAGGTCCCCATTTCCCATGAGTGACCGTCCCAGGCGATGACTTGTTCAAGCAGCTTGACCACACCGGTGGAAAAGGTCTGAAACAGATATTCCCCTTTTTCAACGGAAGCATGCTGCGGGCTACCGATATGACCGGGAACCGTGCGGTCCTTGGTGATCCAGCCTCGATAAGCGGGTTCAAACGCGAATCCAAACGGGACTTCCTCCAGCTTCGTGATGTCCTTTACCAGGTGCGGAGTCAGTCGCAGGATCATTGATGTTTCCCATTCGCAGGCATGGCCCATCTGCGATTGGACAAGATCTTGCCGACCGGCATTTGGATTGGCGTTGTCCCAGTAGGTCGTGAACAGCAGCAACAGATCCTTACGAGTCCGATGGCGTTGACGAGCTTCAAAGATCGCCTGCTTGCCAGGTGTCGTGTTTCCGCCGTGTCCATTCAAAAAGACGATCCGGCGAAAACCGTGTGACAGCAGGTTGTCGGTCAAGTCGTTGAGCAGATCGAGGTACATGCGGGGAGTGGCCGACAGTGTGCCGGGAAACTCCATGTGATGGTGCGAATTTCCGAGCCACATCAGCGGCGTGATCAAGATTTGGTCATGCATCGTTTCACCAACGCGTCGCACAACTTCGCCAAGCAGCATGCTGTCGGTGAAGACAGGCAGGTGATGTCCATGCTGTTCCAGTGCGGCAACCGGGACAATGACAGGAATATCGCGAGAAAGCTTGTCGACGTCAGGCCAGGTCAGATCACTCAGGTTCATGCCAGATATCCCAATTGGACAGAAACAGGTTCAACGCGAAGGCGATCCCGGCAAAGCTACTCTGGCAGGAATCGCAATCTCGAATCAGAAGAAATACATTTGACGGAGCGAGTGACAGTCTCGCAAGCACACACATCAAGATTTCCCGGTGGAACTCGTGTTGGGAGCATCGGTCACTGAGGCCAGCCGACGGTTGCTCGCCTTTCTGGAGGAAGGAAGAGATTTGGAACACTGATCTCCGCTGATTCACGCTGATCCCGAACACGAGGAAGCGAACGACCAGTATGCTTCGAACCAGTATGCCGTCAAAGCCGTTTCTTTCTCTGTCTGATCAGTGGAAATCAGCGGAGATGAGTGTTCCTCATTTTTGCCTCGTTAGCAGAATCTATGGGTGGATTTCGGTTCTGGTAGGCGACCGA
>JBAWWJ010000059.1:0-34870 GCA_037146815.1 Planctomycetota bacterium
CGTCAGCTTGTCCGCGTTTTCAATTCCATCCCCCCAAAAAGTCGGATGAACCCAACAATCAATCGTCCTCTCACAATCTGCTAACTTCACGCAGGAGCGTGAAGGCTACTTTGGCAGACGAACAGCATTTGAATACTCTGTTACGGTTCGAGGAGTAGTTTCAGCGTTGGTTGAGAGCTCGCCTGCTTGAAGGCCTGCACAGCATCTTTCAGTGGATATGTCGCTTCGATCAGGGAATCGACATAAATCCGGCGATCGCGCAGTGCGGCCAGTGCCGGTTCGAATGGGCCGCAACGTGAACCAACGAGGGTGAATTCGTCGATCACAATCGGGGCGAGTGACAGTGTCTGCGTTCCTGCGACCGTCGTCTTGAGGACCAGAATCCCTCGTGGTTTCAACAATCGGAGCGCGGATTCCATTCCTGTTGGCGAACCAGTGCAGTCCACGACAATGTCCGCCTCGCGCGAGGCTGCGAAGTCACCGACTAGTGCTGTTTCGATCCCCAGTGCGGCAAGTAAACTCAGTTTGCGGCTGTGTTTGCCAACCACCGTCAAACGACATCCCGATTGAGCAATCACCTGGGCACACAGGTTTCCCAATCGTCCATCACCAAGAACGATGACTCGCTGCTGGCGATTTAATGGAACCTGCGCCGGGATCTGGAATGCCGCTGCGAGTGGTTCGGTGAAGACGGCCTGGTTGTCTGAGATGCGATCGGGAACCGGATGCAGATTGCGCTCGGGGACAGAAATGAATTCGGCAAACGCTCCATCGCGCTGAAGTATCCCCACGACCGTCCGATTCGGGCAATGTGTCTGCAGGCCATGATCGCAATAGTCACAACGATGACACGCGCAATTGATTTCACAGACCACGCGTTGTCCACGCAGCGAACCCGTTTCAGGGACGCCGACAAATTCATGGCCGAGGATGCCACGAAAGCCCATGTAACCTTTCACAAGCTGCAAATCAGTTTCACACAGGCCAGCCTTCAGGACTCGAACCAGGACTTCACCCGGTGCGGGTTCTGGAATGGGACGCTCGACGACTTGCAGACCTTGCTCATCCAGGACAACAGCACGCATGTCAGTTTCGTTCCGGTGAAGGATCTGTTGAAGGGATTTACAGTGAAAGACATGCTCGACCCGCCTGACGCAGGGCATCCAGCAGGTGGTCGAGGTGCATGCCTGTCGTCAGCGGATTGATCAAGGTGACACGCAAGGCCTCGGTTCCATTCAAGCGCGTGGCGACAAGGTAGAATTCGCCAGACTCGATCACGGTTCGCCGGATTCGCCGCTGGAATTCGCCCTGTTCTTCCAATGTCGCCCCATCAAGTTCAGGAGGAAGGTGTCTGAAGGCGACGATATTGCATTGCGGTTCATGCAGCGGTTCGAAGTCGGGACTCGCGGCCAGCTTTTCATGGAACAGTCGGCCCAACTCCATCGTCACGTCGACCAGATCGGCGAAGAGTTGCGGTCCGAACAAGGACCAGACTCCCCAGAGGCCATACGCCGCAGAACGCTTGGTGCATTCGATCGTTCTCAGGCCAAGATCGTAGTCCGCCAGGCCGGGGGCTGTCGGATCGAACAGGTAAGGAGCGTCCTGATGAAACGCCTCGTAGCTATGCTGCTTCTGGCGAAAGAACAGGAATGCACATAGAGCCGGGACGAACAGCATTTTGTGGGCATCCCAGACCAGACTGTCAGCCCGCTCCAAACCTTTCGCCAGGTGCCGATGCCGTTCACTCAACAAAACTGAGCCACCGTGGGCTGCATCGACATGCAGCCAGACTTGGTGCTGCTGGCAGACATCGGCGATTTCATCGAGCGGATCAAACGCGCCGATTGGAGTCGAGCAGGCGCAGGCAACGACCGCAATGATGGGATGGCCTTCACTGCGAAGATGGGTCAGTGTCTGATCGAGCTCCGCGACATTCATGCGGCGGCGATCGTCGAGTCCGAGCTTGATGACGTGGCTGGTTCCCAACCCTAGAATTCCCGCCGATCGAGCAATGCAATAGTGTGTATCGGACTGGACCACAAGAACGGGAGGCTTGGTCGGCGCACCGAGCCCAGATTCCCAGACTCCTTTCAGTGCCACGTTGCGTGCCACCAGCAGGGCATTCAAATTGGCGATCGATGCTCCATGCGTGACAAACCCCGCGTAGTCGCCGTCGTTCCATCCGAGATATCGAGCGAGTTTGCTGACCATAGCGAGTTCAACAGACGTTGACCACGGTCCCATTTCGTAAACCGCCATCACCTGATTGGTGACGGAACCGACCGCGTCAAACAGCCCGGCCAGTGGAATCGGTGGCGGGACCTGGTGCCCGACATATCGCGGGTCGTGCAGATTGTGACCGTGAGACAGCATCTCATGGACGAGTTTCTCGAACCGCGTCACCAGTTCGGTAGGATCTGTCGATTCAACCGCATTGTCCGCCAGATGTGTGGCCCGGGCGATATTGTCCTGGGGTGAGGCCCAGTTTAGAACGCGACCCTCACAGGCCTGAACGCGGGTGAGATGCCGGCTGAGTTCCTGAGCCAGCTTTTCGCCAGCCGTCTGCAGCAAAGCCGGGTCATAGGCCAGTCGAATTCGTTCGTGAATCGATTCCAGGCGATCGGATGCAGGCTGGTCCATTCCACGCGCCTCTCGAAAAGAGATCCCCCCGCTGCGTTGCGGGAAGCTACTTCAATGACAGCAGGGCGTTCTGGGCATCCACCCGGATACGGACTTCGGCATGATCTGCTACGAGAGGTTTGAGCAATTCGCGAAACTCGGACTTGTCGGCGTCGGACATTTTCGGTCCCAGCATCGCAATGGCTTTCAGCGAATTGGTCAGCACCATGAAATGCTCAATCTGCTCTTCTGGCTTCGTTGGTGGCTTATCCGTCAGTGCTCGCTTGAAGACCGCCAGGCCGTCATGATTTCCCTGCCGAGCCAATGCGATCGCGGCATTGACGCAGGTTTTCCAGTCTCCATTTTCGAGCAGCACATGCAGTTGCTGATCAGACTTGGGAGACTTGAACAGCCCCAGAGCAAACGCGGCTGTCTGTCGCATTAGCGGAGTGGGATCCGCAGAGAGTTCAATCAGGGCGTCAATGGTTTCGGGATCATCGAGCGGTGTCCCCTTTTCGAAGTGGCGACCGGCAATCATCGCGATCGACGCGACACCACTCTTGCGAATTTCGATATCCAGCTTTGGCTGCAACGACGCGCGTAACGGGGGAAGCGTCACTGACGGGACATTAAGCAGCCCAATCGCCCGCGTCAAGTATTGCTGGATGGCAATGGTTTCATCGGAGTTTGATCCCGTCTTCAATTCGCGGGTCAACTGGTCCGAGAGAACCGTGGCGATCTGAAGGTTGGTTGCCAGTTGCTGCCCCTGGTCCCCTCGCCTGCGATCCTGATCCAGAACCTGAGCCAGTCCATACATGGCTCGCTTGCGGATATGGCTGTTAGGACTCTGCAGTTCCTCGACCAGGTTTCGCCAATCCTGTTCACCCGCAGCGATCTGCCCGAAAAGCGCCCAGACAGCGACAACGGCCAGCACGATCAACCCGGGGACGACAAACAGTTGGATGATGAAACCGGCCGAGGGGGGCTGAACTGGCGGCAAATCATCGGACAAGTCGGGACGCGAGAGTCCTGAGTCTTGAGGAATCGTGGGTGTGGATCGCGGTGTCGAATCGGTCATGCTTCAACCAATGGGCAAGTAAATGATCGTCATTACAGGCGGATTATAGGGGACGGGGCAGCCAATTTCAGCCAACCCTCGCTGGGGACGCCCGGTTTCCCGATGAATTCCGAAAATCAAGACTTACGGGGACATTCGAACGCCCGCGCCAAGCCGTTGAATGCGACTTAAGCACAACGCTGGCATCAGGTTTCGACGGTATTTCCGCCAATTAGCCTCGAGCGAGTTTCTCAGCACGCTGATTGAGTTCGACGGGGATCTTGTCCAGCAACTGGTCGATCACCCGATCGGGCGACATCCCTTCGCTCTGGGCCGCAAACGTGGTGACGAGCCGATGCCGTAAGACAGGATGTGCGACCGCCTTGATGTCGTCCGTGGTGACATGGAATCGCCCTTCCAGCAGGGCTCGAGCCTTGGCTCCGAGAATCAGGTATTGGCCCGCTCGAGGTCCCGCCCCCCAGGAAACGTATTCCTTGACGAATTTCGGGGATTCGGGTTCCTTGGGTCGGGTCGCTCGCACGAGATCGCGAGCATAAACAAACACATGTTCGGCCACCGGGACTTTACGGACGACTTCCTGCAGCGCCAGGATCTGTTTCCCGGTGAGCGTGACATTCAGTTGAGGCTCTTCGCCACCGGTAGTCTGCTTGAGAATTCGCAATTCTTCGGCCGACGTCGGGTAGCGAACGAGGATATTGAACATGAACCGGTCAAGTTGCGCTTCGGGCAGCGGGTACGTTCCTTCCTGCTCGATCGGGTTCTGCGTGGCCAGGACGAAAAACGGCAGCGGCAGTTTGTACGTGTTGGACCCTACTGTCACGTGCCGTTCCTGCATCGCTTCCAGCAGGGCTGCCTGAGTTTTGGGTGGCGTCCGGTTGATTTCGTCAGCCAGCAGAATGTTGGTAAAAATCGGGCCCTGCATAAACTGAAACAATCGCCGTCCCGATTCAGGATCTTCCTGCAGCACATCGGTCCCAGTGATGTCCGAGGGCATCAGGTCCGGTGTAAACTGGATTCGGCGAAACGACAGCCGAAGTATCTTCGCAACAGTACTGACGAGGAGCGTTTTCGCCAGTCCGGGAACCCCCATCAACAGGCAGTGAGATCGACAAAACATGGCAATCAGAAGTTGGTCGACGACTTCCGCCTGCCCGATGATGACTTTGCCGATTTCCTGCCGTAGCCGCGCGTAGGCACTGGCGAGTCCGCGAATGGCCGCCAATTCACGATCACGAGCGGCGGCCTCATCAGCCGATGGATCATCTTCAGCGGGAATAAACGTCATGTTGCTGACTTCCGAGGATCGAGTTTTAGACGCAGTCCGATTACGATAACGAATTGGAGGGGGAGTTGGCGATGGTCAGAGGCCTGGTGCCGGATCACGACTTATTTTTCGGGTTGGTTTAATCCGCCGGAACGCAATGCCAGAACCGGCAGCACCCCCGAATTCCATTTCAGGAAACAACCGGATTGCGCGAAAGCTTCGCGGTTCTGGAAGATCATGCTCGAGAAAAGGATTCAGTGATGACGGATCGAGACCGATGGCCCGACGATCCGAATGCGTCCTCGCCACCTTCAACGAGAAAGCAGTCTGGGGGGTGTGGCAAGCTGACCCTCGTGATTCTGGGGCTCGGGGTGTTGACGTTGCTGTTGTGTTGCGGCGCCGGCACTTGGTTTACGTGGACATTATGGCCGAACATCGATAACAACCCCGCTGCTGTCACCGAGATGGCCGGAAAGATTCTGGAACTGAAGGTTCCCGAGGGATTTGAGCCCGACGTCGCAGTGTCATCAAACACTTTTTTCTGGACAATGCGCGTCGCCACTTTCCAGCGGCCTGACAAAAAAGGCGTTCTGGTACTGGGGGCAGTGGAAATTAAGTTCGCACAAAACAAACCGGTGGATTTCCAGAACAGCGTCCATGGAAACAAGCAGCCGAAGGATCTGAAGATCCGTAAAACGGAAGAGCGTGAATTCGAAGTTCAGGGTAAGAAGATTGCGTTTCGATTTTCTGAAGCGACTGAAACTGAGACCAATCAAGATATTCGGGTGGTCGAAGGCGAATTCCCCACGCCAGGCGGCACCAAATTTCTAAAGTTGTACATGCATGCCGAAGAATACAGCGACGAAATCGCCGGGGCCTTAATCGAGTCGATTCGTTAGCCGCCCGTGGTTGCGCTGGAAAACCCCCGCTTATCAAAAATGTCAAAAAAGGTCGTGATGGAATGATTTCGAATGCATCGAACGCTGGGCCAACTCCTGAACCGCCCCGACAACGGACCTTACAGTCGCGCCTGACGTCGATACTGGCGATAACATCGTCCGGCATGCTGATTTGTTGCTGCATTCCGATGGTGGCTCTCAATATGATTTTCGGCGTTACCGTCGAAAACGAGCCGGAAAAAGTCCATGCGATTGCACTGAAAATCGTTCCAATCGCGATCCCAAGCGGGTTTGAAGGAATAGAAGCTAGAACCGCAGACAATTCGTTATTCCGTGTCAACCTTGCGAAATTCAAACATGCGGAGGGACGTGGCAAACTGGTCATGGGCCAGTTACACACGCGATTAGTCCCCATCGACGATGAATACGAATTTAGAAATCTTCAAATGCTGTTGAATCAGATTTCTCCAGGCATGCGAAACCTGGATGTGAAAGAACGCCGTGAAGTGGAAATCCTGGTCGACGGAAAAAAAGTGACGATCGAAGTCGTTGATGGAGTCGACATCGGCTCGACGACCCGGATCAGGCAAGTTTCGGGGGCGTGGTCGACTGCCGATTTTGTCGTCCAGATCCTTCTGCAAGTTGAAGAGAGTTTCTACACCAACGAAGACATTGATGCGATGGTCCGCTCGCTGGGAACACCTCTGGCCAAGGAAACAATTCCTGGCAAGGAAACGCCTCCTGCTGTCGAGCATCAGTGATGCTCCTCCAGTTGGAACGATCCCGATCGGCGCGATTCACAAAAGTAGGGTGGGACCAGCGGCGCTTCGCCGCGCCGGCCCACCAGTGCCAAAACAACAACCTGACTGACACGCATGGTGGGCCGGCGATCGAAGCGAGCTTGCCCCACCCTACGAAACCAGTTCCCGAAGTTTCCGGGCACCGAATTGGCCTCGCTGGACAACCAACTGGCTTTCGACCATGCGACTGAGCGTAATAGCGCCACCCAGCGACTTGTGGCAATTCCCGGAAGCGGTGAATGTGCGATGGGATAATTCACGTTGACTCCACAATCCGGGGAGTGATACAACGCGCCTGACTGATTCGGGTCAATTTACCAGGGAGGGATCGAATGACCAGACAAGGATGGATTGCCGCACTCGTATTGGCGGTCGGACTCACGGCATTGGGGGTCGGACTTCTGCCAGCGGACGAGCCTGTGATTCCCCGGCAACAGCGAGTCTCTCCAAAGGTGCTGAAGGAAGCGATGTTAGAACGCCCCGTCATTTCGGCGGCCGCAGTCCCTCATTCCATGGGTCGCAATGTTCAGGACTTGCGAGCGATCGCCGATGATCTGGAAAAGGGCGGCCACAGGGCCGAAGCCAATCGCTTGAATGGAATCATACGAGAAATCGTACGCCACGTGGAACATGAACTGGCCGACAAAAAAGCCCAGATCGCTCGACTGAATGCAGAAATCGATGACCTGAAGACGATGTCGGAAAGTGATCGAGTTCGGCAGTGAGGGGAGCCGCTCAAATTGTTCGAACGGTCGTTCAAAAACTGACACTACCGCTCGTGATGGTCGCTCGCTAAATGCGAGCACTTCACGATCATCACACGATGAAAAGTCTTTGATACGTTCGATTTTGAGATCGCATCACGCGTTGAACCCGAACAACAATCGTCGAGTCAATGTTTCAAGGGAACTGGGATGACTGTCACAGCGAAACTTGGTGCCCTCGTTCTCTCGCTGACTCCGTTCGTCTGGTCAATGGTGATTCACACCGGTGCCACACCAACACCGATGTCGATTCCGGTTCCTCCTCGACCGGCGTTGGCATTTCGGCAGTATGCTGTCGATCTGGGACCAATTCTTCCGACCGCAGAATCACGTGCCACGTTTGTATTCGTCAATCGGGGAACGGAACCCGTCGAAATCACGAATGTCGTCGCCAGTTGCAGTTGCCTGGTTCCTCGTGTCGATCAGAAGCGGTTTCAACCGGGAGAAGAGGGACGAATTGTCCTGCGGATCCAGACCGCCAATGAGTCGCCTGGCCCCAAAGAATTGTTTGCCGACGTCTTCTACAACGATCCCGAACCACGGCAGGTCCGCCTGACGTACAAGTTAGAACTTCCCGCACAACAGATGACGGTAACGCCTCCCGCGCTGATGGTTTACCATCCCGAGGGGAGCGACCAGACTGTGGCGACATTCACCGTCAAAGATGGCCGTAAAAAATCATTCGAAATCCTGGATGCTGAAATCAATACCGACCTCGTTTCGACGACCGTCGGCGATCGTTCTATCTCGCCCAATGGAGAGTGGACGCAGGTTGTCAGCGTCACAATTCCGGGTGTGCTTCCTGCCGGCAAGCATGCGGTGCTTTTGAGAATTCGTACGTCCGATGCTGACTACCCCGAATTGCGAGTCCCCTTGATGCTGCAAGGCCCCGCACTCCCGAAGGGGGACGGTGACGAAGACCATGAACATGATCACAAGCATGTTGCCAAGCCGGAAAAGACATGAACGTCGCTGATTCGCATCCTCGTAATTCCTGGATCAGGCTATGGCGAGGGATCGCGTGCTGGGCCACATTTCTGGTGGCGCCGTTCGGCTGGTTTTGTTACGGGCGACTGGTCCGACGAATGGAGCCCGAGCGACTTGAGCATGGTCTGGTACTGATTTTCACCGGTATCGAAGGTCGCAGCTTCCTGAACGTCGGTCTGCTATCGGGACTGATCGACGGTGGCATCCGGAGTGCTGCGGAAATCGTCGACTGGACCACGGGAAATCGCTTCCTCTTCCTGTTCCATTTGCGCGGCTGGAAACGTAACAATCGCGTGGCGCACACGCTCGCACAGCGTATTGTCGATTACCAGAACCAGTATCCGGGACGGCCCGTCTGGATTGTGGGACATTCGGGCGGAGGAGGAATGGCGCTGCTGACCGCCGCCGCACTCCCTGAGGGACATCCCGTAACTGGAATCGTGATGCTGGCAACGGCTGTCTCTCCCGAATATGACATCCGGCGAGCCCTGGCCAATGTCCGGTCGTCAATCTGGAATCATTACTCCTGGTATGACGCGTTCTTTCTTAGACTTGGAACAACGGTTGTCGGAACGCTGGATGGGCGTCACTGCTGTGCAGCGGGGGCCGTCGGTCTGCGAGGTCCACACATTGATGAAGCGGCCGCGGATGGACGACTGATCCAGATCCGCTGGAACTGGCGTATGCTGTTCCAATTCAACCCGGGAGAACATTTCGGTTGCGTACACCGAGTCTTCGTTGCAGAAGAGATTGCCCCTTTGATTGTTGCAAGCGAAGTCGCGGAACGCGGATAATCGTTCACGCGTTTTGATGAAATCAATGATTGCCGAAGATTCCTTCCAAGAGATCTCCATAAAGTGTTGATGTCACCGCAACTGATGGTCACGGGAGATCTCGCACGAGCGGAGGCAGCAGAACTACAGGCCTGGATGTTGCAGGCGATCCCTCAGGACAACTGGCAACACTTCCATTCACTTGCCGACGGACTGAGAATTCTCGAAAAAGCGATCTGGATTCCAGACTTGGTTGTCTTCATCCAGAGTTGGCCGGATGAGTATTCACGTCACGAGATTGATCATCTGGGTAGATTGGCCCCGCTGGCCCGTTGGCTGATCGGTTACGGTTCCTGGTGTGAATCTGACGGAAGAACGCGAGACATCTGGCCACTGGCCGTGAGAGTTCCGCTGCATTCAGCGGTGACGCGACTGCAGCGGGAATGGCAGGGACTCTGCGAGCCGAGTGACTTCCCGCTGTTGAAGTCCGCATCACGTGAAGAAACATTTGCCGCTGACCACCCACTCATCGAACCGCAAGCACCGGCCCCACACACCATCGTCTGCTCGCCCGACGGTGAATACCGCCGCTACCTCGTGGAACTGCTTCATCTGAACGGGCAGACGGCAACAACGAAGGATGAGTACGGTGCCAGCCCTTCGTCGGCTTCCATTCCAAGTCAAGAACGGCACCCCGTGATTCTGTTTGATCTCGATCCCTGGGGCGAGGAGCGTCATTCGGCGCTACGCGACATGCAGGCGGCCCATCCCCATGCCAGAATACTGGGGCTCATGAATCTCCCCTGTCCTGATGATGTTGCCCACCTGCACGAAATCGGAGTCGACGTGATCCTTCCAAAACTGGGTGACCAGCAGCGGATTTTGGAGCAGTTACAAGAAAATCTGCCGATCAACTGTCAAAAACCGACCTCCTGAATCGAAAACCGGCGGAAACGGCTATTGACCGATCAGGCACCTCAAATTACAAGCCACACCTGTTACTTGGGAAGTCGTTCCTTGCGGAAGGAGTCCGCCCGCCATGAGACATACGTCGACGCTGTTGCTGGTAGTTTTTCTTGCTGGATGTGGAGCCCAGAGCCCTAAATCTCCGACGGCCGCCACCACTCATCAGGCCCCCGAACCTGTTCCCCCAGAAGTTGCTGAACTGATGGATCAGGGTGACCTGGACGGTGCCCTGACAAAGATCGAAGGGTTAATCGCCAAGCGTCCGGACGCTTCCGTTTATTACTCCGTCCGTTCGTCGATTCACCACCGACGAGGTAATGTCGATTCTGCAATCGCCGACTTGAACAAGGCGATTGAACTGAATCCCAAGGATTCACGCCTGTTCAATAACCGCGGCTTCATTCTGATGGGAATGCAGCGGTTGACCGAGGCCATGGCAGACTTCGACAAAGCGATCGAAATCTCTCCTGATTATTCGAATCCATTCAACAACCGCGGCCTGTTGATGATCGCACGCGGCCAATACGCTTCTGCCATTGAACAACTCGATCGGGCCCTGCAACTGGATCCCAACTACGTCGATGCCTATAACAATCGTGGCTTCGCCGCATTCCAGCTTGGCGCTGCTGACTCCGCGTTGATTGATTTCAACCGCGCCCTCAAGCTGAATCCAAAGTATGTGAATGCCTTCAACAACCGTGGACTGCTGCGGGCAGGGGTTGGCGACCTGGAGAACGCCATCCTCGATTTCACGAGCGCGATGATGCTCGACCCCGGAAATCCCAAGTACTACGAACATCGCTGCGAAATCTATCGTCGCATGTCCAAGACGGAATTGGCGATTGCAGACGAAAACCGACACGACTGGTTGATGCGGTTGCAGGCGCTGACGACTGCGATTCAATCCAAGCCCAACGATGCAAATCTGCTGGTTGAGCGAGCAACGCACCATTTCAAGGCTAACGATTCGTCGAAGGCCATGGATGATGTTCAGCGGGCAGTCAAGATCGCTCCGGATTCCGTCAGAGCACTGATTTTGCGAGGACGGATTTCGATGGACATGAATGACTGCAAGAGTGCATTCGCTGACGCCGAAGCAGCCCTGAAAGTGGAACCCAATCAGGATGCATTCTCGCTCCGCGGTGACGCTTGCCTGGGATTGAAGGACTATGACAAGGCGATCGAGAGTTTCGCCGAGGCTCGACGGATCGACAATTCTGTTGCAGAAGCCTACTACCGGAAATCACTCGTCCTGCAGGCATCAGGCCAGCAGGAAGCCGCTGCTGACAGCTTGAAACAGGCCGTAGCACTCGACCCCAATGTTGAGGACCGTCTGCGTTGACTGCGGTATTACTTCGCCACGGTTACGAATTTAGAATTGGTTATCAGCCTTGGGGTAGCGGCCTACGGTTAGAACCGGACGCTAGCACGTTCCGGCTGATGGTCGAATCCAGAAACACGTTGTGATCCGGCACGAGAACAAATACAGCCAGATGTTCCTGTGCTAAACTTGAATCCCCGGAACCGATGATCCGGGGATTCTCTTTGATAAAGTTTCGAGAAGGCCGTTCCATGTCACAACCATTGTTGCGGACGAAGATTCAAGGGCCGATTGCCGTGATCGGCGATGTGCACGGACAGACAGACAAGCTCAACTTCGTTCTCGACAAACTGAAGTCGCTCCCAGACTATCAGCACCGCTGGCTGGTTTTCATTGGTGACTTTGTCGACCGTGGCCCTGATCCCAAAGGTGCAATCGATCTTTTCCTGAGAACGTTAAACGACCACCCTCGAACAACGGCTGTCGCGGGAAATCACGAATTCGCGATGTCCGCAGCCCTCGGATGGTTTCCCAGCCACGAAGGATCGCATTGGGGCGACCGCTGGACCAAGCACTATAATTCCGAAACGACGTTCTCGTCCTACGGTGCGGAAGCGGGAAACCTGGAGGACCTCAACGCGAAGGTCCCCGCAGCACATCGCGACTTCCTGACAAATCTTCCGTGGTGCGTCGAACATCCGCAATTGCTGTTCGTCCATGCCGGACTCGATCCCAATTCCCCGTTTGCAATGCAACTGAGGATTCTTCAGCAACGAGACTTCAGCCTGAACCGTCCGCAATGGCTGTGCGAAAAAACATTCGTCGATGCAGATCCTCCTCGTGACTGCCCGCTGACCGTCGTGTCAGGACACGTCAAAATGGAAGAAGTCGTCATTCGCCCCAAGAGAATCCTGGTTGATACGACGGGTGGCGATTCGGGGGATCTCAGTTGCGTCCTGATGCCGGAACGTAAGGTGATCACCTCCGGGCGTACTTCTGCGGCAACAAAGCCGGCCCGTCCAACGGCCGCAGCTTCGACGGGCGGAAAGTCGGCCTGGTGGAATCTTTGGGGTTGATTTTCAAATTGCCGTGTTCTCAGCCTGCATTCGCTGCAGCAAACCGATCAACGGCCTCGCGACTGGGCATGGCTGGTTGAGCCCCAAAAACCGTACAGGCCAACGTTCCGGCGGCACAGCCGAAGCGTGCTGCAGCAACCAGTCCCTGACCTTCCGCCAGTGCGACAGCCATTCCAGCCGTAAACGCATCGCCTGCAGCGGTCGTGTCGACAATATTGGCTTTCGCTGCGGGAACGTGTTGGTTTTCCCCGGCCGCATTGCAAACCAGGGCCCCCAGTTCACCGAGTTTCATCACAACGTCAACCGCTCCATTCTTTAACAGAATGCGGGCAGCTTTCTGTGCGGAAGCGATGTCGCTCACAACCACACCCGTCAAGGCTTCTGCTTCGGTCTGGTTCGGACTGATGACATCAACCGTATTCACTTCATCCGGAAGTTTCCCTGCAGGGGCGGGAGCCGGATCAAGTATCGTTTTGACATGATGTTGCCGGGCAATCCGTAGAGCCGTGGCAACCGTCTCGACTGGCGTTTCCAACTGGACGACTAACACGTCCGCCGCGGAAATGACACTCGACAACGATTCAATGTCCGCCGGGGTGAGCCTGGAGTTGGCACCGCCGATGACGACGATGGAATTCGCGCCGGCGGAATCGACCCCGATTAACGCCACACCGCTGGAACACTGCAGTGTCGTCCTCACATGCTCAGTGTTGATGCCACTGGATTGGAGTGATTTCCGCAGATCGTCTCCAAACGCATCATCACCCACACGTCCAATCATGGTGACGCGAGCCCCAAGTCGAGCGGCGGCGACCGCCTGATTCGCCCCCTTTCCACCGGGAATTGCCTGGAACGAATCACCATGCAGAGTTTCTCCCGGTCGAGGCAACCGCGCCATACGGGCCACAAGGTCCATGTTTATTGAACCGACAATCACAACATGCGGCACTGAATAGTCCTCCAGCAGTCTCTGACATTTTGGTCACGGTGCGACTGAGCGACGTCATCGCACCTTGCGACTCAGTTAATCGATTACTCTCAAAATACCGAAGGTTGCTTGCTCTGGGTATCACATCGACGATTTCGTTGAGTATCATGGGATGCCTCAACACTGCCAGTGCAACCCGCCTTCGATTGTTCATTCCCAGTACCGTCACTCATTCAACGAATGAGAAAGGAATGCGATGAATCTGTTTTCAGGAGATCACGTGATCCCTCCCGTCATTTCACGACGTGACCTGTTGACACGGTGTGGCATGGGATTTGGCATGGTCGGACTGGCAGGTGTGCTCGCCGATGACGGAGTTCTGCGGGGACAGGAATCGACGTCAAATGCAGACCCTTTGGCTCCCAAGTTCCCGCACTTCCAGGGCAAGGCGAAGCACGTCGTGCACTTGTTCATGAATGGCGGACCTTCGCAAGTTGATACATTTGACCCGAAACCAAAGCTCGACGAATATCACGGCAAGCCGCTGCCAACTTCGAATCTAAGGACCGAGCGAAAGACGGGCGCCGCGATGCGTTCGCCATTCAAATTCGAAAAGCGAGGCCAATGCGGGACCGAAGTCAGCGAGCTGTTTGCAAAGACGGCGGCTCACATCGATGACATGGCGGTCATCCGTTCCATGCATGCCGAAGTTCCGAACCACGAACCCTCGCTGATGCTGATGAATTGCGGCGATGGGCGTTTGCCGCGTCCAAGTATGGGGGCCTGGGTCACCTATGGTCTGGGGACCGAGAACCGGAATCTGCCGGGATTTGTGGTGATGTGCCCTGGCGGATACCCGATCGTTGCCACTCAAAATTGGCGTTCTTCATTCTTGCCAGGGGCCTGCCAGGGAACATTCCTGGATACGAATCAGGCGGAAGTCGATAAGTTGATCGCCAATATCCGCAACACGCGACTGACCCTGCAGGAGCAGCGACGGCAACTGGATCTGGTCAAGAAGATGAACGAATTGCATTCGCAGGAACGTCAGCACGCCCCGTTGCTGGAAGCACGCATTCAATCGTTCGAACTTGCCTATCGGATGCAGAGTGAAGCGGCTGAAGCGTTTGATCTGAAGCGGGAAACTCAGCATGTGCAGGAGGCGTACGGCACAGGGATTCATGGTCGCCAGCTTTTAACTGCACGACGGCTGATCGAACGTGGCGTCCGGTTCATTCAGATCTGGAGCGGCGCCGGTCAACCGTGGGACAACCATGATGGCCTGCAGGCTCAACATCAAAAGCTCGCGGCGGACTGGGATGGGCCGATCGCCGCATTCATGACGGACCTGAAACAACGAGGTCTGTTCGACGAAACCCTGATCCTGTGGGGCGGAGAATTCGGCAGAACTCCCGTGGCGGAACTACCTGGTTTGAGTGGTCGCGATCACAACCATTATGGGTTTTCGTGCTGGCTCGCGGGGGGTGGGGTCAAAGGGGGCGTCGTCCATGGATCGACCGATGACTTTGGCTTCCAGGCGATCGAAAACCCGGTTCATGTTCACGATCTTCATGCAACCATGTTGCACTTGCTGGGATTTGATCACGAACGCCTGACGTATCGGTATGCGGGACGTGACTTCCGCCTCACCGACGTTGCTGGTCGAGTTGTCCGTGAATTGATCGCGTAGCAGTACCGATCGAATCAGGACGGGTCGTCCTTCCCATGAATCCCGTATTCATCGAGCTTCTTCTTCAACGTTGTCCTGTGCAGTCCGAGGACGCGAGCGGCCGCAGCGACCTGGCCTCGGTGGTGATCCAGAACGACTTTGAAGAGCGTTGGTTCAACGGCAGTCAAGAATTGCGCATAGAGTTCGGCTCCGTCGCCTGACAACGCCAAGCGAGCTCGCGTCCAAGATTCGATCAGGTGCTTCAACTCGCCATTCGAATCGGCCGTCGGTGAAAACGTAGGCGATGACGCCAGTGGAAGATGCCCAGGCTCAATCGTCGCCCCTCGAGCCAGCACCAAGCCATGTTCGATGGTATTTCGCAATTCCCGCACATTCCCAAACCATGGACGTCGCTCCAGTTCTGCGATTGTGTCGCGATCCAACGTGGGACGACCGATTCCCGAACGTGCCGACAGCCGATCCACAAAATGTTGAGCCAAAAGCAGAATGTCGTCACGCCGTTCGCGCAGGGCTGGCAATTCCAATTCAAATGTCACCAGCCGAAAATAAAGATCATGACGAAAAGCCCCTTCGGCTACTCGGTGTCGAAGATCCTGGTGAGTCGCCGAGATCAGTCGGAAATCCGACCGGCGCGGGGAATCTCCGCCAACCGGCCAGATTTCTCCATGCTCCAGAGCACGCAGCAGCTTGACCTGAAGTTCCATGGGAATATCCGCGACTTCATCCAGAAAAATCGTCCCACCATCAGCTTGCTCCAGCAATCCCTTTCGCATCCCTTCCGCACCAGTAAACGCACCACGGACGTGGCCGAATAACTCACTCTCAGCGAGTGATGGATTCAACGCGGCCAGATTCACGGGAACGAACGGACCGTCAGTGCGGCGGCTGTAGCGATGAATCGCACGTGCCACCAATTCTTTTCCCGTTCCACTTTCGCCTCGCAGATGCACGCATGCCGACGACGGTGCCACCAGGGCGATTTGCTTGAAAACTGCCTGCATCGCAGCGGACGTCCCGACAATCCGCTCTTCTCCTGATTCAGTGTCAGTCGACTCTGCGACCGCAATGCTTACGCAAGCGGTCGATCGCCTGTCGTTTGCCGTCGCCAATGCTCGCTGGATCGTTCGTTCGGCAAGCTGCAGATCAAACGGCTTCACCAGGTATTCAAATGCGCCGCGACGGACAGCTTCGACAGCAGTCTCCAGATCACCGTAGGCCGTGATGATGACAACGGGCGCATCGGGAACGATGACTTGCAGTTTCTCGATCGCTTCAAGACCCGTCATTCCCGGAAGACGAACATCCAGCACAACGGCATCGGGGGGATTCTTTTCTGCGGCTTGCAGCCCCAATTCTGCAGATCCGACAGCAGCAGATGTATGGCCCAACCGCTGGGCCAGCTTCGTCAGCCCCCAGCAGATACTCTGTTCGTCATCGATAAACAACAAGTGAGACATCTTGGCAAATTCTCCGACCGTCCGCCGCACATAACTTGAGTTGCAACACGCTAGCGTCGGTCCCAGTGAACCGTCAAACCGAATTCTGCAACCGGCTCGTAGTCGGGGCCTCGCAGCCTGCGTCGTGGAAGAATTCTATCCACGGTGCTTGTCGAGGTGCTGACGAATCGTGTTGGCGAGTTGTTGTTGCGAAAATGGCTTTTGCAAATAGGCCTCGTGCGGTTTGAGTGGATTTTGCAGGAAGCTGGCATCGGCGTTGTACCCGCTGGCATAAACTACCAGCAGATCATTCTTCTCTGCTCGCAACGTATCTGCCAGTTGATGCCCACTGATGCCTGGCATCACGACGTCCGTCAGAAGCAAGTCAACGGGTTCGGAAATCGCTTTCATCAGTTTGAGTGCCTCTTCACCGTTGCTGGCTTCCAAGACGCGGAAGCCACGCATTTCCAACATCAGTCGGGCCATTTTTCGGACACTTGGCTCATCCTCGACCAGAAATATTGTTTCAGATCCGTGACGTACTGAATGCTCCCGTGAAGGATTCAACTGCGGGTCCTGATCAATCGCAGGAAACAGCAAGGTAAATGTTGTCCCCACTCCCGGCTGACTGTTCACCTGAATCTGACCACCGTGCTGTTCCATGATTCCGTGTACCACCGACAGCCCCAACCCTGATCCCTTGCCAGTCTCTTTCGTCGTAAAAAACGGTTCGAAGATTCGGGCCTGCTCGTCGCTGCCCATTCCTGTTCCCGTGTCAGTGACTTGAAGTTGAACGTATCGAACGGGCTCGCGTCGGTCATGGCGTTTCGAATCACAGCCATCTGCCTTACCGGCCAAAACCACTTTTAAAACCAAGCTGGTACTGATTGTCAGACGCCCTCCATCTGCCATCGCGTCGCGGGAATTGACGGCCAGATTCATCAGAACCTGTTCTACTTGGATGGCGTCTGCATTGATCGAGGCGACGCCTGGGTCCAACTGGACGGCCAGCGTGATATTCTCACCGATTAATCGACGTAACAATTTCACGGTGCCAGCAATGACATCATTCAAGTTCAGGATTCGAGGCTGAAACTTTGATCGACGACTGAATGCGAGCAATTGTTGAGTTAATTGAGCGGCGCGTCTTCCCGCTTCACGAATTTCCTGAACCGACGACGCCCACGATTCTTTTTCAGAGCGATTGTCTCCCAGCAGCAGATCGCAATACCCGTTGATGACCGTCAACAGATTGTTGAAGTCATGGGCAATTCCACCGGCCAATTGCCCGACAGCTTCCATCTTTTGTGACTGCCGCAATTGCTCTTCCAATTGCTTCCGCTTGGTGGTGTCGCGAAAACTCAGCACACGGCCGACCGGCCGACCATCAATCCATTGAGGCTGCGAAAATCGCTCCAGAATACGACCATCCTTGAATTCAAGGATGTCGAACGAAGGCTGATCCTGGGCTTCATACATCTCCTTGACCCGCTGAACGAAACTCTCGGGGTCTTTCAATTGATTCAACATCGAATGAATCGCTTGATGGTCGTTAAACGATTCGATGACGTCCGACTTCCGAGCTTCGGCAATCATCTCGGGCGGAAATCCCCAGACGGTGATGAATTGCTGATTGTAATCGACGATTCGCCCCTGTAGATCGACGACAAGGATCCCATCAGCCGTCGATTCCAGCGTGGCTTGCATTCGTGACAATGACTCACGAATCTCTTTCTCAGCCGACTTGCGATCCGTAATATCTCGAGTCACAGCACAGTTGTATTCCTCGCCTTCGTATGTCAGATAATTGACAGTGACTTCGACAGTCAGCGTGCGGCCATCCTTGGTGCGATGAGCGGATTCAAAAGTGAATGAACCCCGCCGTTTCAACTCGTCCCAGTGGGCAGGCCACGCTTCACGCGGAAAATAGAGATCAATATCTGCTATGACTTTCCCGACCAATTCCTCGTGGGTATAGCCGAGAACCCGGCACGCCGCGTCATTGACCTGAAAGATTTCACCGGATGAATTGATCCAGAATACGGAATCAACCGCGCGATCAAGACTGAATTTCGCCAGTCGCAATGTTCGCAAAGTGGCTTTACTGGCAGAAACATCGCGTTCGAAGGCCAGCACAAATGGTTCGTCGTCTACCATAAATGGTGAAGCCACCACTTCGACTGGAAATCTCGAACCGTCCTTACGCACGTGTTCGACTTCAAATGTTAACGACTCTCCTGTCCGTAGCCGTTCCAGGCGTTCTGAGACAAGTAGTGCATCATTCGGACCATCGAGATCGCGGATATTCCGATTCAGGAGTTCTTCCACAGAATATCCGTGCATTCGTGCCCCGGCGGGATTGGCAGAACAGATTTGCCCCTTGGCATCCAGAACAAATATTCCGTCAGCACACGATTCGAACAACTTTCGATAACGTTTTTCGCTCTCACGCAGCGAGTTCTGCGCCTGCCGTTCTTCAGTAACATCAAATACAAGTACGTAAAACCCGGCGACCTTCCCCTCGGGGGCGAAGTGCGGGACATAACGGTTATCAAACGTCCGAGGCTGGTTGTCGGCAGACTTTAACGTCATTTCGTAATGAACGATCTCACCCTGCAAAACTCGTTGAATCGAACCCCGGATCTCCTGGTAGTTCGCTTCACTCTGCAATTCTCGAACGGTCCTGCCAATGATTTCGTTTCTTGGACGTTGATACCACTGCTCGTACAACCGATTCACCCAGCAGTACCGTTCGTCACAATCCACGTAAGAGATGTATGCCGGAATCGAATCCATCAGCAGCCGAAATCGTTCTTCATTTTCCTGCAGCAGTCGTTCAGATTGCTTTCGCTCAGAAATATCAGTTGAGATACCAATCAGGCCGATCTGACGGATTGTTTCATCCGCCAGATACTGTGGCGTCATCTCACGCGCGTGCCCGATCACCCCCAGCAGAGTACCGTGATGGTCCCGATACGGGGTTCGGGTGAATTGAAACACGCGAACGACATCAACAGCCGTGACGATTTGCTCTTCCGTCTCAGAAATTCCGGTCGACATCACCCGCTGGTCAACAGCCTGTGTTCTCTGCGCGACATCATGCCCAAAAAGGCTCACGTCATCATGATTCAGAATCATTTCCAGCGGTTGACCCAGAAAGCGAGCCCCCGCTGCATTGCAAAACAAGTACTTGCCTGTGAGATCCTTCACAAACATCGCATCTGGAACGGCACTGGCGACTGCACTCAGCAATTCCAGCATCTGCGAAGGTGAGCCAGAGAACGACGAGGCAAGCGATAAGGAATTTTCTGGCATTTTCAGTTCAAAAACTCATAGGCTCAGTACGTTGCATCACAAACGCGGGGGGGAGGGTAACAAGACCGCAATTTCGCCTATTGCTTGGGTGGCGGAGGAAGCAGCAGTGGAGGATGGGTGACCGAGATCGCCTTTTCGTATTCGATCAACAGTTCATACGTTCGCTTGAACTCTGGCTGGTCATGCAGCTTGCGATACTCCGCAGCACCATTGACCTGAGAATAACGCTTAAGCACCAGGGCCATGCTCTCGGCTGAAGGGATGTGGCCAGCCTCTTGAAGTTCTTTCGGAACCGCGAGGAATTGTCGCCATTCCGGTGACAACGTCGCATGCAGTTGGCCTGCCTGCTGGAACAGTGCCCGCCGCAATCCTTCGATCTGCCTGGGCGAACTCCCCGGCCCAGCGTTGGCATGGGGTGTCAAATCAGTAAGAAGATGTCGCAGATCATCTGCAGGTCGGGGAATTCGTGCGGGCAATTGTCCCGTCGGGGTGCCGTAGTAAAACGCATGCGACGTATGATCGATCTCCAGCATCGAACCGTCGACAGCAACTCCGAGAAACAGCCCGCGGCTGCGCGAGTACGAATAGATTTCGGATCGCAGCGTCGCGTCAGTCCCGATTTCAGCATCGCGTCCGATGGGACCGGCTGATGCGGAAGCATCCACGCCGACCGTGAATTTCCCTCGCATCAACCCTTCAACTCCTTTGCGAGTTGTAAAGACCAGCACCACATCCGAGCCCTGAATTCCGGCTTGAAAGCCGACGCTTCCTCCGGTCAACGTGACGAATTGCGGCAGGCTCCATTCTCCATCCGCATCGCGCACCAGCACAACTCCGTGACCGCGACGAGCTCCGCCTACAAAGCCAATCTTGATCACATTCGGAATGATCGCGATTCCCTGAGCATCGGCCATCAGTTGACGCGGAATCTGCTTGACCGGAATCGCCATCAGCTCGCTCAGAACCTGCTCCGACTCCACCACAGACTCGACCGGTCCGTTGGCCGCAGCATGCGACGTCAACCCGGACATCAAGACCAACAACACCAGCAACAGATGCTTTTCCATCATCGAGCTCCTTCTCTTTTGAACGTTGTCAGCACTCTGGGATTCTCGTGGAATTCTACTCAAACGAAACAATTGTCGATAGATACCAATAGTGTTGAAAACCGATGGAAAACGTGTCGACTGGTCACTCGAATCCTTGTGTGTGATAATACCTCGAACCAGACCATCCTCACAAAACGCATCGAGGCGTCATGACCGAGTTTCAACTGTCGAGCCAATTTCAGCCTGCAGGAGATCAACCACAGGCGATCGAAAAACTGATCAGTGGACTGAAGGAACAGAAACAGAATCAGGTCCTGCTGGGGGTCACAGGCTCTGGCAAGACATTCACGATGGCCAACGTCATCCAGCAGATGGGGCGTCCGGCACTGGTTCTGTCGCATAACAAGACGCTGGCGGCCCAGTTGTACTCCGAATTTCGCGAGTTTTTCCCGAACAACGCCGTCGCATATTTTGTGAGCTACTACGACTACTACCAGCCCGAAGCGTACATCCCTCAACGCGACATTTACATCGAAAAGGACTCATCCATCAACGAGGAAATTGACCGACTGCGACTGCTCGCCACGAGCGCTCTGGTCAGTCGACGCGACGTGATTGTTGTCGCCAGCGTCAGTTGCATCTACGGATTGGGTTCCCCCAAGGACTATCTCGAAATGATGATCCCGCTGCAGGTCGGGGGGATGATCGATCGCGATGACCTGCTACGCAAACTGTGCGACATTCACTACTCGCGAAATGACATGGCCCCGCAACGCGGGAACTTTCGCGTTCGCGGTGATGTGATCGAAGTCTGGCCAGCCTACGAAGAATCGGCCTTTCGAATTGAACTGTGGGGCGACGACATCGAAAAGCTGGCGGTCATTGATCCAATGACAGGAGACGTCGTCAAGCAGATGGACGAAATGTACATCTATCCGGCCAAGCATTACGTTTTGCCCGAAGATCGAGTCTCTGCAGCTTGTGACGAGATCGAAAGTGAGCTGAATTCTCAGTTGGAGAAATTCCGGCGTGAAGGAAAGTTGCTGGAAGCACAGCGACTGAATGCGCGGACTCGTCACGATGTTGAATTGCTGCGCGAGGTCGGATTCTGCCCGGGAATCGAAAACTACAGCCGTGCTCTGTCTGGCCGTAAGCCGGGTGAACCGCCGTTCACACTGCTCGACTTTTTTCCCGAAGACTACCTGCTGTTTATCGATGAATCGCACGTCAGCGTTCCGCAGATCCGCGCGATGTTCAACGGCGACCACGCCCGCAAAACGACGCTGGTGGATCATGGGTTTCGGCTGCCGATGGCATTGGACAACCGGCCACTGAAGTTTGAAGAGTGGAATACCCGACGTCATCAGACAGTGTTTGTTTCAGCGACGCCCGCCGACTGGGAACTGGAACAGTCCGAAGGAGAAATCGTGCAGCAGGTGATCCGGCCGACGGGCCTGGTCGACCCGAAGATCTTGATCCACCCGGCACGAGGACAGGTTCCGCATCTGATGGCCCAGATTCGGGAACGAACCGCCCGCGGTGAACGAACACTCGTTACGACGTTGACGAAACGCCTGTCCGAAGATTTGACGACGTATCTCACCGAAGAAGGAATCCGCTGTGCCTGGCTCCATTCGGAACTGGACGCCTTTGAACGTGTCGAGATTTTGCGAAATCTGCGCGAGGGGAAATACGATGCGCTCGTTGGAGTCAATCTGCTTCGGGAAGGGATCGATCTTCCCGAGGTTTCTCTCGTCGCAATCCTGGATGCCGATAAGGAAGGATTCCTGCGAAGTGCCACCAGCCTGATTCAGACAATTGGCCGATCGGCTCGAAACGTCAATGCCGAGGTCGTTCTGTACGCTGATTCCGTGACCGACAGCATGCAGCAGGCGATTGATGAAACCAGTCGTCGTCGGGAATTGCAACTGGCGTACAACAAGGAACACGGGATCACTCCCGAGACGATCAAGAAGGCCATTCGGCGCGGTATCGAAGAAGAGATTCAGGCCAAGAAGATCGCTCAGCAGGCGGCTGGTGCCGATGAAGCCCAGTATGTCACTCAGGAGTATCTGAATGAACTGGAGGCCGAGATGCTGACCGCGGCCGAAAGTCTGGAATTCGAGCGTGCCGCAAAGCTGCGTGACCGAATCCTGGAATTGAAAAAGCAAATCGGCAAACCGGTTACTGCTCAAGAAGAGGCCGCAGCCCCGCAGAAAAAGGGAAAGGGACGGGGCGGCCGCGGTGGTAGCGGTAAACGAACACCCAAACCATTCAGTCCCAATTGAACCTGGTCCTGATGTCGCTCAGCAATTTGCAATTCTGTGGAGAGGTTCACTGTGTGTGGCCGAATTAATGTCCGAATGTCCTCTGCCGAACTGGCCCATGTTTTCGAGTTGTTTCGCGAACCGGTCTGGTCTCCGCGCTACAATCTGGGACCGATGCAGCCGTCACTGGTCATTCGGCAGATGCCGGAAGGGTATCGACTGGCAGACATCATGCAATGGGGGCTGGTCCCCAGTTGGGCAAAAGACCCCAAAGTGGGTTCACAGATGTTCAACGCGCGATCGGAAACGGTGGCGTCCAAACCCGCCTTTCGAGCAGCATTCCGACGACGAAGGTGCCTGGTCCCAGCGACGGGGTTCTACGAATGGCAGGTCACCGATGGAAAGACCAAACAACCATGGAACATCTTTCGCGATGATGGAGATCCACTGGCGCTGGCGGGCCTCTGGGAACATTGGGAATCGCCCGACGGAAGCGTGCTGGACTCGTGTACGGTGATTACAACCACCGCCAACGAATTCATGGCAGAGATTCACGATCGCATGCCAGTGATCCTTGACCGACAGGCCTGGGGACTTTGGTTAAGTCCAACCGAACTTGAACCGGCGGCATTGGAAGAATTGCTGGTTCCCTGTCCAAGTGACTGGCTGACGCGGACTCGCGTCAGCACGCTGGTGAATAACGTGCGAAATGAATCACCCGATTGTGTCATTCCTGTCGATGCTCCAAGGACACTGTTCTAATGCCATCTCGCCGTAATTTGGGGAATAATACATCAGCCGGTACGCGCTAGCGTCCGGTTTTAACCGTGGGCGAGCGCCCAGCGACTGAATACTCGAATCCGACTCTTGGCCGCAACATCGCATGACGTGGCATTGTCCGTGACCCAGAAAGACGAAATCGTGTCCAACCCCACTCCCCAACGTCGCGCCCTCGATGCACCGCACACCAAGTTGACTCCGATGACCGCCGAGTTACTTGATCAGGCCATCGAAGGGGCTCGACAAAGTTCCCGCTTACGAATGATCCTGCCACTCCATAAATCGGCCGATGCGACGTTGCACCGAATGTTCAACGCCATGCAACCGGGGACATTCATTGCTCCTCATCGACATTTCTGTCCCCCCAAGGCTGAAAGTATTCTCGTACTCCGTGGATCCATGTGCTTTATCACATTCGACGACTCGGGCAAGGTTGAGCAGATGATCGATGTCACGGCAGGATCGGACGTTTTCGGCGTCGATATCGAACCTGGCATCTTTCATACATTTTTGATCCTGCAACCGGATACCGTGATGTACGAAGTCAAACCTGGTCCGTACTCACCCATTGATGATAAAGATTTTGCCACGTGGGCACCGCGCGAAGGTGATGCGGCGGTCGCAGGCTACCTTGCAATGCTGCAACAAAAGCGTCTTTCCATGAAAGCGAACTCCAACGACAACACGAGTTTCCAGTAAGATTAAAGGCTGTGGTTGTACAGACAATTGTCGAACCAATTTGGAATTCAGGCCGTCTTTGTGGAATGCAAACGGGAACATCGTTTGCTCTTCCCTTGAGATGATGAGTCCGGACACCCAGAAGAGCTGGCGGATCTCCCCTCTGCAGAGTCTCAAGGATTTTTTTCGATGCTCAAACCAGTAATCTCTTCCGCGCCGACGACGGAACACGGCGACACGGTTCCTCGTGCCGTCTGGTCGTTACGGTTCCAATTGCTGATCGGCGTGAATGCCACGATGGTCATCCTGCTGGCACTGGCCTTGATCGCAGATTATCGCCGGGAACTGGATCATCACCTGCGCCATGAAAAAGCGGCGCTGCTGGCTGAAGCCGAGTCGATTGCTGCTGCTCTAAATGCACTCGACCAGATCGATCGTCGGGCCATTCAGCGTTTGCTTGATTCGGTTCAGGCGGGAATTGATTCCGTGGGACCATCGCATCACCGCCTGCAGGTTGAATGGAATGATGAGTCGATCGAATCCCGGGGAACCGGTCGTCGACCCGAAGAAAATTCCGAATTCCAGCAGTTACTCGCAACAAAACCCGCCGACTGCGCCGCAGTGACGTGGGAGACAACCACGTTTGCCGCCGCAATGTGCTCCAATCAGGGAATCAGCGTCTACGTTGCCGAACCAATTGAGCTGATCCGACGCGAGATTGGCTATGAAACTCTGGAACGACTTGGGGTCCTCGTCCTGGCTGGTCTATTGGCCATGGGGATCGTCGACTTCATCCTTTATCGAGCTCTCGTCAATCCGATGGAACAATTATCCCGCACGGTGGAATCCATCGGAGCAGGCCACCTCGGGACACAAGTGGCACGCTATCGGACTGCAGAACTGGACATCCTGGGCCGTGCCATCAACACGATGAGTACCCGGTTGGCGTCGCATGACAAAGAGGTCCAGCAGCAGATGTCCAAGGCCCGCCGCCTGCAACAGCACCTGTTGCCACCGTGGCCTGCGATCCCCGGCATGACGGTCGAGCGTCGCTTTCTGCCGGCAACAGAAGTGACAGGGGATTATCATGTCGCACTCCCGTTACGGAACGGCGAATGGATCTTCTGCATTGCTGACGTGACTGGCCACGGTATCCCCGCCGCAATGACAGCGGCCATGTTAAAGGTCCTGTTTCATCAGGCAGCCGAACAAACGAACGATCCGCAAAAGATCCTGGTCGCTCTCAACGAAAACTTCGGCGCCGTGGTAATGCCGGGAGACTTTGCCACAATGCTCGTCGTCCATTGGCAACCACTCGAACACCAGATCCGTTACGCCAACGGCGGTCATGAACCGGGACTACTGCTGCGACATGACGGAACTCTGGTTCAGCTTGAATCTGATGGACTCATGGTGGGTGCCATTTCTACCGCCACCTGGCAACTGCACACGTGTCCCATTGAAAAAGGGGACCGCCTGTTCATGTACACCGATGGTGCGGTAGAAGCCTTCAACGTCCAGCGAGAACTATTTGGAAAAAAGCGATTGCTCGAGGCCTTTCTGGAATCCCGGACCGTCCCACCGAAAGAGGCGGTCGCTCAAATCATCCATCGACTGGACGAGTTTCGCGGAGATCGCCCCTTCAGCGATGACGTCTCGCTGCTAATGTTGGAATTCGGCGACGCCTGATGGCCCAAATGTTCCTTACTCAACGTATGACAAAAAGCCACTTGCCACTGCTTCGTAGAAGCAGTGCCATTCGCGGTACAAGCGTCGGCCACCCTGCCGCCATATGCCCAATCCATCGAAAGTCAAGGACATTGCCACAGACATCGACTATTCATGTCATCAACATCGGCACGGGCGATTCAAGGCAATCGCCCGTGGCACCCCAAACAGTGGCCCCTTGACGTTGATTGCGTTCCTTGGATTCTCATCCAGTTCATTTGTGACGCACCGTCGATCGACTCGACATTGTAGAAGACGCCGCGAGCGGCGTGGCTCCTGACGGAGTCAACAGTGTCACGCCATCGGCACCGATGACGCGTTGGATGAGATATCCGTTTGAGTACCGTGCGTAACAGTCTTTACTGTAATTATTCAGCAACAGCGGTACATCGCCGATTTCTTCTCCCGGATAGTTGAGCGAAAGATGAAACAGGGTCCAACCGAACAACTTCAAGGTGAAGGTCTCCCTCACGGTTTCCTGCCATCCCGTTGTCAAATCAGGGTCTGTGACCGCTTCGGCAATTTCGTGACTCGTCACGGCCGTCAATTCGTCCGTCACGTTGTCAAAGTTTTGTGACAAGGGAGTGGGATTGGGCGATCCAGGATACGGAATGACGGCATAGTAAACCGTTTTCGTCGCGCCTCCCGTGACAGTAATGTCGGCGCTGCTGTGATACCCGAGAAATGAATTGATACTCGTCGCACCACTTCCATCGTCGATGGCAACACCAGGCTCAACGTAAACGACATAGACGGTGCTGCTGGTCGGTGACGTCAACAATGCACTGTTGATGTTGGTCGCCAGATAATCAACGATCTGCAAGTCGGTCACAAGCACAGAATTGACCGAGTATTGTGGCAACGAGACGTTGATCACTTTGCCTGTAAGAGCGGTGCCCGTCGAGGTGCCGTAAGGGGCGCTCAATTCGGACAGGAATGTCGACGTCGACAGAAACTGCAGGTACGACTCCAGCGTTGTCCGCATCGAAGCATTTGTCGTTGCGAAGGTTGCCCCAAGGTAAACCCCCTGAAATTGAACGGCCGGGATCACGACCGGGTTCGC
This sequence comes from Planctomycetota bacterium, assembly GCA_037146815.1. Classification (GTDB taxonomy): domain Bacteria; phylum Planctomycetota; class Planctomycetia; order Planctomycetales; family Planctomycetaceae; genus Schlesneria. The sequence goes on from JBAWWJ010000059.1 coordinate 27,482, forward strand.
TCCGCTGGTCGGTGCACTTCCAGAATAGACATCTGTGAATTGAAACCACGTTCCCCCAAATGCGTTCGAACTCTGTCCACCGAAACTGCGGCGAATCTGTGGGAGTGCCGTTCGGAGAATCCGTGGACTCGAAGGATCGCCCGTTACGGACTTGGCGATTGTACTCTTCGCAGACGACAACGGCTTCGGTGACTCTGTCCCTTGAGTCCGCTTCGAGGCTGGAGCAGCGACAAGTGCGGTATCAGGACGGTTCGGCGATTTCTTGTCACGACCTTCTGCAGCAGCGGCATGGATCACGCAGATGAACGCACTTGCCACCCAAATCATCCGTGAAACATTTAAGAAAGTCATTGATGGCTCCGGGAAATGAATAAGCCGTGACGTGCTGATGGGGTGCCCCAGCAAGTTCCGTCGGCAATGGGGATGAGTTACTGCAATTCAGCCCTGAGTGCCAGTGAATTCAGGCAAATGTAACCTTCGGTACCAATTCCTGAATACAAAGCAAGGTCCAAACGCGATTGGGATTTGCAGCGGTGGTCTTTCAGCGAATGACAAAGAGGGGCTCACGCAAAGGCGCGAAGACGCAAAGGGAAGAAGAAGTTGGGGAAAGGCGATATATGGAATGCTTGAAAACTTTGCGTCTTAGCGTCTTGAGCGAAGCGGGCGTGAGCCGCATCCACCCCGCTGCCAGTTCGGCGTCACGTTGTTCGCTCTTTGGGTCTCACGGAGGCACGGAGCCGCGAAGTAAGTCGGCGCGGACGATTTGCGTGATGCCAGCCAATTTCGTTCTCATTCTTCTCCGTGACTCTGTGGCTCCGGGAGACAAACTCTTCGGGAGCGAATACCGCCAGGCAGACTTCCACCCACCCATTCAGGAGCGTCAAGTACTTACCCCAGCACGATTCGTTCTTCCGGGTATTCGTAGTTGGCTTTCGTACTGCTGCCGGACAGTGCTGCGACCAGTGTCAATGCGCCGACGCGGCCCAGGAACATGGTCACGACCAGGACCAGGCGTGATGGAGACTGCAGGCTGGCTGTGACACCGGTCGAAACTCCGACGGTTCCCAAGGCACTGCCGACCTCATACAGGTGATCCAAAACCAGATGCGGCTGACGTTCGAAAGAAACGACCAGCAGCGACGCGATCATCTGAGTTGTCAGTGCCAGCGCGATCACCGCCAGACCACGATAGACCTGCACTTCGGGGATGGTCCGCTTCATCACTTCAACGTTGGTCCGACCGCGCAGAACCGCTCGCAGTGTCAGGATCGAGATTGCCAGGCAGATGGTCTTCACTCCACCACCCGTCGATCCGGGCGAGGCACCGACGAACATCAGCATGATTCCAAACAGCTTGCTGGCGGCCGTCAGTTGACCGTGGTCAATTGTATTGAATCCCGCCGTTCGCAATGTGACTGAGTGAAACCAGGCGTTTGCCAGTTGGGATTTCAGCTCCGTGGGATGCGCAGGATTGTTCCATTCCATCGCCAGCAGGACGATCGTTCCACATACCAGCAATGCCAATGTGGTGATGCCGACCAGCCGCGTCGACAGCGTCAATCGTGCTCGTCGACGTGGGACGAGTGGCAGATTCGGACGCCCACAGCAACGGTCAACGCAAAATCGAAATAAATTGTCGAGAGCCGTAAATCCGAAACCACCCAGAATGATCAGCCCGGCGACCACCACCCAGACCTGCCATCGCAATTCCCAGCGCAACAGGTTTTCCGTGCGAGTCGAAAAGCCAGCATTACAAAACGCACTCACAGAGTGAAACACACTTTGAAAGGCACGTTCCCCGAAAGACTCATCCGCCCAGAGACCAGACAGCAGGATCGCACCAACGAGTTCAATGGCAAATGTGAATCCGAGAATGGACCGAATCAGTCCCCGCACGTCTGCCAGTTGTTCGGATTCCAGCAAGTCTCCCATCGTGGCGGCTTCACGAACAGAACCACGGCCCCCCATGACCGTCGCGAAGAATGCACCGAACGTCATGATTCCCAGGCCACCTAACTGGATCAGGAACATGATGGCGATCTGTCCGGGGCGACTCCAATACGTCCCCGTGTCGACAACCACCAACCCCGTCACGCAGCAGGCGCTGGTGGAAGTAAACAGTGCCGTCAGCCAGTCCGCAGATTCCTGTCCCGCCGGTCGACAGCGTGGCAGCATCAGGAGCAGTGTCCCTGTCCCGATCAATGCGACGAATGAAACGACAAGGACCAGCGCCGGGTTCAGCCTGGCGTGAGCAATCTGCTGAGTGACTCGAATTAACTCGAACACACCACGCCCAAAGGCGACCAGTTCCGACCAGACAAGCACCCCTTCGGTCGGAAGAATTTCCGGGCCACGAAAGAAGTTCAGGAATCGAATGATCACCAAGCCAGCGATCCAGACGATGCAGAACAGCGAACTGGCAATGTTTTCACGCAGGAATGTCGACCGCGTCAAGCTCCAGAAATAACGAAAGCCCAGGCTGATCATCGGTGCCAGATTGGCGGCCAGAATCGCGGCCGCCATGATTCGAACGGAAACCGGGTCCTGATTGCGAAACCCGTGAATCAGGATGACGGCGATGACGCCCGCCACGCCGCTCAGGATGTCGATCTGCTGTAACCAGAGTTCCAGCAGGGGATGCAACGTCACTTGAACTGACAATTCCTCGTGAGAATTCCTGGTCGAGGAAGGTTTCTGGGCGGACATCGGTAACTCAATGTGATTGGAAAATCAGATAGAACTCTGGAATTTGAACGAACCTGAGAAGTGATTTCAAACCGAAGGACTCACGGAGCATTTTCGCGAGCAGTCGCGGAAGCGTCTGGTCCTTCGGCTGGCTTGCGACGGGCTCGAAGTTCTTCCAACCGCCGCTTCAGTTCGGCCTCGTACCCGCGATCAACGGGCTCGTAATAGCGAGCATTGACTCCCAGATAGTCCTGCGCGACCCAGCCTTCATCCGCCGCATGGGGATACTGATATCCATCGCCATGCCCCAGTCGCTTGGCCCCCTCGTAATGCCGGTCACGCAGATGGACGGGAACTGGCAGAGTCCTCTGAGTCCGAACATCTTCCATGGCGGCATCGATCGCAACGTAGGACGCGTTTGATTTGGGGGCCAGTGCGAGATACGTGACAGCCTGAGCCAGGGGAATTCGACATTCTGGCAGGCCGATGAATTCGGTGGCGTGTGCCGCGGCCTGAGCCAGTATCAATCCTTGAGGGTCTGCATTGCCGATATCTTCCGCCGCCGCGATGACAATTCGTCGAGCCAGGAATCGCGGATCTTCGCCTGCGGCCAGCATGCGTGCCATCCAATACAAAGCGGCGTCGGGATCGCTGCCGCGAATGCTTTTAATCAAGGCACTGGCAGCGTCGTAGTGTTCATCCCCATCCGCATCATAGCGAATTTGTTTTCGCTGGATGGATTCTTCGGCTGTTGCGAGATCCAGCGTTCGAACGCCATCCGGTAACGAGAGAACGCCGATCTCAAGGGCTGTCAGAGCGCGCCGCGCGTCACCATCACAGATGGTGGCGAGGAACTCGATCGCTTCCGGTGTGGCAGTCACCTGCCGGGCCCCGAGTCCTCGCTCCCGATCCACCATGGCACGCCGGATCAGGCCTGAAATATCATCGACCGAGAGTGGTTGCAGTTCAAAAATCTGGCTGCGACTGAGGAGCGGAGCAATCAATGCGAAAAACGGATTAGCCGTGGTGGCGGCCACCAGTGCGACGACACCATCTTCCACATCGGGCAGCAGAACATTCTGCTGAGTCTTGTTGAAGTGGTGCAGTTCGTCGATGAAGAGAACGGTGCGGGGACCGCCTGCCGAAACATCGGCTCGAGCTTTATCGAGAACTTCGCGAAGTTCTTTGACCCCGGCCGCAGCGGCATTCAAGGATCGGAAAACGCGCCGCGTATGCCGGGCAATAAGTTCCGCCAGCGACGTTTTGCCAGTTCCAGGAGGACCATAGAAAACAACAGAACTGATGCGGTCCGCCTCCAGCAGCCGGCGCAGCAGTTTTCCAGGCGCCAGAAAGTGTTGCTGACCGACGAATTCGTCGAGTGACCGGGGCCGCATGCGTGCGGCGAGCGGACGAACCGCTGCGCGATTCTCGGCCTCCAGCCGATCAAACAGAGCCATACAATGGCAGCCCTCAATGAAGTTTGACGCAGTGAAACGTATGAGCCTATCAGTTTCAGGCCACTCGTCCGCTGCGCCATGGATTTCCGAACCTGCAAAACTGTAACGAATTGCAGTCGGAAAATAAAAAGAAACCTCCGCCTGTGCCGGTCAAGACCGCGGTTCTGAACCCGAGAGTTCAGGGGGGAGCCGCAAGGTCCGGGTTGTGTGAGCCGAATGGCGCCGAAGCGTCACGCGGATATACGCGCAGCCAAACCGAGCTGACTCCCAACGAAATCATAATTGTAGGGTCAACGCACTGGTCTCGTATCGAACACTGCAGAGGTTCCAGGGACTCCGAAGAATCCCGAGATCGATGCTAACGTGCAGATCGGGGACATGCAACAAGAAGGCAGTCGACAGATTGTTCAGTATCGCGTTCACGACGCGGATGTCGGCGGTGCATTGAAGTCGAAATCGACGCCAATTCGCTCAAAGTAAGGTTCGTCGCTGGTGTCGAGAGGAAGTTGGGGAGCAACGTAATTGGAAGGAGGGGCTTCGATGACCGACACCGCAGAGATGTCACGAATCGAAACCCATAAGACGGGAACGCGTTCCACACCAACACCGGTATTCTTAAAAAGTCGGCTGACGTAGGGAACCTTATTCAAGACGGGAACACTCCGTTCGGCTCTTCCATGATTTTCGCAATTCATCAGCGCAATTCCTTGCGGACTCGCCTTGAGAACCGTCCCAACAATTTCGCTTCGGTCGTTCGCGACTTGCTTTCTGTTGATGTGGACTCGGGAACCCTCAGCCAGGGCGGCAATGTCCGTGGCAGAGACGATTGCATCCGCTGGAAGTTCAGAGACCTCGGAAGTGGAAATGGGATGAAGAAAGACAGTGCAGCCCGAAAGGGTCAGACACGCAATGGCAGGAATGAACTTCGAAAGCATGGCAATAGAATCTTTCACATCACGAGCACCCGCAAACGAAGACGATCACCCCTGCAGCGGGAATGGTATTTCGTTCACATCTTGCGGACCAGACGATTCCTGAAGAGTCGGCGATGTCGCGAGTTCAATTTGTCGCAGTGAACCGCGAACCGGCGAAATCTGCCTCTTCTCGACTCCTCGACAAATACGAGGGTCACGGGCTTGGTGACGCGTTTCGGTCATCACGCCCTGCGGATATTGACATGTCCGCACGTCGCTCAATAGTCGCGCCGTTGCTGGGTTGCAGCCGGCGAGGAATGAGCGTGTGAGCCACTTTGCAGATCGCGTCGCGCACTGATGCGATACACGAAATTCGGCGCACAGAATCCAAACAAATACACTCACCGCTGACTTTAATAATTTAAATACACACTGTACAAATCTGAATATCATAATTTACACGCCATCACCAATCAGCAACGAATCGTATTTGCGCACCATCAACTACAGACGCGTCAATTTCAAAAAAAACACGAAAGGGCTTCCGATGATTACGAATGGCAAGAACATTACCACACGTCAAAAAACGCAGGTCTGTGTGATTGGTTCTGGTCCTGCGGGCATCACGGCCGCATGGCAATTGAGTGCGGCGGGGTATGACGTCATTCTGCTGGACGGAAGTCGGCAGTTAGACTATGCGGTGAACTCGTATTACAAAAAGAGTTGGCCGGACAAAGTCAAACTTTACAACGGAGTTGCGGATGGAGTCTTCGCTGAGAACGAACCGCAGTTTCTGATTCGACCTTACAATGGGGACAGTAATTTTCCGACGGAGCGGGAACGCGTCTACGGAGGAACGTCGACTCACTGGGGTGGACAATCGCGACCGCTGGACTCGATCGATTTTGAGAAGCGGCCGGGAAGTCCCACATGTCCCGATTTTCCCGGGTTTCCGGGATGGCCGATTTCACGCAGCGATCTCGATCCGTTCTACGCAAAAGCGGTCTCCTTTAACAATCTGGTGGGGGACTATGGCACGAATGGGACGAACTTCACGGCCGAATACTGGGTGAATCAAATGCAGCAGCAGGGCCTGCAGGCTGCAGTCCCGCAACTGAAGAATTTCGACGCCGACATGTACCAGTTCATGGGTTCGCAGTGGCTGAACTTTGCGACTCGAACATTCGATGGAATGTCGACGATTGGCGATTCCAACGTCCGAGTGATCGTCAATGCGACGGTATTGAATATCGTCGAGCAAAACGGTTCGGTGCAGTACCTGAATGTCGCCAGCATGAACGACGATCCGACGAATCCACAGAAGGAAACGGAATTCACGGTTCAGGCTTCGGTCTACATCCTGGCATGCGGCTCGGTAGAAAATGCAAGACAACTGCTGCTTTCCGGGGTGGGGAACAAATTTGTCGGTCGGTACTTCATGTGTCATCCCCTGACCAGTGACGGCGTGATCAGCACGAATCAATCGTATTTGTCACCGGCCCAAAGCAATTTGATGGGGGGGACAGGATGGAATCCGCAACCAGGCACGATCCAAAACTTTCAGGGGCGATTTACGGTCAATTCACAGACCGCCAGAAGCTTGGGAATCGGTCGGTGCTGGTTCTGGGCGAACGATGCGAGAAGTTCAGCCCAGATGTACATGGAAATGGCCCCGAACTTCAACAGCTATGTTGGACTCACGACGACAGTGGACCCGGTGTTTGGGCAGCAGCAGACTCACATCCACTGGGAACTGAGTGATCAGGACAAGGTCACCTACGAGACGAACTGCAATCTCTTCCAGCAAGCGACAAACAACAGTATTTCGTTTCCCGACTGGGACAATCTGGCGGAGCAATGGGTGGTCAATGGCCACCACATTGGCACAACCCGGATGTCGGCATCTGCCAGTGACGGTGCGGTCGACAAGAACCTGAAGATGTATGGCGTCGACAACCTGTACGTCGCTGGAGCATCCGTCTTTCCGACGACAGGGGTTTCCAATCCGACAATGACAATTGTCACGTTGTCGCTGCGCCTTGCGGACTACTTGAAAACTTCCGCAGATCTGAAGACGTAGGAACTGAATTGTTCAGAGCAAGTGTCCGCACCGAGTTGTAAATCTCTCTCAGTGGCTCCGCGCCTCTGTGAGAACCCAAAAGAGCGAAGAAGTATAACGGAAGTCGAACTGCCGATACCCGGTTGCAAGCGTTCACTCCCGAAAGGCTTTTCTCACGGAGCCACAGAGTCACGGAGATGATTGAGAGATGGCGACTTGGTGCCACGCAACGCGGGTAACGATTTTAGACTTTGAGCTGTTTGAATCGCTGTCG
>JBAWWJ010000060.1:0-34868 GCA_037146815.1 Planctomycetota bacterium
CTGCCAATCCCTGCAGGTAATCGAGTGGCTTCTGCCCGCCAAAAATCCCATCCCGCCAGATGCCAAAATCCGTCAGCAGATCGCGAAAATCTCCGGTTCCGTTCGACAGCAGTTCCAGTTCGGCTGCGGTTTCTGCCAGGTGCATGGCGACGGGCAACGTATGGTCCGTGGCCATGCGTACTGTATTTCGGAACAGATCAGGATGCACGCTGTAGGGAGCATGGGGACTCAATCCGAAATCGAAAGGATCGCTGGCCGGGGTTGCACGATACTTCGCCACGATCGATTCTGTCACCGCACGCTGTGTCGCGACGCGTTCATCCCCTAGTCCTAAAACCTCCTGAAAGATGCGGCCGTGGAACCCGGATGAACTGTAATCCGCGTCGTTCCAGCCCGTTGTGGCAATCTCTCCGATCAACGTTGTCCCGGCTCGTATCGACTCGGTCACGCCTGACCGGATCGCTGTGGGGGGATTGTCGGGATGTTCGCGACGGTACTTCACTACCGAACGAATCCAGTCGGTGAAACGGCCAGAGGTTGGGATCGGATTTGCAAACAGACTGAATTCCAGATGCGTGTGAGCATTTACGAGGCCGGGGATCAGGGCGACGTTCCCAAGTTCAATGGCCTCCGTGGCACGGCCCGATGTCACTTCGCGGACATGTCCCGCAACGATATGTACTGTCACATTCCGGTGAGTCGACTCACCATCAACGTACCAGCCGACGTGATAAGCCTGCGAATTCATCGAACGAGTCTGCTCCTTCGGATCCTGACCACGATCATATCGTGGATTGACCGGCAATTGTGTTGACGACGGTTAATTGGCAATTAAAGCCAGCCAAGTTCTGTAAAGATCAGAATGATTGCCGCGATGTGCCCCAGTGCGAAGACGGCTGCTGCGAAGACGGCTGCTGCGAAGATTCCTGAACGGATATCGTGACTGGCGAGCATCGCACTCACGATGTACCCAATTGAAACTGCACCCCAGAAGCACCACAAGAAAAAGATTGCGTAAACACTTTCGAGCGTCACCCCACGAGCATTCTGGTCGTACAATGCCACATGGAAAAACGTCTGCAATCCACCAACGACAACCCCAAAAAGCAATGAGACCAAGCCTACGACTCGGATTGAAAGAGAGATATAATTTCTCCAATCATCGGGGCCGGTCAGGTTCGGGTGATTCATTGTAACTCTCCAACCCAAAAGAAAGGGCCGGGCGATTGTAATGCGTCTGGCCTTGCAGTCTACACTTCGACAACGGCGGCCATCACCAAATCGGCCAGTCCATTGCTTGCTGGCGATTTCCTCTTGATTGCGATACCGCGGCTTTCGTCAACAAACTTGCCCGACAAGTACCCAATTTCTGGTCAATCAGGTAACCATCCATCGACAGACCAGCCGCGAGCGAGGTTGTAGGCTTCTATCAGCCCCGTCAGTCGTTCAGGTGAAAGCTGTGATCGTGCGTCTTCCGGGAGCGGTTGGCGGAGCATCCTGTCGGGTAACGTATCTTCCGCAGGGGTCCATCCGGCAAGGATATTGAACCGCTTTCGCGCGGTAACGATCCGCTGTGCCGTCTGGCGAAGTTCACTGGCCGTCACATCCCAGCCGGTCACCAATCCCAGCATTTCGGCAGATTCCAGAAAGAAATCCGTAAAGACGCCGCGCAGGAATTTGCAGAGGATCAACGAGTCCATCAGGGCGGCTTTGTCTTCGGTTTCTACGGCGAGGACGGCGGATTCGGGCCCGACATTGCGACGATCAACGGCCTCAGAGAAATCGACCTCGTACGCTCCCGATCGATTGTGATCGGCACCACGCGAGCCAACCGCAAAACCGAGGGCCATTGTTTGCAATCCCCGAGGATCATATCCAGGAATTTCTAACCCTTTGACCTGCGGCGCGAACTTGATCGAATCGTGGCCCAATTCGAGTGCCATCTGCCGGCTTCCCTTGGCGAGTTGCTGGCCGATTCCCTCACCACTCACGATCAGATCGAGAGCCCTCAGAAGGGCACTGCCACTCCCAAATCGCAGCCATGGCTCATCGAGATATCCGCGCTCGGCACATTCCATGGCGAACGCAATCGTTCCGCCTGCACTGATTGTGTCGATCCCCAGTTCATCGCAGCGGCGGGAAGCCGCCAGCACCATCTCAGGGTCGTCGATCCCACAGAGCGGCCCCAGTGCGAACAGGTTTTCATACTCAAGCCGAACCTGTCCCCCACCATTCTGCAAGCCATATAAGTGCTCGCACCCGATGGTACAGGCAACACACGACGCTCGAGTTCGCTCGCGTGCGACCCCCAATTGTTCTGGAGAAATCGCATTGGCCCCGGCAAAACTTCCCTGCTGAAAATTCCGCGTCGGCAGGACATTCAATCGATTAAACGTCAGCAGGTTTGAAGCGGTTCCCAGTTCACGGTACTTCGCTGTCGCAGGGCCGAACGATTTCTCGGACAACTGTTTCGCCAGAGCAATCAACTCTGTCGGCGACGCCCATTCGCATCGTTGACTACCCCGGACCGCGATTCCCTTCAGGTTTTTTGAGCCCAGAACGGCGCCGCTGCCACCACGGCCTGCATGCCGGCCATCGTGCGAAATGGTGGCATAACGAACCAGTTGTTCACCTGCGGGACCAATTGTCGCACACTGGTAATCGTGCCCCAATTGCTTACGGATCTGATCCGACGCTTCACGATTGGAGCAACCTTTCAAGGCATACGCTCGTTCAATTCGAACGCCGTTCTCATCAATGATCAGCAGGGAAAGTTCGGGGGCTCGACCGACTAACACAATGGCGTCGTGCCCGGTTTTCTTTCCGGCGAGAGCAAATCCGCTGCTGGCCAGAGAATCGTTGATGCGGTGGGTCAGGGGACTCTTGCTGACCACTGCGAACTTGGCGGAAGTTGTTAACGGGCTTCCGACCAGCGGGCTGAAGGCAAATACGAGCGTCGCTTCAGGCGAGAGGGGATCTGCTGTCGCTGCACCTTCTTTCAAAAGAATGGCGACTCCCAGACCGCTTCCTCCCAGGAAACTTCGCAGATTCGTCTCGTCGAGCGGGACCGATTCCGTTTGCCCGGTTGTCAGATCGACTCGTAAGTATTGGCCATGATAGCCTGGTATGGAACGTTTCAAGTTGTTTCAGTTCCGTTTTTCATCGTGCCGAGGCAGGTCCAGTTGAGGACTGTTGAATCACTCGGTAAGTCTGTTCGGTTGGAACGCAATTGCGTACCTCGACCATTAATTAAATCATTCACCGTCAAATCATCCGGGATTCGCAACCGGAAGCTAGCCCTGAGCGAGTGATTTCATTCCGACTTCCTGTATTCGCCGCCAATTCCCAATTCGAGCTACTGTCTTGTCGTGCCTAAATTCTGGCGTTGCGTGGCCGGGGCTGGATGGCGCAGGACTGAGGGTTCGCGAAGGAAGCCCGGGGTTTCGCGAAGACGCTCCAACCCCAGCTACTCGGCATCAACGCCGAAACTCAGACCTGACTGAGTACTACTGCTTGGGTACAGCATCCTGCATGACACCGTGATCAAATCTTCGGCTGATTCAATCCAGCGTCGTCAAATCGTAAATGTCGTACGTTTCGTTTTCGAAAACGGGCTCCAGTTCCAATGGTCCAATCCGATCTGTCAGGATATGAGTGACTCCGGTCTGCTTGCGAAAGTCTCGCAACTCGTCAACAGTGTAGTTTTCGTCGTCAAAATGGGTACTAAACCATTTCTGCAGAAACTGCAGGCGACGATTCCATTCAACAATTCCTGCCGCATCCTGCGGGCAGTCCTTGTAGGTGACGTATTCAGCCCGCTGGGCATACCACTTGAATGCCCGGCCATCATGCGGGGCAAATACCAAAACGTCCTTCGAAAGGCGTTCGTCGATCCAGTGGCACGCGCTGATCCAGTCTGCTGTCTGCTGAGCCGTATATCGATTTGATTCGCTCACCGAGTTCACTCGCACCAGTGCGATCACGAACAGGCTTGCATATCCAACGCGTGACATCGTCGTCGAGCGAGGGGGTGGCCACTTTCTGACAAGACAAATCGAGACCGCCAGCGGAACCAGCAGGTCCGCGACTCGAAATGGGTAGAACTTCAACAATTGAGATCGTTGAGGGAAGGAACTCCATCCGATCAGAACTCCCGTTACAGCGAACAGAATCGAGAATCCCACCAGCTTGTCGAATCGTCGCTCTGCTGCAGTTCTTTGACTTGTACAGGCGAGCGAGATCCAGACGACCATCAGCCCCAGGTAGCAGAGATAGGCCCGCCACAGAAAGGACCGAGGGTCCAGGTGGTGAGCCAATCGATAATGAACCTGGATGAAGTTTGCCGCCGCTTTGGTCTGTTCCGGGACGGCTTCGCTCAGGAGACGATAGACGGGAATCAAGCCTGGCAAAGCGCACGCGATCAGGAACAGGAGTCCACAGATCCGACGGATTGCCGTTGTCTGGTCGAGTATCTTTGAAGGGGATTCCGTTGCAGGACTGGAAGCAGGCTTTCGTGAGAACGCTCGAATGACACCCGGTGTCAATTCCAGCAGCAGAACTCCGGAAAACGCGAGCAGTCCCCAGATCCCGATCACGGGATGGAACGAGATTGCTAATCCTGTAAACGCTCCCGCCGAGACAACTCGGCCTCGATTCACTTGCCCGAGTGCTGCGAACAGGAATCCGTATCCGAACACCTTTCCCTCCACTCCACCGACAAGCCACTCGCCCGAGAAACTGCCATAGGCCTGAAACACAAGAAACAGAACACAGACTTTCAACGGGAACCAGCGGTCCGGTTGCAGCGTGACTAACAGGTTGCACCAGCCCAGGGAAAGTATCAGCAGCGCGACGATTCGCCCGACAAAGGCAGTTTGCTCCAACGAACACCATTGCGTCAGAACACCGACTGTCGCGTATAACACGGTATGGGCGTTGGTCGACTCCAGAAAGAAGTCGCCCGCACACCATTCGGGCTGCCAGTAGTGTTTCGCCTTGCAGAGGTAGTGTGGTTCGTTGACGGCCGGTATCGGTGCGGCGATCAGGCTATACGACAGAAAGCTGATCCAGACCATCGCCACAATCACCAGATCGATCCGTCCGGCCTTGGGATTGGCTGATTCCATCGAGACTGGGATCATGGAGTTTCTTCAATGTTGTTTTGATAACCCAGGATCATTTCCAGGCAAACGCCTCGCCCGTCAGCTTTTCAAATGCTTCGACATACTTGGATCGCGTCCGCGCGATGACGTCGGCTGGCAATGGTGGGGGTGGGCTGTTCTTGTCCCATGTCGTCGATTCCAGCCAATCTCGGACGAACTGCTTGTCGTAACTCGGCTGACTCCCCCCGGGAGAGTACTGGTCGGCAGGCCAGAAACGCGAACTGTCTGGAGTCAAAACTTCATCAATCAGGATGATTTTGTCATCCAGCAGTCCGAATTCAAACTTGGTGTCGGCCAGGATAATTCCGCGGCCACGGGCATAGTCGGCCGCCTGCGAATAAATCTGCAGACTCAATTCGCGCAGCCGCGTGGCCCGGTCTGTCCCGACGATCTCACACATCCGCTCGAACGAGATGTTCTCGTCGTGTCCCGTTTCGGCCTTTGTCGCCGGGGTGAAGATTGGTGACGGCAACTGGTCACATTCGCGCAGTCCGGCTGGCAACGGCAGTCCGCAGACGGTTTGCGAGGCCTTGTATTCCTTCCAGCCGGACCCCGCCAGATAACCACGGACGACACATTCGACCGGAAAAACCTTCGTCTTCGTTACGACCATGCTCCGTCCTTCCAATTCCGGCCGATTGGCATCGGCGGGAAGGGGCAGGTCGGCGGGGTCCATGCTGATCAGATGATTCGGCACCTTCAGGTATTCAAACCAGAACCGGCTGATCTGCGTCAAGACACGCCCCTTGTCGGGAATGCCAGTTGGCAAAATCCAGTCAAAGGCGCTGATCCGATCGGTGGCGACAAACAGCAGTCGATCACTAAAGTCGTAGACATCACGGACTTTACCGCAGGTCGGGGTGCGACCAGTCAACTGGCTGCGGAGAAACGGAACGGCCGAAGGAAGCGTGGGCATCGGAGTGTCACAAGTCACAAATGAGGATCACGAAATTCAGGCAGGACCATCGTGCCGAATCAGGTTCAAACCGGGTGTAAATACCATCGTTTCTGTGGGTGGAAATCAAAACTCCCCAATCGGTCCGTTTCGGCTGATCTGGAAACTTCGGATTTTCGCCCAAAACGACAGACATCCAAACCGAGACTAACATTGCCAACAATGTTGAACAACCCGGACGACACAACTACACTTCCGGGAACGTGAGAATCGGTGAATGGCGGAATTTCCGTTGAGTCGTCCGTTTCGAAGGTGTCTGCGTCTCGATTTACTATCATTGAAAACCCTGATCCGCGGATTGATCGTGTCTGACATCCTTCGATCATCACACTCCTCATTAGCATGCCGGGGCTGCGCATGGGCTTGATCCGTTTCGCTGTCCACCCGACGTCGCTGATCGCGGACTGGCCCGAGGTCTATCGCGGATACCTGACAGGCTCCGACGGACGTGTCTTCCCGACACGGATCGAAGTCGACGAGGAATTCGTCGGTTGTCGTCGAACAACCTCGGAAAGCTGTAAATTCCACGTCGCCTATCCCGTTCCCGAATTTGGCCGCCCATTTATCAGCACTGCTTCCCTTCCGGAGCGTGAACAACCCTATCTGCTTGTTGTCGAACTGGCGCGAGGCAAGATCGTTCAGATTCGTAATCAGGCATCGGCCTGGGAATTGGCGGGGATGCAGATTCCGACGGGGTTTGCAGCCCCCTCCAGAGCCGCCCATCGCGCCTTCGCCCGCGCGGCCTCATGCCAGGATGACATCGCCAAGTCAACCGAATTAGCGACCGAAGCTCTCCATCACGCGTTTCGTGCGGCCGAAGTCCTGACGCTCGGGTATTCATCGCAGGCTCTGGCCGGTCGATTGCAGCGTTACAAGAGTCTTCCCGCGTCTGTCGGTTGCGAGTTGCAGGGTTCGATACCCGATGCAGACGCGAATGAATTGTTCACGGCGGCGTTTAATGCCGCTGCAGTTGCGGTTCCCTGGCGGAGTATTGAATCTGTCGAAGGGGAATACGACTGGGGACCGGTCGATCGCCAATTGGAATGGTGCGAACAACAGCGGGGCGATCAGAAGTTACTCGTACGCGGTGGACCTCTGATCGACCTTGGTCCTGACGGATTACCCGCATGGCTGGCTCGTTGGGAACATGACGTATTCAATCTGCGAAGCTTCGTTTGTGACTTCGTCGAAACAGCGATCTCTCGCTACGTCGGTCGGATTCGCATCTGGGAAGTGGCCGCTCGAGCAAACTCGGGTGGGGCCTTAACCCTGAACGAAGAAAGTCGACTGATGCTGACAGCGAGTGTCCTCGGTGTCGCCAAGCAGATCGATGAAGAAGCACAGCTTGTGATTCGCGTTGATCAGCCGTGGGGTGATTATCAGGCACGCGGCCAGCATCGACTGTCACCGCTTCAGTTCGTCGACGCACTGCATCGTTCGGGCGTCGGTCTGGCGGGAGTCAATCTGGAGATGGCCATGGGCTATCTGCCACGTGGCAGTGCTCGACGCGACCTAATGGACATCTCGCGCATGATCGACGCGTGGAGCGTATTGAATCTGCCGATTCAGGTTACGCTGGCCTGTCCATCGAGTATTGACGACGATCCGCTGTCGTATCCTGATTGCGAAGTGGATGCCCGGTTGTGGCCGGAAGACTGCACCGAAGCGACGCAGGCCGAATGTGTTGATCGAGTGATGGAACTGTTGCTGGCAAAGCCAACAGTTTCAGGCGTTTACCTGTCGCACTTCTCGGATGCGGCTCCGCACCAATTTCCGTTCGCTGGGGTCATGCATCCCGATGGAACACCCAAAACGGCCCTGGAACGAATCATCACACAACGCCAGCGGCACAAGAGTCGTGAATAGCAGGCATTGCTGCACGACACTCAATACTCCAAGATCTGTCTAATTTAAGAAAGCCATACGATATGAAATACATGCCCATCGTCTTCGCGTTGTTGACCGGCCTGTTCTGGGGAACCTACGGACAGACGCTGGCTCAAGCACGTGCCTTTGAAAAGAGTGCCTTCAAGCCGTACGTCATGATCGGCGTGGCTTATCTGGTCTGGGGAATCATTGGCGGTCTCGCGGGAATGGCCTATACACAGAAGCCGGGCGAAGCCTTTTTCAGCTTCACGAAGCAAGGGATTTTCTGGGGCTTCGCGGCCGGATCGCTGGGTGCCTGGGGAGCTCTGACATTGACGCTGGCCATGTTCACAGGCGGAACCGCGATGCCACAAATCGTCATGCCGATCGTATTCGGAACGGCTGTCTCGGTCAGTGCCATTACCGCCGTGTTAACAACAAAAGCCGAGACCAACCCGATGTTGTGGGTGGGGATCGCCGGAATGGCGATCTGTATCGTCGTCGTTGCCTACTTTACACCGCACGCCGCCCCGCATGCCCCGGCTCCTGCCGGTGGAACCCCGGCTGGTCAGTCCGCTGTTCCGCACGGCAAGGCGTGAACGATGGAGTCGCAGATGCTGCAATACTACTTTGGGGCGTCATTTTCTCGATGGCAGCACCGAGAGGGTACGCGAACTGGTGCTTTTTGGATTGACCAGTGCGTCTATTTTCTGCCATAAAATCGGCATCGCTTGTCGCGCGGAATTTCCGAGTTCAATTTTCTCTTTGCAGAAATCGTCATCGGAATTCCGTGGAGACCGAATGGAACGACCCATTGTTTTCCAAACTTAACCGGATACGCTTATGTTCGTTGATCGCCGTGAACCACAGTGAGTAACACAATGGACGACAAACCAGTTCGCACATTCGTTCTACTGAAAGAAGACGACGGCACCACTGTACTGGTTGTGCCGAAGGATCGCGATCAGTTCTGTGTTGAGATAGAAGAAGCTATCAAAGCTTGTCGAATGGTTGATGCAGGCTACACGTTTGTCACACAGGCGTATGATCTTCAAGAGCACCTGGCGAAATGGATTGCAGCGCGACGAGAAACAATTCAAGCCGCGTATCTGACGTTGCGTGCCCACGGTCGCCTGCTTTTCGTTGTCGTCCAAAGCGATGTGCGACGCAACGCAGCACTTGCAGATGCCATCACAGACTTGGATATTGAAATCGCAAGCGACGACCGGTTTAACAATTTGAGGGTCGATGTCCAGACCCTTCCACGATCATCAACGGAGGCGCTGACGGCCTTTTTGTCATCTGGCAACGATGTGGTGGAATATGCCAACAAAGACAGCGCACGAGAAGGCAGCGAAAGCCAACCTGTGGGCCCTGAAGTTCTGTCAGGAGCGAGTTAAAGACTTCCCGCAATGGACAACAGTCATCGCCTTTTACACAGCGGTCCAAGTTGTTGAAGCGGTCTTTGCGGCAGATAAAGAATGCATCGCAACCAACAGGGCTCATTCGGATGACCACAGTGATCGCAACGACAAGTTAAAGCGGAACAAGAGATTTCAGCATATTTGGAAGCACTATCAACCGCTGTTCAACGACTCGCTGATTGCCAGGTATCTGACGAGCGACAGAACGACTCCTGATTTCTTCGACTCATTTGCAGATTACATGTCGCCGATCGATATCGTCAACAAACATATCAATCACAATCTGCACCAGATCATAGCTCTCGCAAGTTATTGGGCGACGCCAATTTTCTGGGATAGTGCTTACTCAGCGAGCTTGATCTTTACGGTGACTGCCCCGCTGTTGTCCGCGATCGATTTCCAGTCATCGCGGCAGCGCAAGAAGAGGTTGCCGTCGCCCGTAGCTTCCCATTCGCAATTGGCTCCCAGTTCAAAGGGCTCGGAAAGAACGTAGTCGTCGAACAGGATGCCGACCAGCTTTCCTTTGCCTTCGTCGTCACCCTCCGCCGTCACTTTCTTGCCTGACTTTGAGGGTGCCCATTCGCCGCTTGCAGTAATGTTCAGCTTATCACCCGATTTGACCGCAACACGCGCCGGTTGCCATCCGCGCATAGCATCAATTTTTGCCTGGACGGAACCGGTTCCCTTCAATCGCTGAAACTTGGCTTTCCAGTCCCAACTGCATAGATCCGCGCGAAAACCCTGATCGATGTGTTTCAGGAAAAAGTTGTATTCAAACGTGATTTCCTTGGCCATGGGTCCATACACCGCCTCAAAGCTCGTCTGTTGCTCGTTGAGCAGCGCCAGTCCCAGTGGTTTGAATCGAGGGGCATAGTTTGGGTTTGCCGCCAGCAGATGGCACAGCGCCCAGCGCCAGGAATAATTCTGCCAACTGTCGCCTGTCCGCTGACCTGTCGCCACGATTTCCGTCAGTTCCTTTGGCTCTTCAGACTTCAGGTATTGCAAGACGCCATCGTGAATGTTGACGCCGTCTTCTTTTTCCTTCCAGTACTGTCCCAGTTCGGCCATTCCTTCAGAATACCATGTCGGACCGGTTCGCCCGAATGTCTGATGACAGTAGGCATGAACGGCTTCGTGCTGCGGGGTTCCCCGATCTGCGACCGCCCAGACGATCGACTTGGCACCGACAACCTGCTTCTGTCCCGATCCGTTTCGCTGAAACGACGTGACACTCAGCGTAATCCCGCCACCCGATTCAATACTGGGGATGGCATCAGCATCGATGGAGCCAGGGGGCCAGTTGGTCTGTTGTTTGACGACATTCATCTCGATGATCTGGGTGTTCGGTTTTCCAAAATACCGGCTGACGAGTACCAGCATTGTTTCCAGCCGCGTCAATAGTTCCTTAGCCTCCTCTTGCGATAAATCCGTTCGCAGGGCGAAGTTTTTTGACGAGTATTCGTTAACGCCGGGAATTGCTGGGGTGTCTTTGCCGCGAGGCCCTTTGGGCTTGTCCTTTCCCTTGTCCTTTCCCTTGTCCTTGGCGCTGGTCTGCGCTTGAGCCACAGACGGAGATCCAAATTCCGACTGGGACCAGGCGAAACCGGCCGCAACGGCAAAAAGAATGACAGGAAAAGTACGGCGAGAAAACATGATCACTCCGACAACGAATACGGAACGCGTCAGTCCAGCATAACCGAATTGAATCCGTTGAAAACCCCTTTCCGGCGTCTCGTTCGGCCGCGCACCTTGCCGTCCGTGTTTTCCCGTTGTAATTCTGTTATCCTGATGGTCGTGTTGTGAAATGGACCTCCGCACGGAAATGCTCGATGCTCGAACCGTCACTCAAGGATGCTGATCTTCTCTCCGGGACCGCCGTTGGTGGTCTGGATGTCGCCAAAGATGCCGAGCCCGCTGACAAGGTCTGGGTCGGATTTGATCTTGGCGGTACGAAGATGAATGCCGTTCTCTTCGACCGGAAGTTTGAAGCAATCGCCCGCCGCAAGAAGAAAACACGCGGTGCAGATGGTGCCACTGCCGGGGTGGAACGGATCCGGGCCACTATTGAAAAACTTCTTGAAGAAGGAAGCATTGATCGATCACGACTGGGGGGAATTGGGGTTGGTTGCCCGGGACCGCTGGATCTCGATGAAGGGATTATTCTCGCCGCCCCGAATCTGGGATGGAAAGATGTCCCTCTCAAAAAAGTTCTTGAGAAAGAGTTTGGCTGTCCGGTCTGGATCTGTAACGATGTCGATGCCGGAGTGTATGGGGAATTTCGATTCGGAGCCGCGATTGGTGCCAGAACAGCACTCGGTGTATTTCCCGGTACCGGGATCGGCGGCGGGATGGTCTACGAAGGGAAAATCTTCCGGGGGAAGACTTCCAGTTGCCTTGAGATCGGCCACATCCCTGTTGTGATTGACGGTGCGATGTGCGGTTGCGGTCGCCGTGGATGTCTGGAGACGGTGGCCAGCCGACTGGCACTCTCGGCCGAGATCGCCAAAGCCGCATATCGGGGCCAGGCCCCACATATCCTGCGAGTCGCGGGAACGGATCTGGCAAATATCCGTAGTGGAACCATTCAGGAAGCGATCGAAGCAGGAGACGATATCGTTCAGGAGATCATGCGAGACGGCGCGAAGTTCCTGGGGATCGCTCTGGCCGGAACCGTCAATCTTCTGGCACCCGATGTCATCATCCTGGGGGGTGGTCTGGTCGAAGCGATGCCACGACTTTACATCGATGAAGTTGCCAAGTCGCTGGCCAAGCATGTGATGCCTTCCTACCAGAAGACGTATGAATTGAAGGCTGCCAAGCTTGGCGACGACGCAGGGGCCATGGGGGCCGCTGCATGGGCTCGTCGCTTGATCGAAGTCTGACGAACAGGTTCCTTATTGAAACGTCATTCCCCAGGTTCACACTACCAAGTTCACTATGATTGCCGATCCAGCCAACCCGACGACTTCGCGCCCCGTCTCCACCCGTACGGCTGCTGTGATCGACGTTGGAACGACTTCCATCCGCATGGCGATCGCCGATATCGACGATGCGGGTGACGTTCATTTGTTGTCGTCATTGTCACAAGCTGTAGCGCTGGGGAAAGACACTTTCACGCGTGGGTCGATCGAAAAGAGCACGATTGAAGAATGTGTGCGAGTCCTGAAGAGCTATAAACGGGTTCTCGCCGAATATGGGATTGATCGTCCTGACCAGGTTCGCGTCGTGGCCACGAGTGCCGTTCGCGAAGCACTGAACAAGCTCTCGTTCCTCGATCGCATCTATACGGCAACCGGAATCCAGGTCATTCCGATTGACGAAGCCGAGGTGAACCGTGTGACGTACCTGGGCGTGCAACCACTTCTGAAGGCCGATCCCGATCTGGCGGCAGCACGGACCGTGATTACAGAAGTCGGCGGAGGAAGTACCGAGTTATTGCAGGTGCAGAATGCGGACGTGCTGTTTGCTCATACCTATAGACTCGGTTCACTGCGGATCCATCAAACGCTCGAATCCTACCACGCATCGCATTCGACAACTCGGCGACTGATGGAAACACAGATCCAGCGAGTGGTTGATCAGATCCTGCAGCAGGTTCCGCCGGGAGCATCGCAGGAAATGGTCGTCCTGGGTGGGGACATGCGATTCGCCGCGCAGCAACTGATTCCCGATTGGAATCGAGGCCATTTGACCCCCATTCCTTTGTCGGCACTCGAAGAACTGACCGATACAGTCTTGTCATTGAACGAAGATAAACTGGTTCACAAGTATCACATCACGTTCCCTGATGCCGGGACCCTGGGTCCTGCCTTGCTTGCCTACGTGATGCTTGCCCAGGCGTTCCAATTGAAAAAGGTGATTGTTTCCAGCATCAATCTGCGCGACGGTTTGCTGAAACAGATGGCGACTCGCGGCGGATGGAACGAAGACTTCGCCAATCAGGTGATTCGATCGGCCGTCGATCTGGGTCGGAAGTTTGACTTCGATGAGCAACATGCCAAACAGGTTGCCAAGCTCTGCAAGATCCTGTTTCAAGGGCTGCGGGATGAGCATCAACTTGACCCACGGTACGAATTGCTGTTGAGAGTCGCCGCGTTACTTCACGAAATCGGGCTGTATGTCAGTACGGGCAGCTATCACAAACATTCGATGTACCTGATTCAGAACAGCGAGTTGTTTGGGCTCAGTCGTTCGGACGTGCAACTCGTTTCACTCACCACGCGTTATCACCGTCGGGCATCGCCGAAGCCAACGCATACGGTATTCACCGCATTGAATCGTGATCAGCGAATTGCCGTTGTGAAGATGGCGGCGATGTTGCGTGTGGCGGATGCTCTGGAAGCCTCGCACGCTCAGCGGCTTCACGAATTACGATTCTCCAGGGAAAGTGGTCGCCTGGTCATTTCGATCCCTCAGGTCGAAGACCTCAGCCTGGAACAGTTGGCACTGAAACAGTCTGGCACTCTGTTCGAAGAGACGTTCGGCATGCCGGTTCTGCTGCGTAAGATGCGTTAGCCGCAAGATTCATTGTAAGTCATTCAAGTAATAACCCGGAGATGATCATGTCCTGCAGCCTTGGACGGTTGGCCTGGTCGGCCGCAATCGCAACCGTGATGATGAATCTCGCCTGGCAGATGGAAGCGGGTGCCCAAGCACCCGCCGACAAGACGGTGGAGTTATTGAAAACGTTTGCCGAGGAATTCGTGGCGATCACCCCTGGTGAAGGAAAGTTCCCGGCATCATTTCAAATGGGATCGAAGGGTGAACCGAATGCGCAGCCCGTTCGCGAAGTGAGGCTGAAGTCCAAGTTCGCCATTGCCAAATATGAAGTCCCGCAGAACCTGTATCAGGCGGTGATGGGGAATAATCCCAGTCGCTGGAAAGGACCGAGGAACTCGGTCGAATTGATGTCGTGGGAAGATGCAAATCTGTTCTGCAGGAAAATCACCGAGGCATTGCGCCAGAACAAACTGATTGCTGAGGACGAAGTGATTCGGCTGCCTACCGAAGCAGAATGGGAATACTGCTGCCGAGCCGGAACAACGACAAAGTACAGTTTCGGGGATGAAGCTCGCGCGGAAGGTGACCTGGAGAAGAAGGCTTCCATACTGAGTAAGTTTGGCTGGCATACTGGCAACGCCGCTGGAAATGACCCTCCGGTCGGTGCACTCAAACCGAATCCCTGGGGGCTTTACGACATGCACGGATATCTGTGGGAATTCACGGCCGATGGCTGGTCGGACGACTATTCCAAGGCTCCGGCGGACGGAACTGCGGTTCCCGCAGATTCCAAAACCATCGTTTTACGCAGTGGTTCGTGGAAAGATCCGTATGACAAACTGACCAGCAGCACTCGTCGTAAGTACAAGATTGATGACGGTGATGATGCCGTCGGTTTCCGTTGCGTGAAGTCAAAAACGCCCTGATCGACGGCATTGATTTGCACAGACCTCAGAACGTGAACAGGAATCCACCTGTCCCCGTCTGTGCCCGGAAATTGGCACCCCACTGGTATTCGTAAGCCGCGAAGAGCGACATCCCGCGGCTCAGTTCGACTGTCAGACCGGGACCGATCATGCCGATATTTCGTGCGGGCTGATTTCCCGAAACAACCCAAGCGGCTGATGGTGCTCCATTCAATGAAGCAAACACCGATGCCTGGTCGTCAAATAATTCCATGGCCCAGCGTCCATTGAGATACGGCGTCCATCGTCGACCATGGGCATCTGTCAGGCGATGAGCGATCAATCGAGCTCCGAGATGTGACTGAAGTGAATGGAAGTTTTCTGCAGCAACATTCAAGCCCGCGGGACCGGACTCGTGTGCCTGGCTGTTCGACATGACAACATGCTGCATCCCTGCAAAGGGTTGCAATCGGAATGAACTTGTTTCCAGATTCATTCCCAATTCGAAATAGCTGCCGAACTGGTTTCCCGCAAAGCAACTGCTCGCAGCGGAGGGAGCGATCCCGAGACCTGCAATTCGATTGACATCAAATCGGTTGTGTCCGTAGTTCATCACACCGAAAAAATACGAGACGTCGTTCCGTTTCAGGCCATAGATTCCGATTTGAAACGAATTCACGCGAACGGAATCGGACAAGTTGTCGTCGAACGATGTGAAGGTATTTCCGCCCGTGATTCCGATGACTCCTGTTTCGTCGCGTCCCAGATCGATTCCGTACGCCATGCCACCTATACCAAAGTCCGATGCTGAGGCATTTCCATCGTAACTGTATCCGCCAGAACCGCCGTATCCCTGCATCCAGGCGTTGACGAACGAAACGGGCTGCTGGCCCCGAATAACCGGCGCACCGGAACTGATGGAATCTGTATTGGCATCCGCGAGGTACAGACTGTCCCCTTCATGTAGGAACAGGTCTGTGTTGACGATTCTGTTACTGACCGTTCGCAACGACCCGCCAGCAATCTGCAGACTGAGGGACTGCATGCTGCCATAGACTTCTCCTCCGAGTGAACTGAGCATCGCTCGTTGAACTGGTGGAGCCAGTGGTGAATTCATCGGGATGAGGGGCTGAAGGCCCGGCGTCATCGTCGCAGATTGTCCGACCAGTCGTGACCGATCAACCAGATGGTTTAGTCCCGTCGCGACATGGGATTGATTCGGAGTGCGTCCTGATGTGAAAAGTCGTGGTGACGGCAGAGGATTACTTTGAACGAATGGTGACGGGTCAACAACCAGATAGGGTTCAACTGCCAGCCCTTCGCCGATCAGCAACAACCATGCGGGAACGGCTGTCAACCACCAGTTGCACCCACGCGACGACTGCCCGCAGGCCTGTCGGCGGGTTCCGAATCGCAACTGGTATTTCCTGCCGAACATGGCGGTTTACCTGAGTGAAACGGCAAAATAGGCCGTAATTGACGTGGGATTACAGCTCCCATGGTTACCCGCTTTCAGTCAATCACAGCAATGTCAGTCCGCAGTTCGATGGTGGTTCAACGCCGCTGGAATTACGCGAAACCATGAGCAGCGGCAGAAAAAACCGATCGCCTGAAAACGGGACATCGTTCGTGGAACTCATCTTGACCGACTTGAGATGTCCACCTACGCTTCGCCCCTCTCTGACCCCAGATACATCTTATTCCAATGAACCCGCGTCGGGATCGTATGCCCTTTCGGTGTCCGGTCTGGACGACCTCATATCTTCGCATCAAACACAATTCACCGGCAGGATTCCGGTGCTATTTCCATCCCACGAAAGGATTCGCAGGCCATGTTTCCATTGCGCCCCTTGGGTTGGTCAGTGCTGTTCGGAATTGCCGTCACCTGTTCCTACACATTTCTCGCTGCCAGTTCCCCACCTCGGGGCGATGACGACGACGAGACCACCGACAAACGGTATGAAACGAAAATCGAAACCCCGCTCATTGGGGATTACACGACCTATTCCGGGCTGCAGCCGGTCATCGTGGAAGGGGTCGGATTGGTTGTCGGCTTGAATGGGACGGGGGGCGACCCCGCTCCTTCACAATATCGTACGGCGCTCATGAACGAGATGAAGCGCCGCGGTGTCCCGAATCCCAACCAGCTCCTTCAGTCACCTGATACTGCTCTGGTTCTGGTTCGCGCCTATCTTCAGCCGCTGACCAAAAAGGGCGAAACGATGGACGTCGAAATTCGGATGCCCGACGGAGCCGAAGCCAGCAGCCTCGCTGGCGGATGGCTGATGGACACGTATCTGACAGAGCAGGCGTTTGTCCCCGGGATGGCCGCACCTCTGCAAGGACACGCGTATGCCCGAGCCCAGGGGGCTGTCTTGACCGCCGGTATCGGCAGTGATGCCAGCAATTCACCGGAGCTGTTGAAGCGAGGTCGCGTACTCGGTGGCGCAACCGTTCTCAAGGAACGTGAACTGGCGATGTATCTGCGTCACGATTTCCGCAGCATTCGAAACTCGCAACGTCTGGCGGAAGTGATCGGACGACGGTTCCATGACTTTGATGAACATGGGATCAAGAAGCCGATGGCGAAAGCCAAGACCGACCAGAAACTCGTACTGAGCGTACATCCCCGTTACAAGGACAACTACCCCCGGTATCTGCAGGTGATCCGTCACTTGGCATTCCGTGAAACCCCAGTCGGCACCCGCGTTCGAATGCAGAAACTGGCCAAGGAAATTTTTACTCCTGAACGCGCCGAAGAGTGCAGTCTGGAACTGGAAGCGATCGGGAACGAGGCCATTCCAATCCTGAAGGACGCTCTCACATCCCCGCTGCTGGAAGTTCGGTTTTATGCTGCAACAGCATTGGCCTACCTGGGGAATTCCGATGGTCTAGGTGCCTTGGTGGAATCGGCCCGTCAGGAACGTGCTTTCCGGGTCTTTGCCCTGTCTGCAATTGCCACGATTGAAGATGCGGAAGCTCACCTGGCCCTGCGTGAATTGATGAACGAACCAAGTGCTGAGACTCGCTATGGCTCATTCCGTTCGCTCTGGACCCTCGATAAGCGAGACCCCTTCATTCGTGCCGAGACTCTGGGAATCCGTGAAAGTGAAGAAGAAGGAAAGCCTGCTCGCCGTGCCGGAGCATTCACGCTCCATGCACTCCACACGGGAGGTGAACCAATGGTCCATGCACTGACCAGAACACGTCCAGAAATCGTGCTGTTCGGTGCCAATCAGGAATTCCAGCCCCCGATGTACCTGTCAGCCGGGCGGCACATCATCATCACGTCTCAACCAGGGGCATCGACAGTGACCCTTTCGAGATTCGATGTCGGCAAGCCCGATCAACGGCGCGAATGCTCGCTGCAGGTCGCTGACGTGATCCGAGCCGCCGATGAATTGGGAGCAACGTACCCCGAAGTGGTGCAGATGCTCGCCGATGCATCAAAACAGAAAAACCTGCCGAAAACGCTCGCGATTGATGAACTCCCCGAAGGGGGCCGCGTCTACTACCGGCCAGGCACCTCGGCCGAAGCACCTGGCAAGAAGCGTAAGACCAAAGTCGGACGCCCGAACATGACTCCCAACCTGTTCCCGGAACAGAAAGAGCCCAGCGAACGTGATATTGAGCGGAAGCAAGCAGAATTGCGCGGAAACATGGCGAGCGTGCCACAGGACAGCGACAAAAACCCGGATCCTGAATCCAAGTCTGCCAGGGAGACGGAACCGACATCTGAACGGAACGGTGTGGTTTTGCCTGGCCGCGGATCCAAAGAGAATGAAAAGCCAAAAGGAATGTTTTCCTGGCTGCCAACCTGGAAAAAGTAGGACAAGTAACTCAAGCCCCAAATCAATGCTCTGTACATCACCAGGGCACGTTGCGGGAGACCCTGATACCGACAAATCGTACTTCAACTTCCACGTAAAGCCCGGCTTGTTTGAGCCGGGCTTTGGTACCATCCAGACCGGACGTCGTCACGGCGACGACACCAGAATTCAGTCAGTCGTTCGACATGCTTAAATCCCTCGAACTGTTCGGCTTCAAGAGCTTTGCCGACCGCACGCGGTTCGACTTCTCGACGGGCATTACCGGCGTCGTCGGGCCGAACGGCAGTGGGAAGAGCAATGTCGTTGACGCCATGAAGTGGATTCTGGGTGACCAGTCCGCTCGCAGTCTGCGCGGGAAAGAGATGACGGACGTCATCTTTAACGGGTCGGCTGGTCGTAAGCCAAGCGCTTACGCGGAAGCAACAATCACATTCGACAACGCGACTGGCTGGCTCCCCAGCGACGCCCAGGAAATCCACATCGGCCGCCGCATCTGGCGTAATGGCGATGCCGAATACCTGCTCAATCGAGCCACCGCCCGTCTGAAGGACATCAAAGACCTCTTCATGGGGACCGGTGCAGGAACCAGTGCCTACAGCATCATCGAGCAGGGTCGAGTTGATCAGATCCTGCAGGCCAATCCGACCAGTCGTCGTGCGGTCTTCGAAGAAGCGGCCGGGATCAGTCGCTTTAAATCGCGTAAAGTCGAAGCCCAGCGAAAGCTCGAACGTGTCGCTCAAAACCTCGAACGGTTGACGGATATCGTTGATGAAGTGGAAGCTCAGCTCAATTCCACTCGCAGCCAGGCTACCAAAGCCGCGAAGTACCGTGAAGTCTCTGTTGGTCTGAAGCAGTGGTGGTTTGGGCTGGCGGCAGACGATTTTCGGCACCTCACCGCCGAACTCGGTCTCGTTGAAGAACAGCTTGCCTCATCCGCCGGGCGTGTTGATGAACTGACAGAACGACATCGCGAACTGGAAGCCCGTGAAGCGGCGTTCGACGCCGATCTGTCTCAACTGGACGATGAACTCCGCGGAGTCGATCGTCGTAACGCGGCGGGACGCGAAGCGATCGCCGGTCATGACACGACAATCACGTACCAACTGGCTCGACTGCAGGAACTGGAGTCGGAACTACTGAGGTTGAACAAGCAGCAGTTGGTACTCGGTCGTCGCGTGCATGAGACCGCCGACGAAATCGTGCGTCATCAGCGTCGTCTGGCGGAGGACGAAGCGTCGTACTCCGAAAATCGACACGGTTGCGCGATGCAGGACGAGCAACTGCAAACGAAGACGCGCGATCTCGCGGTTCGTCGGGAGCAGTTGGAACTGGATCGAACCCGCCGTCTGGAATTGACGAAAATGGTGTCGGCGGGTGCCAACGCCGTTACTACGCTCAAATCACAGATTGGGACGATTCAGGCATTCCTGGCCAAGGTTGGTTCTCAGCTTGATCAGCTCGATGGTGATCTCGCCGGTCAGGAACTGGAACGAGAAAAGTGTCTGCGTCGCGTCGATGAAGCGGTCCTCGGTCAGACCGCCGCACAGCAATCTCTTCGGGAAGCTCAAGCCCGACGAGTTTCGCTGCTCGGCGAGCAGGAAGAAGCCAAGCAACGACTCGCAGAACAGCGAGAACGCCGCAGTGCATCCGTCGCCCGCAAGAGTCTGCTGGAAGATCTGGAATTGCGACAGGAAGGACTGGGGATCGGCGTCAAGGATATTCTGCAGCGAGCACGCTCGTCACCCTATCCTCCCTGGAATTCGATCATCGGCAGCGTCGCAGACCTGCTGGATGTCGATCTGGAGCATGCCGCACTGCTGGAAGTCGCGTTGGGGTCACGAGCCCAGTTGATCGTCCTGCGCGAGTATCAGGGGTTGCTCGACTACCTGAACCAGGGAACCGTTCTGCTGACAAATCGAGTTGGATTCGTCGCGATTCCAGATCGGCCTGCCAGCCAGCCGATTCCGGAAGCGGTACAGCATTCGCGATTTGTTCACCTGCAATTTGATCCCGAAAAGCTTCCCGATCTTTCGCGCGAACCCGGTGTCGTGATGCGAGCGGATGGACTGGTGTTGTCTGATCGAGGGACAACCGGACTGGCGGTCAGCCTGCTGGCGGATACCTGGGTTGTGCAGACAATGGAAGTTGCCGTCCGTCTGGCGATGGGACCCGGCAAAGGGCTTCGCTTTGTCACGCTTCAGGGTGAGTTGCTTGAGGCTAACGGGACGCTGTTTGTCGGCACGATCCGCAGCGAAACCGCATTGTTCTCACGCAAGAGCGAATTGCGACGCCTGAAGAATGATCTGGTGACACTGGATCGCGACATCGTCTCCCAAGAGTCGACCTTGCAAACGGTCTATCAATCGCTGACGGGCACCGATTCGGAACTGGAATCGATTGCGGCCGAACTCGACTACGCCAATCAACGTCTCTCGGATCTGAAAGGGGACCTGGGGGCTCAAGATCAGACATTGGATCGTCTGCGACGCGAACGAAACTCGATCGCCAGTCAGCAACTCGCGTCGACTTCAGAGATTGAGCAGCGGCAGCAGGAATTGCTGAGTGCTGAAGAACAGGCAACGACGTCCGAACAGTCACTGCATCACCTGGAAGCCAGTCTTGCCACCGCCACCGAGGAAATGCTGGAAGTTGAACATCAACTTCAACAACTGGAATTGCAGCGATCCGCTGACCAGCTTGATCTTGCCAAGCAGGGAGAACGTCTCGAAGCGATGCGAGCCCAATCGGTCCGTCTGGATGAAGAATTGGGACAACGCCAGGCTCAGTATGAGGAAGCGGAGCGGCGATGTCAGGCGTCACTCGCCAAGCGACAACAAATCCTGCTGAATATCCTCAACACGCGCGCCCTGCGCGACGAACTTCTGCTCGCCAACGAGCATGTGTTCGCCGCATCGACAGCACTGCATGCTCGCAAACTGGCCCTGCGAGTGGAACGTAGCCAGCTTGTGGAACAAGAACTGGCGATTCGTAAGGAACGGCGTGAACTGTCGGACCGTCGGCATGCGGAGGAAATCCGTGTCCGCGATATGCGACATGCGCTCGACCAGTTGAATGAACGCCTCGATGAGGAATATCAGATCAAGCTGGAAGAGGTTGTTGCGTCGGGTGCGTCCGCAGTGCGACTCATTATGGACGAGCGTCAGGCACGTGCCGAATCGCACGGATCCCGTGGCAAAGGTCATAAGACCGAGGCGACTGAAACTGACGAAGATACTTCAGGCGAACCAGTACCTGAATCCAGCGGAGCCACGGACGGCCTGACGTTCGCAGATGTACGCCCGGAAATCGATGCCCGAGTCAACCGCCTGCGTAAGCAGTTGAAACTGATGGGTGCGGTCAATACGGACAGCCTGCGCGACTTGGAAATGCTGGAAAACCGATTCACACAACTGTCATCTCAACTCCAGGATCTGGTCGAAGCCAAGAACACGCTGGAAGACATCATTCGCAAGATCAATGGCGAAAGTCGTCGGCTGTTTGCAGAAACCTTCGACACAATCCGGACCAACTTTCAGGAGTTGTTCCGTCAGGTGTTTGGTGGGGGTGAAGGGGACATCATTCTGGAAGATCCCAACGATGTCCTCGATTGCGGCATCGACATCGCTGCGCGTCCCCCCGGTAAGGAACTGCGAAGTATCTCGCTGCTGAGCGGTGGCGAAAAGACGATGACCGCGATCGCATTGATCATGGCGATTTTCCGGAGCAAGCCGAGTCCGTTCTGTATTCTGGATGAGGTCGATGCGGCGCTGGACGAGGCCAACGTCGAACGATTCACGGCCGTGGTCCAGGCATTCCGGCAGTCGACGCAATTCATCATGATCACTCACCACAAGCGATCGATGACGGTCGCGGACGTCCTGTATGGGGTGACGATGGAAGAATCTGGCGTCTCAAAACGAATGAGCGTGCGATTCGACGACGTCAGCGACGATGGCAACTTCAAATCGGCCCAGTCGTCCGCAGCATAACAACACCGAAGCATGAGCGGTCTCCAGGCAGGCGCCATGATCCGCGAATCGGCCGAAAGCGCTGGTTCGACACACGGTTTTGCGGGATTTGAGTCCAATTTCGGTGGACAATCGTTGACTTTCTTTGGATCCGACCGGTACGATCTGCATCGCAATTGGCGATACTGTCCCTAGGTCTCTATCTCCCCATCAGATATCTTCGAACCGATGAACCTGCGTGATCTTGAGTTGTTCTGCGAAATTGCCAGCTTGGGAAGTTTTTCCAAGGCGGCGAAATCGCATGGAATTTCTCAGCCTGCGGCGAGCGAAATCGTGAAGGCTCTGGAAGAACAGCTCGGCTGCGAATTACTCAATCGAGCCGTTCGGCCTCTGGAGCTAACCCCTGAAGGCAGAATCTATTACGACGGATGCCGTGAACTTCTGCATGACTACCGGCGGCTGGAAGACAGGATTCTGCAGCGTCGCGACAAAGTGGTGGGCCCCGTCCGCGTTGCCTCAATCTACTCCGTCGGTCTGTTGCAGATGGACTGCTACGTGAAGGAGTTTGAGCGACTCTATCCTGATGCGGCGCTTGACCTTCAGTATCTGCATCCGGAAGAAGTTCTGGAACGGGTGGCCAACGAAGAAGTGGACCTGGGCCTGATGTCGTTTGCTCCGCGTCGGGCCGATTTGATCTGTGAAACGTGGCAGGACCAGCCGATCGTCGTCGTGGTGGCCCCTCAACATCGGTTGGCAAATCGAAAGTCGCTTCCGGTCAGCGAGCTGAATGGTGAATCGTTGGTTGGGTTTACGTCGGAATTGCGGATGCGACAGGAAATCGATCGCTGGCTGAAACAGGCCAAGGTTTCGATCAATGTCGTCCATGCTTTTGATAACATCGAAAACATCAAGCGAGCGGTGGAAGTTGGTTCTGGGATTGGATTACTGCCGATTCCGACCGTTCGCCGTGAATTGGAAATCGGTTCGCTCGTCGCGATCGAACTGGCGGATGTCGAGTGGGTTCGCCGCCTCGACGTTGTTTATAAGCGAACGAAGCCGTTTACGACGGCAATCAGTCGCTTTCTGGAATTGCTGCACCAAGATCCGGAGACGTTCTCCCGACCCGGCACTGCGCACGAGGCCGCCGGTACTGTCGACTTGGCCACGGATGTCGCAACAGTCCCCAGTGATCAGGTGAGATCTGCGACCAAGTGAGATCCGCGACGAAAAGAGAACGAACCCCCTTGTTGAACCGACTCCACCCGGTCACGAGGCTGGGCATGTGAATGTCGGTATCGGTGGAATGCCAAACCGAAACTCAGACCGCGACCGAATTGATTCAGAAAAGTTGAAGTAAACCAGTGCGGTGTAATACCCGCCGTCCCGAGAGATGACTGAAATGACCGAACCACTGTTTATTCGTCACCCAGAAATGTTCCACTCTGACGGAACCCCCAAAGCTCACGGACTTTACGATCCTGCTAACGAGCATGATTCGTGCGGGGTCGGTTTCGTTGCTCACATCAAGGGCGAGAAGTCACGGCAGATCGTGGATGACGCTCTGCGGATGCTGAAGCACATGGCTCACCGCGGTGCCTGCGGCTGTGAAGTCAACACCGGCGACGGGGCTGGGATTGTCACCGGGATTCCGCACGAATTCCTCGCCAAAGTCGCGAAGGCGGACCTGAACGTCACTCTGCCAAAGCCGGGAACGTACGGTGTTGGCGTGGTGTTCCTGCCGACCGACCCCGAACAACGCCAGATTGCCAAGGAAACAGTCAACAAGCTGATCACCGAACAGGGGCAGACGCTGATCGGCTGGCGACCATTGCCGCATGATCCCGTGGGAGCCGACATCGGCCCGTCCGCTCGTGCAGCGATGCCAGCGTTCGAGCAACTGTTCGTCGCTTCGCAGGCGGGAATCGATCAGGATGCCTTCGATCGGCAGTTGTTCATGATCCGGAAGCGAGCCAGTCATGCGGTGCGTGAAGGGCAGCTTGCCCAGGCACTGCAGTTCTACATGTGCTCACTGTCATCCAAGGTGCTGATTTACAAGGGGATGTTGACCTCAGAGCAGGTTATGCCATTCTTCAACGACCTGCAGGACCCCGATTACACATCACACCTGGCGATGGTTCACAGCCGGTTCTCGACAAACACATTCCCAAGCTGGGATCGTGCCCATCCGCAGCGATTTATCGCTCACAACGGTGA
Source organism: Planctomycetota bacterium (assembly GCA_037146815.1). GTDB lineage: Bacteria > Planctomycetota > Planctomycetia > Planctomycetales > Planctomycetaceae > Schlesneria. Next base: position 24,825 of record JBAWWJ010000060.1, read on the forward strand.
AATCAACACGGTTCGCGGCAACGGGAACTGGATGTATGCACGACAAGGGGTCATGAAGAGTGACCTGTTTGGCGACGACCTGAAGAAGCTATTCCCGCTGATCGAGCCCTATTGCTCAGACTCCGGTAACTTCGACAATGCCCTCGAAACCCTGGTGATGACCGGCCGCAGCCTGCCGGAAGCGGTCATGATGATGGTTCCCGAAGCGTGGCAGAACCACGATTCGATGCCTGAAGACAAGCGAGCCTTCTACGAATACCACTCGGCCCTGCAAGAGCCCTGGGATGGTCCTGCGTCGATTTCGTTCACCGACGGTACCGTCATCGGCGCGACGCTCGATCGAAACGGCTTGCGCCCCAGCCGTTACTACGTCACGCACGATGATCGCGTGATCATGGCGAGTGAAGTCGGCGTGCTCGACGTTGATCCCGCGAACGTGAAGATCAAGGGGCGGTTGCAGCCCGGCAAGATGTTCCTCGTCGACTTCAAGCAGGGACGCATGATCCCTGACGAAGAATTGAAGAAGGACTTTGCCAATCGACGACCATACAAGCAATGGCTCCAAAATCAGCGGCTGCTGCTCAGCGAACTTCCGGAAGTCGAAGCACCGGAACGCATGGTGAATAACGAACTGCTGCAGCACATGCAGTCGTTCGGCTACACCACCGAAACGCTGCAATTCATGCTCGTTCCAATGATCACCACCAAGAAAGACCCGATCGGGTCCATGGGTGATGATACGGCCTTGGCCTGCATGAGCGATCAGCCGCGACTGGTCTATGATTACTTCAAGCAGCTCTTCGCCCAGGTGACCAACCCGGCGATCGACAGCACGCGTGAAGAAGTCATCATGTCGCTGGAATGCTACATCGGTCCCGAAGGGAACCTGCTCGAATCGACCGAAGCCCAGTGTCATCGACTGGCGGTACCGCATCCGATCCTGACAAATGAAGAACTGGCTGCGATCAAGCATTTGAACTATCGCGGCTGGAAGACCAAGACGATCGACATCACCTATCCGAAGTCGCAGGGACCTGCCGGATTGAAGTGGGCCTTGGATCGCATCTGCGGTGAAGCGAGCCAGGCGATCGAAGAAGGTTACAGCCTGGTCGTGCTGTCAGACAGGCTGGCCGGGGCGAATCGTTTGCCTGTCAGTGCGCTGCTGGCATCGGGAGCGGTCCATCATCATCTGGTTCGCAATGAAGAACGGACGCGGATCGGGATCGTTGTCGAAACGGGCGAAGCTCGCGAAGTTCACCACTTCTGTCTGCTGGCAGGCTTTGGTGCCGATGCGGTGAATCCGTACATGGCCTTCGAAGCTCTCTGGCAACTGCAGGACGATGGCGAACTGGCGGGCGAATGGACTCATGACCAGATCACTGCTGCGTATCGCAAGGCGACCAAGCAGGGGATCCTGAAGGTCATGGCCAAGATGGGGATTTCCACCCTGCAAAGTTACAAGGGTGCCCAGATCTTCGAAGCGGTTGGCCTCAGTGACGAAGTGATCAAGAAGTGCTTCCGGGGAACTGCCAGCCGCATCAGCGGAGTTGGTTTTGATATCCTCGGCGAAGAGGCTTTGCGTCGGCACGAACTCGGTTACCCGACTCGTGAATCGAACAAGCTTCCCGTACTGCCTAACTTTGGTCTCTTTTCCTGGCGATCCTCTGGCGAAAAGCATGCGTGGAATCCGCACAACATTGCGAATATCCAGCGAGCAGCCCGGCAGGGGGACAAGCAGGCGTACCGCGAATTCTCCAAGATGGTGAACGAGCAGACAACGCGTGAATGTCATCTGCGTGGGATGCTGAAGTTTAAGGATGGTCAATCTCCGGTTCCACTGGAAGAAGTGGAAACCGCGGTTGCAATCGTCAAGCGATTCTGTACGGGGGCCATGAGCTATGGCTCGATCTCGGCCGAAGCACATGAATCACTCGCCATCGCGATGAACCGGATTGGTGGCAAGAGTAACACGGGCGAAGGGGGCGAAGACTACAAGCGGTTCCAGCCACTTCCGAACGGTGATTCGAAGCGTTCGGCCATCAAGCAGGTGGCGTCGGGACGATTTGGTGTCACCAGTTGGTACCTGACGAATGCCGATGAACTTCAGATCAAGGTCTCGCAGGGAGCCAAGCCAGGTGAAGGGGGTGAACTCCCCGGTCACAAGGTCGACAAGATCATCGCTGCGACACGGCATTCAACTCCGGGTGTCGGTCTGATCAGTCCTCCGCCGCATCACGACATCTATTCGATCGAAGACCTCGCTCAGTTGATTTTCGACCTGAAGAATTCGAACCCATCGGCACGCGTCAGCGTGAAGCTGGTTTCGGAAGTCGGGGTGGGAACCGTCGCTGCGGGTGTGGCCAAAGGACACGCCGACAAGATCCTGATCTCGGGTGATTCGGGGGGGACGGGTGCTTCGCCGCTGACGAGTATCAAGCACGCCGGGATGCCTTGGGAACTCGGGATCGCCGAAACTCATCAGACGCTGGTTCTGAACGACCTGCGCAGCCGGGTTCGCCTGGAAACCGACGGCCAATTGAAGACCGGTCGCGATGTGGTGATCGCCTGTTTGCTCGGTGCCGAAGAGTTCGGGTTTGCCACCGCGCCGCTGATCGTGCTCGGCTGCATCATGATGCGCAAGTGTCATCTGAATACCTGCCCCGTCGGGATCGCCACGCAAGATCCTCAATTGCGGAAGATGTTCAGTGGACAGCCTGAACACGTCATCAACTACCTGTTCATGGTGGCAGAAGAAGCCCGCGAGATCATGGCGTCGCTCGGGTTCCGCACGATCAATGAAATGGTCGGTCGTTGCGATGTTCTCGAATACGACAAGACGGTCTCGCACTGGAAGCTGAAGCACCTGGATCTGTCACGCATCCTGACCCCTGCGGTCAAGCCACATGCGAACGTTCAGACGTACTGCACGATCACACAACAGCATGGCATCGAGTATCAGCTCGACAACGAACTGATCCGCGAAGCGAAAGATGCCTTGGAGACGGGCAAGGGAGTTCGCCTGAACATTGAAGTTCAGAACATTGACCGCGCGTTGGGGACAATCCTCAGCCACGAAGTCTCCAAGAGATGGGGTGAAAAGGGCTTGCCCGACGACACGATTCACGTTCGTTGCAAGGGTTCGGCGGGTCAAAGCCTGGGGGCCTGGCTGGCTCACGGTGTGACCTTGGAAGTCGAAGGGGACGCCAACGATTACGTCGGCAAGGGGTTGTCGGGCGGCCGCATCGTGGTCTATCCACCGGCTGCTTCCACCTTCAAACCGGAAGAAAACATCCTGATCGGTAACGTGGCGCTGTATGGAGCGACCGAAGGGGAAGCCTTCTTCCGCGGTCGAGCGGCAGAGCGATTCTGCGTGCGAAACTCAGGGGCGTCCTGCGTCGTTGAAGGGGTCGGCGATCACGGTCTGGAATACATGACCGGCGGTTGTGCGGTCATCCTGGGGCCCACCGGCCGCAACTTCGCTGCAGGGATGTCCGGAGGTTGTGCCTTCGTGTACGACAAGCACGACGCTCTGCTTGGCAACTGCAATCTGGAAATGGTCGAACTCGAAAAGGTCGTCGCTCCGGAAGACATTTCCATTCTGAAGGACCTGCTGGCAAAGCATCACAAGCACACCGGTTCGACGGTCGCGTCTTCAATCCTGCAGGGATGGGACGACGAACTGCCACGCTTCGTAAAGGTCATGCCAATCGACTACAAGCGAGCCTTGGCCGAACAGAAGTTGCAGGCGGCGAAGAGCTGAGAAAACGACCTTGATGTGCATCGCGGTGTATTGAAGTTCTGGTAATTCGTGGTTCATTCTACCTGGTAACGACATGGGCAAGCCGACTGGTTTTAAAGAGTTTCAGCGTCAGGTTCCGAACGATCGGGATGCAAAGTTGCGCATCCTGGATTGGAACGAGTTTCACGAGCACATGCCGGAAGGGCAGTTGAAGACGCAGGGAGCGCGTTGCATGGACTGCGGTGTGCCGTTCTGTCACACCGGGTCGCTGATGGCCGGGATGGCTGCGGGTTGTCCTGTCAATAACCTGATCCCCGAATGGAACGATCTGGTCTATCGAGGCAACTGGCGGGAAGCACTCGATCGACTGCACAAGACGAACAACTTCCCGGAATTCACCGGGCGAGTCTGTCCGGCCCCCTGTGAAGGATCGTGCGTCCTTGGGATTACCAATCCCCCGGTTACGATCAAGAACATCGAATGTTCGATCATCGACCACGGATTCGACAAAGGTTGGGTCCAGCCGAATCCCCCTGCCAAGCGAACTGGCAAGCGAGTCGCAATTGTCGGAAGTGGTCCGGCCGGGCTGGCTGCGGCGGCTCAGTTAAACAGTGTCGGGCATGAAGTCACCGTCTTCGAACGAGCGGACCGTGTTGGTGGATTGCTGATGTACGGCATCCCGAACATGAAGTTGGAAAAACATCTGGTCCAGCGCCGCGTTGACCTGCTCGCTGCAGAAGGTGTGCAGTTCCGAACAAGTACCGAGATTGGTCGCGACATCAGTTCGATGGACCTGCGCGAACAGTTCGATGCCATCGTGCTCGCAACCGGTGCCACCAAGCCACGTGATCTGCCCATTCCAGGTCGACAACTGAAGGGAGTCCACATGGCGATGGACTTCCTGCATGGCAATACCAAGAGCCTGCTGGATTCGCAGTTGTCCGACGGGAAATACATCAACGCGAAGGACAAGCATGTCGTCGTGATCGGTGGTGGCGATACAGGGAACGACTGCATCGGGACGTCGATGCGCCACGGATGCAAGAGCGTGGTCAACCTGGAAATCGTTCCTCAACCCCCGGATGAACGAGCTGGCAACAACCCCTGGCCACAGTGGCCACGAATTTTCCGAGTCGACTACGGTCACGCGGAAGTAGCCGCCGTCTTCGGTGAAGATCCACGTCTGTTCAGCACGACAACGGTCGAATTCCTCGGTAACGACAAAGGAGAACTGCGAGCCCTGCGGATCGCCAAGGCCGAGTCGGCACCACCGTTCAAAGTGATCCCCGGAACCGAACGAGAAATCCCAGCGGATCTCGTCTTCCTGGCACTCGGCTTCCTTGGCCCTGAATCGCCCGTGGCTGATCAATTGGGCGTGAAGCTGGACCCACGTTCCAATTACGAAGCCGCTCACGGACAGTTCAACACGAATGTCCCAGGCGTCTTCGCAGCAGGCGACTGCCGACGTGGTCAAAGCTTGATCGTCTGGGCGATCAACGAAGGCCGCGGAGCCGCCCGCGAATGCGATCGATACCTGATGGGAAAATCCGACCTCCCATGAACGACGAGGGCAGTGCCCTCGACCCGGTTCGAGCTATCGCTCGAGAATTGCAACTGCCGCTCCCGTTGGTCGCTGGTCGGCGAGAGCGAATCGCGATGATCACACGATGAACGAATCACATCGCACGAATCTGAAGCGGCAGACCATAGCGTCTGCCGCCACTGGCATGATCAGAAATGCTTGCTTTCAGAATCGTGTGATCTGGGAGATTCTTAGTTTCGCAAAGATAAAGATCACGTACTGAGAAACGGGACTGAGTAACAACATGCGTATCGCTCTGGGGTGTGATCACGGCGGTTTCCCGTTGAAGCAGCGGATCGTGTCTGTCATTCAGGCGGCGGGCCATACGGTCGTCAATTGCGGTACGGATTCGGACTGCTCGGTCGACTATCCCGACTACGCATTGCGGGTCGGTCAAGTGATCGTGGCGGGTGAGGCGGATCGCGGCATTCTGCTGTGCGGCAGCGGCGTCGGAATCAGTGTCGCTGCCAACAAGATTCCGGGAATTCGCGCCGGTGTCTGTCATGACATTTATTCGGCCCATCAGGGTGTCGAGCACGACGACATGAATGTCCTGTGCCTGGGAGCACGCATCATTGGTGAGGAAGTCGCGGTAGAACTCGTGCGAGCCTACATCAATGCCCAGTTCACACGCGAAGAACGCCACCTGCGACGACTGAACAAAGTCCTGCAAATCGAACGAGATGCTGTGGCGGGGACGTTGTTTCGCTAAGATCATCAGGTGCGAAGGCCGAAGAACGTCAGGGACGTCCAAGACCACTGCGTGCTGAGTCGTGAGAATATCTCATGGGGCACGCAATCGCTGTCCCGCCGGTCTCTCTAAAGGCACCTGATGAAACTGCTCCTGTTCAGTGATCTCCACTGTGATGTGACTGCTGCCGAGAAACTTGTTGAAGCGGCACGTGACGTTGATGTTGTGATCGGCGCCGGTGACTTCGGGAACAGCCGACGCCGCTTGAATGTCTGTCTGGATGTTCTGCAGGCAATCGCATGTCCAGCCGTTCTGGTACCCGGCAACAACGAATCTTACGACGAACTTGTGGCAGGTTGTTCGGGATGGAAGAGTGCCCATGTTCTGCATGGGAGTGGTGTCACCATCAACGGCATTTCGTTTTTTGGTATCGGGGGTGGCGTTCCCGTGACTCCGTTCGGCGACTGGAGCTTCGATTTTTCCGAAGAGCAAGCGGCCGAACTTCTGGCAGATTGCCCCAGCGGTGGAATTCTTGTGTCACACTCTCCGCCGCGCGGCTTTGTGGATGTTGCTTCGAACAAGAAGCATCTGGGAAGCCGTGCCGTGCTGGCTGCAGTTGAACGAGTCCAACCGGCACTCGTCGTCTGCGGCCACATTCATGGAAGCGCAGGCCAGCAAGCAAAGATTGGTTCGACGACAGTTATCAACGCCGGGCCGATGGGAATTCGCCGGGATTTCTGATGCTACCAATCGAAATCTGCGGCGTGAGCTTCCCAATCGATGACGCAGAGCTTTTCTTTGACGAACCTTTCGTCAGGCAAGCCAAAATGCGGCTGAAACCAGATGATCGTCAAGAATGATTGGCACTTCGTTTGATCACGAGCAGGCTGAAAAGACCAAAACGATCCAATACTCGTTATCTCTGGCAACCACTCGGTGATTCGATCACCGGATACATTACCGAGAATTTGATCCATGTCACCGGGCTCTCGACGAAAACTACGACGTTCGGGTTCAATCAATAGCGAGAATTGCTCGAACAACGTATGGGCTTCTTGGACGGTGCGATTTATGAGATCGTCGTTGTAATCAGCGCAGGGTGTTCCTGACAGCAAACCACGATAGGTAAGCGATTGATGGAGACTGTCCAGAAATATGCGACGGCCAGTGATAAGGGTAATTTCGCGGTGAGCATTGAACGCAATGTCGTATTCGAAGGTTGACACGATTGGCTTCCAACGTTCGAGAGAATTGCACGTAAGCAGAGGTTCTCAATCGACTTGCCAGAGCCCTAATCGATTGGTGAAGACGAGGCACGTTGACGTTCCCCTTCGTCGTGATGAATGCTACCAATGGCCCGTTGTCGATAAAAGCAAGTTGGCATCTCCCTGATGTCGAACCAACCACTGATATCCGCATTCCCCGATGACAAATGGCTCAAGCAGCGCCGCAATTTCTTCCCACGTCTTGGGCGTCAACTGACAAATGAACTCTCGCGTTGTGGCAATGCGTATGATTCCGTCATCCTGTCGACCAACTTCAAATGTCAGTTGACAATTTTCTACGGATTCTACAAAGGCAGGTTCCTGAATCGCGACTGATGAGGCACTCGACAACAAGCCCAATAGGGCCTGCTGCAATTGATTGGCCTGGCGCTGCGTGAAATCAAATAGTCGAATGAGAGGACAATCGGGCGAGCCATCTTGGAGGAATTCAATCTTCATCTGCTTTACTCAGTGCCGTCAACAGATGGCGATAACTTGCCCGCGAAAATCGCACTCGGGTCTGCAAATCATTACTTTGAACTACCATCATCACACTTGCAACACTGCGAGTTTGACGCAATCGAGATCACGAATCTCCTGTTAATCGACGCCTATGCCATGCAAGCATCTTCTGCCTATTCACCCCATCGAAGAACGGATGAATCATCACGGCGAGGCTGCTCGCAAGTACCAATCCCATTTGCATTGCGGGAACCTAACCGTTAAAGATTGGTTTGGCTTTCCCTTCGGGTGGCGAAGTCAGGTACAAATTGAGGCGAGACCATTATTGATCTTGCCTCAATATCACGTAATACGCACGTCCAGGCGCAAACATGAACTTTGTGCAGTCGCTGTCCACGATCAGACAGATTGAAATTTTCTCGAATTGGGTCGGATCCTCCGAGCGTCTCGGCCAAACTAACCATTACCAACACTGGCACGCGCCTCGTTCGTCAACAGTCACTTGAGGCGACGAGCGACGAATTGCCCGAAATCGTTGTTTCTCGACTATTGAAGGCACTCGCTGCCCCGGCAATTCCTCTTTTGGACGCGACGATATTCGATCTACCTCAAGCGGTAGTCGACCTGCATTACAACTCGTGCTGGACCGATGATTATCCCTCACTTTTGATCCGAATCCTTTGCAACTCGGAACGGCAAATCACCATCCGGTCCGATGCCCAATATGCATTCATGTTGCCGTTGAAGATCACCGATTCTGCGACAGGCGTATCGTATGAAACGTTCGACCCGGAACTAAGCCGCGCGATCGTAGACTTGATGCCCGAAGGGTATCTCAACCGGGATCGTCTCGCGGGGCGTCTGTGGAAGCTGGAAATGGATCGAGAGCAAGCCGAACGCACAGAATCTGTGACGGTCACAGCCACAGAACCTGCCGTGGCACCATCCGAAGCGGATGATGGAGAAAACAAATCGACTGTCGATGCCACCAAGTTCGACGAAGGCGTATTCCAGATTCTGTTCGGAACGGAAACAGCGCAAGAGGCACAGGAAGCCGATGAATCTCACCGGTATTCCGAACGGTTGCTGAGGCGGAACTCGTTGGAAACAGTACGAAACTTGCTTGCTCAAGGGGCTGATCCGTCGATTGCCGATGACGTAGGCCAGTCTGCTTTGATGCACGCGGCATTTCCACCTTTCGACCGCGAGCGTTTTCGCATGCTTGTGGATGCAGGTGCTGATCTGGAAGCCCGACGCGATGGTCTGACCGGTTTGCATCTCGCTTGCGCTGGCGGCGAAGCGGAAGCTGTCGCCGAATGGGTCCGGGCTGGAGCAGACATCTCGGCACGCTCGCCGAGCAATGCCACACCATTAATGCTTGCTGCAACCTGGCCTCACATCGTCCGTACGCTGCTCAACCAACGAGCCGATGTCAACGCTGTGGACGATGACGGACACAGTGCGATTGTGTATGTGATCCTTAGACAGTGTTCGGTCAACGCGGGCAGTCAACTGAACGCGTTGCATGCGCTCATCAATGGGGGAGCTGACGTGAACCTTAAAGATTTTTCAGGAGTTTCTCCGTTGGGTCATGCGAAAAAGATGCTCGCCGCTGCGCTCCTGGAAGAGGAAGTAATCTTGGCGTTTAATCCGGAAGCGAACATGAAAGAGAGCGGTGATTGGAATAGCCCCCAATTGGCTGAGGCAGTCGTGTCTTTGTTGGTCACCGTCGGGGCGCACGAATGAGGCCATCGTGACGAGATCATCAAGGTTATCGCCAAGTCTGAAGAGTCCGTCGACACCGCAAGAGTCGCATGAAGCCGCCGACGCAAGCTGAAAGCATGCCCACCCACAAAACATCGCGTACAGTAGTGGATAAGTTTGAAACTGGTTCTACGTTTCTCCACTTGATCGACCGGTACTTAACGCTTTGTAAACATCCTCTCCCCATTGCCTACCATCGAAAAACGGACACAGCATCACATTGGGGCAGCCCGCAAAAACCAATTGCATATGCATTGCGGGTGCACGAAGCGCATTCGAACTATGAATGATGATCGGAAACTTCGGAATGTGCTGCGCAAGAAATGCGGTGACATTTTCTCCAGACCCGCATTCAGCCCCAGCTATCGCTGACGCGTCAAGATCGCAATCCAGTGACAACAGCGATACGCGATTGAGATTCGATGAAAGCCATTTCGTCATTTCATGGGCATCGTCAAAAAAGCATAACTCATACTCAGCCAGTAATTTCAGGTTCATCCGACTTTTTGGGGGGATGGAATTGAAAACGCGGACAAGCTGA
>JBAWWJ010000061.1:0-34776 GCA_037146815.1 Planctomycetota bacterium
TGGACGATACAAGACTCGAACTTGTGACCTCCACGATGTCAACGTGGCGCTCTAACCAACTGAGCTAATCGTCCGGGGTCTCATGACGAGACGGCTATGCTGCCAGTTTCTGTCACGAGATGAGAAACGATAAGTACCTCGCTCGCCCCGGTCAAGTGAGCGGAGCGGAAACATCGTGAATCAGTCGCCTCATCGTCAGCATGGGCAGTTCGTATCGGTTGTAACTGCTGGATTGGCTTTGCGTTCCGGGAAGTAGTCAGTGACGTCCGTTTTGCGGGACGTTGGGTGCCGGTGGAGTGATTGAAGTTTCAATCATGTCTGACGCATAAATCCGGGTGGATTCTTGACGTTTCCAGCGTTTTTCGGCCCTGAGCAATTCGACAAGATCGAAGTGCCAATGACACGGTGAAGTATTTTGGACGTCTCTGGCTCCTTCTGTCGCGTTTTTAGCGAGCGGATTCGCGTGAGCCATAAGAATGAAACGCAAAGGCGCCAAGGAGCCGCTACGTTTCCTGTCTGCACGATTTCGAACTCCATCGGTCATTTGTGGCTGTAGGCCCACCAGTACAAAGCACAGAGCTTCAGCCCTGTGACTGCGGATAGTACAGGGTGGGCGACCTGAAAGGTCGCAAGAAATTCGGCCAAAGCGATCAACTTCGCTCGATGTTCGCTCGCGACCTTTCAGGTCGCACATTTTCCTTTGTACCCGATCACAGGGCTGAAGCTCTGTGCTTTGTACTGGTGGACTTTCAGCCCACAAGAAATGACACACTTTCGACAAGATCGAAGTGCCAATGACAGCGTGAGGTCGTTTGGGAGTCTCAGACACCTCTGCGTTTCTCAGGTTTCCTGATCGCTCATTGAGCGAGCGTCAGCAGTAAGAAGGAACGCAGAGACGCCAAGGCGCAGGGTCGCAAAGGAATTGATCTTTTGATGTTTTTCCCCTGCGTCCCTGCTCCAAGGCGCCTCTGCGTTTCCATTCTGCGGATTTCAGGATCCGGAAGTCTCGGTGTTTCAAGTTCCTGACTGCAATTGCAGCGTGGCCCAACGAATCGCACGTGCCAGCGATTCGACCGTGAACGTGCCACTAAAAAAACAAACCCGCGCCGATGCCAGGCACCGGGGCGGGTTTTGATTTGTATGACTTACGTCAGTTTCAGCTTATGGCAGCACGTCCCAGGCAAACGTATTCGGAGCGGTTGCATTGCCGTCAGAAACCGTACTACCGAAGCCATTGCCCGCTGGAACGTTGGCGAAGCCACTGCTGGAAGTATCGTTCGAACGTCGCCATGTCGAGGCTCCAACACCTGGATACAGGAATCCGTTGACCGCAACATCAACGACTGTTCCAACACCTCGTGGTGCATTGTAAGGAGCGGCATTACTGGCCAGGCGTGTCAGGATTCGGTCACGAGTTCCACTATTGAAAGGTCCACCGTCGTCGTTCACGCTCTGATTCGCGGCGTTTCCACCACCGACCGTTGGATCGTTGCCGTCCTGGCTGGCAGTACGCGATTTGAAGACCGATTCGTTGTTGTTGTAGAACGCGGGATTCAAGCTCGAGAAGACATCGCTGCGTGTAGCAACCATCCCGTCCCCGGTGTTCGTGTTCGTGAATCGCAGGTCCAGTCGTGAGAGTGGGTCTTGCGTATACGAGTTAACCGTGAAGGCATCGTTGCCCGGGTTACGTGGAACTGGTGGGGCAGCAGTGCTATCCCCTTCGTTCTGGTCGGTCCAGGTCCCGTTGGTCGTCGGGGGATCGTTCGTTGACTTGAAGGCCTGGAAGGTGACGTCCGAATTGTAGTCACCACCAAACGTGTTCTGCACGATATTTGCAGCCACCCCACCACGGATCACGTTAGCAACCGAGAATACACCCGCAAGACCAGCGGAATTCAGGTTACTCGCGTTTCCACCGTCATTCTGGTAAGAACCTGCGGCACCGTCAGCGGCGACCGTGTTAGCATCGCTGCTGCCGACTCGCAGGACGAAGCCCGTTGCATCGAACACGGTTCCGTTGGCTGCCTGGCCGTTCGAGGTGATCACGTTGTTGATCACATGCAGGGCCAGCCGAGGATCGTTGGTCCAACTATCGGCCACCGCCATGGCGACATTGGCCAGTGCATCGATCCCCTGAACACCCCCACCACCGGCACCAAGAGCACCTGTGGTCGAAGTATTCACGATGTAAACCCCTTCCAACTGGCTGCGGGTCACAACGTTCTGCAAGGCGGCGGTGTTGCCACCGATGGTCAGGTTGGTTCGGTTGTCGGCAGCGTTCAGCACGTTGATACCGCGGCGACCGCTGTCTTCGACATCGTTACCGGTCATGGTCACGGTGTTTGCAGTCAGCAGCGATGCTCCCGTATTCGAGACGAGCAACTGGATACCGTCTTGAGCATTGCTGAGCACGTCATTCTTGTCGACGGTGGCGATGATCCGCCCACCCGTTGCATTCAACTGGATGCCGTCACCGTTATTGTTATTGACCCCACCCAGTTGGCCACCTGGAGCCGTGATCAAGGCATTGTTGTTCTGAATGATGATGGATTCTGAACCAACCGAGTTGATCACAACACCGTGCGAGCCGTTGCTGCGGATCGCGTTAGAGACAATGTGATCTGTCGCAGGTGCGACCGTTGCGAGGTTGCCAATTCCGACCTGTGAAACCGAAGGTCCGGTGATTGTAATACCCGTTTGACCGTTGTTAGAAATCCGGTTCGAACCAATCGTCGCGACCTGATTCTGACCAATGTCGATTCGGTGAGCCGCGGTGATGTTAATACCGTTGAGAGTGTTGGATGTGATCGTGCTGTTGGTCACGAACGCGGTGACAACACCGATGTCCGTACCCGCCGTGTTCTGCGTTGCGAAGATCCCGTTGCCACCGTTGCTGCTGATGGTGTTGTTATTCATCACAGCCAGTACGTCGGCGTCTGCCAGCGTGAAGAGCGAAATCCCGTGGCTGGTGTTATTGGAAATTATGCTATTGGTGATCGTGTAGTCATCAGCACCATCGGCGAACTCGGACAGGATGTCGATCCCGCGTCCCGTGTTGTTGCTGATCGTGCTGTTGTCGATCACAGCATTCGTAATGTAAGGTCCTGGCGACAGCACGCCAGCATTGCGGGTGAAGGTAATCCCGTTCGTTCCGTTGCCGGTGATCGTCGCATGGCGGATCTTCAGGTTGTTCGAGCTTCCGTTCAGGCTGGTCGTCATCCGGAAGCCGCTGCCTGCGTTCGAGTTGAACTGGGTGTTGTTCAGAGCCACGTCACCCAGGATCGCGTTGTTGAACGTTGCTTGCGGTGGAGCAGCCGCCGTTCCTTGCAGGAAGACCGCGAAACCATCACCCTTGAAGTTCGCACCATGCAGGTTGCGAAGGACGTTGTTGTTGAACGTGGCGTTCGATGCAACTGTGGTCCCGTGTGAGGTCCCTGCGAGCAGGAAGCCCACGCCAGCATCGCCGTTGCTGTCGAAGTTGTTCGTTCCACCCGTGCCGCTGACGTTCAGGTTGATCGTGGACTGGTTCGCAGCAAACGTGTCGGATGCACTCAGGAAGGCACCCATGCCGCGGTTGCTGTTGAACTGACTCTGGAACAGGCCACTGACAGCGTTGGCAGTCGTGTTGTCGCTCAGGATGTTCACGTTGACTGTGGCGGCCGAATTCAGCGTGTTCGACGCATCGATGAACAAACCGTTGCTATCCGTACTGCTGACACCCGCGGAACCGTTGCTCGATACCGTGGCATTCCTCAGGGTCAGGTTCAACGTTGGGTTGAGCAGCGACAGGTTTGGCAGCGTGATATCGATACCGTTGTTGGTATTGCCAGTGACCGTGGCCCGTGTGAAATTCAGCCCGAATGGCGTCGCCGTCATGTAGGGGTTCAGCATCTGGAAGCCGTCACCAAAGCTGTTGGTGATGGAGCTGTCAACCACATTCAGCCCCGTGACATTCGCAGCGTTCAGGAAGCTGACCACCATCCCGCTGTGGTTCGTACCGACAGTCCCCGTGCCGCTGATGTTGGCATTCTGAATCAACGTGCTGCCAACAACCTGCGATCCATTCACCGTATACTGAATTCCCTTGCCGTTCAGGGCATTGGTCGTTCCGTTGGAGGCCAGGTTCACGTTCTCGATCGAAACCGTCGGGCCGAACGTGAGTCCCAGTGGGGTGCTGACGTTCTGCAGTTGGGTTTCGAGCATTGGCTGTCCGCCTGGCAACTGTGGCACAACTGGCAGTGGAGGTGGTGGCAACAGGTTCGTTGCTGGGTTGATATCGCCATTGTTGACAATCAGCGAGACCTGGTTCGACAACCCACCCAGGATCGCCGGAGCGAACGAGTTGTCGATGATCGAACCGTTGGTGAAGTTGACGTTGATTCCGTTTCCACCGTTGTTGCTGACGTTCATCGTGTTGGCTGGAACAGCGGTGGTCGTTCCGTTGATTGTCAGAGCACCGTGGCCCGTACCAGCACCGAAGTTCGCACCGACGTTGTCCATGTTGACCTTGATGCCATCCAGGCCGTTGTTGCTGACATCCGTGAAGCCACCGATGAACACCACACCGTTGTGAGCATTCTGCAGATTGACGTTGATACCGTTACCCGCATTCCCCTTCACTTCGCCTGGTCCCTGCAACGAGACCAGTGCCAGATCCGAGATGTTCGTCAGGCTGATTCCAATCCCGTCGCCACTGCTGCCATCGAAGGTTCCAGACAATCCGACGATCGCCTGCAGGGCTTTGTTCATGTTGATATTCACCGTGCCGGACGTGTTGCCGTTCAGGGTGCTTGGACCCGTCATCAGCAGGTTGCCGACAGTCCCCGCGGTTGGCGTACTTTGTACAGTGCTGGTGGTAACGAAGTTCAACCCGAAGCCACCATTGTTCTGCGAAGAGATCCCTGCCCCGAGGTCGTCGGCCTGGAACATCGCAGTCAGGGTTGCAATTCCGGTCGGACCGGCCGTCGTGTTGCTTCCCTGCAGATCGAATCCGCTGCCAGTGTTACCGTCGGCTGAACCACCCACGATGCGGATGCGACCGATGGTATCAAGACCCAAGGAGTTGGTCACAGTCCCTGTCAGGCCTGCGCCCCCGTTGCCGTTGAACGCGGTCTGGTAGGCTTGCAGATTGAATTCGCCACCGTCGAACGACTGGAACTTGAAGCCGTTCAGAGTGTTTCCGCTGCCAGCGATACCGACCGTTGCATTGTGCAGGTCGACGTCCGCTCGCGAGCTCACACCACTGACGAAGATGTCGATCCCGTCACCCTTGTTGCCGTTAAAGCTGGTTGGAATGAGGCCCTGTGTGCTTCCTTCCAAATCCAGTCGGGCACCCGCCAAGACCGTACCGTTGATACCGTCACCAGCGAAGACTCCGGAACCGTTGTTATCCACGACGGTATCCACCAGGCTGACCGTCAACAGGGTGTTGGCGTCCGTGGCACTCAGGAACATACCGTTCTGGGTGCTGTTGGAGATTGACGTCGAGTTCAGAGCGGCGAAGTTGATCAGGCCGCCTGTGTTAGCACTCAGCGAGACACCCATGCCACCGCTCTGGTCGGCGGTCACGCCGTCGAAGGTGACGTGTGCACCATTCATTGGGACAACTCCCGTTCCCTTGGCGATAACTTCCAAGGCACTGGCCTGGTTGCTCGACAGGATCGAATTGGTGACGTTGGCAACCACATCTGTCAGGGTATTGGCACTCGTCCCGTTCAGATTCAGGAAGATGCCATCCTGCTGGGTTGTCCCCACCGTATTGCCGATGGTCGATCCGGTCACCGTCAGTGTCCCGGTCGCAGCATTATCGAAGATACCGCTGAAACCGTTACGCGATGTTGCGAGGAGGTCCGCACCGTTGTCGAGAATATTCGAGTTCAGGATCGTCGCAGCGACCTGAGTATTCAGGCCCGTTGCGTTGATCTGGATCCCGTCAGCACCGCTTCCTGAGATCGAGCTGGCGGCACCAGTGTTATCCTGAACGGTCAGTGTCAACTTGCCCGCATTGTTCACAGTGAACAACGCACCGGTTGAACCGCTGCCATCAGCAGTGGTTCCGGTCAGGCTGATGATCGAGGTTGAACCATTGGCAACCCCGGTCCCGTTGATCGTCCCGTTGATCGCATCGACAGCGTTGTTCGAGATGCTGCCATCCGTGAAGGCGGCGTTCACGGTCCCGCCGGTGGCGGCGATCGTGTAGAGCAGACCATTCTGCTGTGAGGTGTTTGGCAGGTTGTTGTCGATCGCGACGTTGTTGAAGACCAGGTTGGCCACTGACCCATTGGAAAGGGTGTTCAGATTCACACCGTTACCTGCAACCAGTCGACCGTTGTCCGAGATCGAACCACCCGTGAAGGTGATCGGTGCGATCGCAGCACCAAACGTCGCGACCGTCGCGTCTGCTTGCTGGAAGCGAACCCCGTCGATTCCGTTCTGGTCGAACGTCATGTTGGTGAAGTTGGCATTGGTGACGGAACTTGTCTGGGCGAGACTCAAGAACAGGCCGTTGCCATCGTTATTCGAAGCAGAACCCGTTCCCGTCCAGCCATTGATCGACGATGCGTGCAAGTTGATACGCATCCCGTCATTTGTGTTGCTGTCAAACGTGTTGTTCGTCGTGGTCAGATTGGCCATGGTGGTGCGGACAGCCAAGAGATTCAGCCCGACTCCGGCATTTCCTGCTCCGGCATTTCCTGTCGCGGTGTTGCCATCAATCAACAGATTGTTGGCAGTGGATGGCGAAAGAGTTGGATTTGACAGGAAGAGGTCAATTCCGTTTGCACCCGTACCGGTGACGGTGTTGTTGGTGATCTTGATGTTATCAAAGGGACTCCCCGTCGCTCCGCCATTTAACCCCATCAAGGTGATTCCATTTGCAACGGGCGCTGGTACGGTACCCGTGATCGTGTTCCCATCGATCAGCAAGCCGTTCATCATCGGCCCTGTGGCGACAGTGCTGAACATCACCATGGTGATCCCACCACTCATCGTGCCGGTCACCGTGTTGTTGGTGATGAATCCATCATTAGCCGCGATTGTCGAGTTGACGCCGCTGATCAAGATCCCATTGCCACCACCGGGGCCGCTGATGTTCAGGTCGCTGATCCTGAGGGCGTCGGCAGGAATCAGCCCGGCCGTGGTCAGGTTCAGGGCAACAGGCAAGGCGAGGCAGTCCAGCGGTGCTGGCTGATTGCTGGTCGTTGTCAGCCCGATGACCGTGGGCAGGGTTGCCGTGGTCGCCAGATTCTGGATCAGGTGCGTGTTTTCCATATTGATGGCGACACCATTGCTTCCGGTGACGGCCATATTCGTCAGGCCAGCGGAATTTTCGATGTCGATCGCGGCATTGGTGAATCCGGCAGTCGCCGTCGTTCCATCGATGAACAGGTTGACGGCGTTTCCGGCCGCGTTGTTCAAGGCTGCGTAATCCACAACCTGCACTGAGCCAGTATCCAGGCCGTTCATTGTGACTGACAGGCCACCGTCGATTGTGGCGACGTTGTTGCCGTCCAGCGAAACGAACGCACTGGTGATCCCGCTGACACCCTTGTCGAAGGTCAGGTTCAGGCCGCTGGCGAACGAGACGCCGTTGAGTTGCAGGAGCACAGACTGAGTTGCGTTGGAGACATTCACGTTGTTGTTCGGACCAAACGTCGACGATGAGGCTGGGTCCATCAGCAGGTTCGCCTGGCTGGCGTTTGGCGTATTGAAGTTCAGGCCAAACCGGGTATCGCCGGTTCCCGTCACACCACTCAGGCTGGCAGTGATTGACGCTCCGTTGACCGAGCCACCGTCGGCCAGGCCACCGATGTGGTAACCATCGCGACCGTTGTTGTTGGCCGAACCACCCGTGAAGAGTGTTCGCAGGACCGTGGTCGCTCCGTCGACTCGCATGTCGACGCCGTCACCCCCAACATTGTTGTTGTAGGTCGAATTGAGCGATCGGTAGTTCAAGACACCACCGGCACTGACCGTAGCCAGCAAGCCCTGATTGGTGTTGGAATTGGCGGTCAGTGTATCGACGTTGACGTTGCCCGTTGAACCAGCCCCGGTCACGAGCAGTTCCAGACCGGCACTGCCGTTGTTCGAGGTCGACGATGGATTGTCCAGGCAGACGTTCAGGGACGATCCAGTCTGGGCTGAACCGGTGAATCCGTCGAGCGTGTTGTTGTTGGCCGCCAGCGACCCGATATCCATGAAGATGTTCGAGGAGTTGGTGGCACTGATCACGACACCGTTTCCACCGTTTGCATTTGCCGTGACCGAGGTTGGGCCGGTCGTTGGGGTCATGCTGGAGTTATTCAGCGAGATGAACAAGCCATCGCCGCTGTTGTTTGACGCAACAATGGCACCCGTCATGTCCACGTTGTTCATCGCAACATTTGTCAGGTCGATGTGAATCCCGTCGCCCGATGTATTGCCCGACGCACTGTTGTTGTTGAACAGGAAGCCGTTGGCATTCTTCAACGCGGCATTGTTCAACGTCAGGCGGATGCCGTCATTACCCGTGTTGCTGTTCGCCACGATGCCAGACATCGAGCCACCGTTGGCGATCGCCACATCGGTTCCATCCACCAGGACGCCACCCCCACCGTTGGTGTTGGCGTTGAAGTTGTTCACGGTGAATCCGGTCGTCGGCACAATCCCGGCCAGCGAGAGTGGACCGGTGACTGGCAGCGGCAGAACCGCGTATGGAGCGGGCTGGTTGCTGGCGGTCGTCAGGAATTCGACCGTTGGGGCCGCAACCACACCGCTGAAGTTGTTGATCAGGTTGACGTTGTTCAGGACGGTGGTGACACCGCTTCCCGAATTGCCCGTGACGTTCGTCCCACCGAACTTTCCCTGCAACTGCAGAGCCCCATTCGTGACGTTGGTCATACCGACGTGGATTCCATCGCCACCCAGGTTATTGCTGGCACTGGAGAATCCGGCGACTCGTACTGAGCCGTTGGTGACGTTGGTCATGCTGACATTGATACCACCCAGGGAATTGCCATTGGCGGTACTGATTCCGTTGCCGTTCAGATTGAAGATCGCGGTGTTAGCACCGTTGAAGTTGGCCGTCAGACCGTTTCCGGCAGCGTTGTTGTCGAAGTGGAAGGTCCCGTTCAGGTTGGCCACGGCTGTGGTGGTCACACCGGCAAAGTCCAGATTGATCGGTCCGTTGAAGACGGGGGGATTGGCACTGCTGGTGAGCAGATTGGCAGCACCTCCATTCAGAGCATCGAAGTTCAACGCATAGCGACCATTGGTACTTGCGGTTGCGCCATTGTTCAGGCTGGCGGTCAAGGTGGCACCGGCGAGCGAACCACCGTCGGTCAGACCACCGAAGTGATAACCATCGCGACCATTCGACGAGGCTGACCCCCCGTCAAACAGTGTCAGCAGCTTGCTGGTGGCACCGTTAACTCGCATGTCGACACCGTCAAACTTCGTCGCACCCGTTCCGTTGTTGTTGTAGGTCGAGGCGACTGATCGGTAGTCCAGATTACCGCCATTGCTGACGGTCGCCAGCAGACCCTGCTGAGTATTGCCGTTGGCAGTCAGCGTGTTCACGTTGAACAGGCTGGAGGAGCCTGCACCATCGACAGTGACATTCAGCCCCTGCAGACCGTTGGTGGAAACCGAGGAGGGATTTCCCAGCGCGATGTTGAGTTTTGATCCTGCCAGGGCACTTCCAGTGAAGCCCGCCAGCGTGTTGTTGTTGGCAGTCAATGCCCCAATATTCAGGAAGATGTTCGAGGCGTTATTGGAATTGACGAACACCCCGTTACCCGTGTTGTTGCTTGCAGTGACACTGCTCGGACCGGTGGTCGGGGTGACGCTGGAGCCCGACAGATCCATATGCAGGCCGTCCAGCGTGTTTCCACTGGCAGCGATTGTCGTCATCGCCAGGTTGTTCATCGATGATGCGTTGGTCAACAGCAACGAGACCCCGTTGCCGGTATTCGTGTTTCCTGTGATGTTCTGGAATTGCGAGATATCCATCGCCAGCTTGTTCAGTTCCAGATGCACCCCGTCGCCGCTGTTGCCAGTGGCCGAGTTGTTGTTGAACCGGAATTGATTGGCAGTAGCACCGACCAGTGCACTGTCGTTGATCTTCAGGCGGATCCCGTCACCCCCGGTGTTGCCGGTTGCTGTATTGCCCGACATCGAGCCACCGTTGGCAATCGTGACACGAGTACCGTCGACGATCACACCACCGAGTGTGTTTGTGTTCGCACTGAAGTTGTTGACGTTGAATCCCGTTGGCGGAGTCATGCCTGCCAGGCTGAGTGGTCCCGTGACTGGCAGTGGCAGGACGGCATACGGTGCCGGCTGATTGCTGGCCGTGGTCAACTGGGTGATCGTCGGAGCCGCCACGGTTGACGCAAAGTTGTTGATGAAGTTGACGTTCGTCAACTGGGTGTTCAGGCCATTCCCCGTGTTACCGTTCAACAACGTCTTGGAATTCACCCCTTGCAGGCTGAGTGCTCCGGTCCCGACGTTATTCATCACAACTTTGATGCCGTCAGCACCGTTGGTATTGGCACTGGCAAACCCAGCCAACTGAACCGACCCGTTGGTCACACCGGACATCGAGATATCCAGGCCACTGCCGCTGTTGCCATTCGCGGTGCTGGAGCCGAGTCCGTTCAGGTTGAAGATCGCTGTGTTGGCACTGCTGAACTTGGCGGTCAGGCCTGCTCCAGCGGTGTTGTTATTGAACTGGAAATTACCGGTCAGGTTGGCAACCGCTGTCTGAGTGACACTGCTGAAGTCCAAGTTGGCAGGTCCCGTAAGCGTCAGCGGAGTACCGCTGTTGAGCAGCACAGCCTTTGAACCGCTCAGGGCATCGAAGTTCAGCGAATCACGACCGTTTCCGGTGGCAGTCGCTCCATTGTTCAAGCTGGCGGTCAAGGTCGCACCAGCCAGGCTGCCACCGTCGGTCAAACCGCCGAAGTGGTAACCGTCGCGGCCGTTGCCGTTGGCCGACCCACCGTCAAACAGGGACAGCAGCGTGCTGGTGTTCCCGTTGACTCGCATGTCGACACCATCGTACTTGGTGGCACCCGTTCCGTTGCTGTTGTAGGTCGAAGCGAGTGACCGGAAATCGAGGTTTCCACCGGCGCTGACGGTCGTCAGCAGACCCTGCTGGCCGTTGCTGTTCGCAGCCAGGTGGTCGACATTGAACAGGCTCGAAGAATTCGCGCCAGTGACGGTCATCGTCAGACCCTGCTGACCGTTGTTAGACAGCGACGAAGGATTCCCCATCGCGATGTTGACCTTCGAACCACTGAGAGCCGTTCCGTTGAAGCCTGCCAGAGTGTTGGTGTTGGCGATCAGCGAATTGGTGCTCAGGAACAGGTTTGAGTTATTGACAGCATTGACGAAGACCCCGTTGCCGGTGTTGCCATTGGCAGTGATTGACGATGGACCGGTGGTCGGGGTGACGCTGGCGTTATCAAGATCGATTCGCAACCCGTCAAGCCCGTTGTTGTTCGCGACCATGGCCCCCGACAGATCCATGTTGTTCATGGTGACATTCGTCAGGTCGATATTGATCCCGTTTCCGGTATTTCCGGAAGAGCTGTTGCCGATGAACCGGAAGCCATCCGCAGTCGGATTGACCAGGGCTGGATTCTGAATGCTGAGCCGAATCCCGTCGCCACCCTGGCTGTTCGTGACAATGTTGTTCGAGATCGAACCACCATTGGTTCCGATCGTCACGTTGGTGGCATCGACCGTGATCCCTTCAGCGACGCTGTTACTGACCTTGAAGCTATCCACGGTGAGGGCGTTCGTCGGAACGACCCCCGCAAAGTTGGCAGCGACCGAAACTGGCAGCGGCAGACACGAATCGAAGGCCTGGTTGTCGGTCACCGTCAGGCCGATGATCGTCTGGTTCAGGATCGAGTTGAAGTTGTTGACGAGCTTGGTGTTGGTCAGTTCGACCTTCACGCCGTTCCCACCATTATTAGCCATCGTCGTACCGCCGGAAATTCCCTGCAGTTCGAGGGCACCGTTGGTGACGTTGGTCATGGAGACATGGATGCCATCGCCTGCGTTGCCACTGATGTCCGAGAAGCCCTTGATCAGGACCGAACCGTTGGTGACGTTGGTCAGGTTGATATCCAGGCCGGCGGCACCGTTGTTATTTGCCGTGCTGGTTCCCTGGCCGTCCAGAGAGAAGACAACGACACCGGCATTGCTGAAGTTGGCAGACAGACCAGCCCCCGGCTTGCCGTCGTAGTGGAAGACACCTGACAGATTGGCGAAGGCCTGGTTCACACCGGTGTAATCAAGATTAATGGGGCCATTCAGGACAGGTGGCACGACGGGATCAACCAGCAGGAACGCGGTGTTGGCGTTCTTGACGTCGAAGTCCAGAGCGAAGCCCGTATTACCCGACGAGGTGAATCCATTAGCCAGGCTGAGTGTGATGTTCGAACCGTTGGTGTTGAGCAGCGGTGGATTTCCGGCGATTCGCAGACCGTCACGTGTGTTGTTGTTGGTCGTGCCGCCGTGGAACAGGGCGCGAATCGACGCGTTGTCGGTGGCGAAGCTGGCACCGTCAAACGATCCGGTCGTGCCGTTGCCATCATAATGAGAACCGATCGACCGGTAGTTGATCGTCCCGAGATTGGTTGCGGTGGCAAGCAAGCCCTGTTGACCGTTGCCATTGATCGTGTCCTGGCTTCCTGGGGTCAGGGTTCCGACACCGTAGTAAGCTACCCCGGTCGGACCTGACACGTCGATCAACAGACCTTGCTGCTGATTGAACGAGAAGCTCGAACCTTCCAGGCACGAATTCAAGGTACCGTTGATGACCGATGCTCCGTAACCGATTGTCGCATTTCCATTGACAACCGAATTATTGATGTCGACGTTCGCGATTGTCGTGGCACCCGTCACGCTGACCAGCAAACCAGCCCCGCCAACACTGTCCGAAAGAGTGGTGTTCGCCTGGGCGGTGAAGTCGAGCAGGGCTCCCTGCGAAGCCACCAGCGCGGCGTTTGTCAGTCCGCTGCCACTGGCATCAACTCCATTCAACAACACTGTTGCGGAAGATGATCCGGCAGCACCGGTTCCATTGACAGTGCCATTGATCGCATGTTGCGAATTCTTGCTCAGGTTGCTGGCGTTGACATTCGCGAGGAACTGACCGCCGTTGGTCACATTGAACAGCAATGCGTTCTGCTGTGGAGCAATCCCGGCACTGTTGGTGATCAGGCTGTTGTTGATCGCGAAGTCAGACGTGCTGCCGGCCCCGGTCACGTTGACTTCCAGCCCGCTGTTCTTGTTGTCGAAGATTGACGACGTCGAAATTGTTCCAGCACCGACCGTCGACCCCGATGCGACATTGAATCGCAAGCCATCCATTGTGTTGTTCGCGATAATGGCACTGGTGATCGTTGGCGTCAGGTTGCTCCCGTTGGTCGCATCGACCAGGACCCCGTTCGTCGCGTTGTTCGAGACGCTGGTGCCACCGGTCAAAGCCAGCGTGCTGGATGGCGAATTGTCCAGGTTCAGGCGAACACCAGCACCATTGCTGGTGATTTGCGTGTTGTCGAAGGAACCATGGAAATTCGACAGACCTGCGGCACTGGCGAAGACACCATACTGTGTGTTGGAGTTGATCTGAGACAAGCTGCTGTTGATGGTGGCGGTTGAGCCCGACAGCAACTGGATATCGATCCCGGCCCCCGTGTTATTCGACAGGGTGCTGCCATTGATGTTCGAGGTGAACGTGCTGCCGTTGGCGGCATCGACATGCAGGCCATTCAATGTCGAGAATTGACCGCTGGTGCTCGTGATCGATGATGTCACGGTCCCGTTATCCAGCGTTCCGAAGAAGGCGCTGCGACCGTTGTTGTTCATGGTGTCGTTGGTGAAGTTCTTCACCAGTGTCGATCCACCCGTCACGCTGAAGAAGTAACCATCCCGTCCGTTGTTGCTGATGATCGTCGGATCAACATTGACGATCGAGTTCGCACCGTTCGAAATCGGGTTGTGAATCCCGTCACGTGTGTTGAACTTGATTGTGCCGTTCACGATGTTCGTAGTGGTCGTCGCACCGCTGTTCACGAGGCCAATCCCGTCGAGCCCGTTGCTGTTCGCCTGGACACCCGTCAGATTGATCAGGCCAGTCCCACCGGTTTGCGTGTACAGAATCCCTGTACCACCGTTGCCATTGGCGACCAGAGGGAGCGTCCCGTTCAGGGCATTGACGGTCACTGAACCATTAACACCGGTGATGTCGACACCGTCGTTCACGTTGCCACTGGCACTGACTCCGAAGAGATTGGCCACCAGCGAGTGATTTGTTTCATCCAGCTTCAAACCTGTCCCATTGCCATTCACGTTGACGTTGGTAAGGGTCGAGTTGACCGATCCTTGAACGCCGGACAGCCACACGCCGAATGGCTGAGTTCCAGCGGGGCTGGAGTTCATGTTGACGTTGGTCAGCTTCAGGTTGGTCAAACCTGCAGGACCTGCGGTGACCAGAATGCCGCCGCCGGCATTGTTGCCGTAACCATTCGGATTCGGGAAATTGACCGACCCGAGATTGATGTTGCTGATGACGGTGTTGGCACCGGTGGCCCCGGTCAGAGCGATTCCGCGTCCGGCATTCCCGGAGATTTCCAGGTCATGCAGGTTGAAGTCCTTGATTCCGTTGCCGACGATTGCGTCGCCACCCGAACCGATGAAGTTGAATGCGGCGACTTCGTTGTTGTTCGCCAGGGTCACGATTGGACCACCACCAGCGCTCTTGACGAATGGGAAGTTGCCATCGCCATTGCCATAGCCGGGCAGGGCGAAGTTGCCAGAGACGCTGCAGTTACCAAACGCTGCGGACAGTGGCAGCGGAGCGATTCCTTGTGAGCCTTCGCCGATCAGCCGCTGGTTGTCAAACAGCTTCATCGTTCCGACATAAGGATTCGCCAGGGTCGAGTCGCCGCGAGCGACCAGGATCAGGTCGGCGTTGGGGATACCAGCCGGATTGTTGAACGTATTCAACGGATGTTCGAATGAGCCATCACCACCAGGAGCGGCGGTGTTGTTGATAAATTCGACAAAGTAGGGTTTGCCAGTGGTCGGATTCACCGCTTCGATCGGAGTGTTGACTGCGGTTCCGTACTGCATGACCGCCACGCGCCAATTACGATGAACGGGCTGCATCATCCGTTCGCGGGTCGTGAAGTCAGGATAGAACCGGGTCGGATTCATGCCCGAGAACCGGATGTCGACCATGGCGTTAACGTTGGTTCCCCACACGGTATCGCTGGTGACGTTCACGCTGGCGAGAACTGTTTCGGTGATCCAGGCATCCAGGCGTGCACGAACCCCGATCGGGTTCTTGTCCTGCTGGTTGGGAATGGCAGCATCGACGGCAACCGGAGCCAGTTGATTCGACGTGTAGTAGTAGGCACCGGCATTGGCACGCAGCCATTGCCACTGTGGAGCGACGGGAATACCGAATTCGATATCCCCCCCGGTCAGGGCCTGGGCACGATTCTGAGCCTGGACACCGTTGAAGACGATGTTGTTGCCCTGGAAGAATGGATTACCCGCAACGCACAGTGGAGCCCCGTTGGACACCACAGTGTCCTGGTTCCCCAGTGGCAGGTATCCGTTGATTCGCAGGTCCCAGTTCCCGAGTGTTTCCACCCCGAACGAGCCCTGATTGAATCGCTGGTTGTACTGACTGTCGGTATCGAAGTAGCCATAGGCTCCGATGATTCGATCACGGGATTCCAGGTACTTGCGGGCGAGTCCCCCGAAGTTACCACCCCATTGACCGTCATTGGTCAACATCGCCCGGGCTTCCGGAGCGATAAAGGCATCGTCGCTCAACCAGAACGGACGGAACCCGCCCAACTGGTAGTAGCTTCCCTGGTACCCTACGCCACTGCCGGACATATACCGGCCGTTAACGAGGTAGCTGGGGTTTCCGATTGTCGCCCCCCCACTGTAACTGCCGTAGGAGACGACTCCTGAATCTGAACTCGTATCGGCGGGTTCAGGGCGAGGTTGCGGGGATCCCGCGTCCTGGCCGTAAACAGACCTTGCGAGTGACAGTGACAACAGGCACAGACTGACGATGACACGATGCATGGACGCCTCTCTCCACCAGAACTGGCTTGGGTGACTCCGTCCCAAGAGCTCGCTGCGAGCCGAGCCTCAAAATTCGCACGCTCCCCTGTCGGTTCCGAATGCGCGGACAACGACAGAATGTAGCGCGTCTCCTCGTTATTCGGCTATTCCGGTTTGGATGGATGAGACAAACTTTGCGGGTTCTAACGGTTGGCACGACGCCATCATCCCGCCCAGCCCCGAAAAACCTCGCACCGCTCTCTACTCATTGCTCCCATTATTCCCATTGCCCCCATGCGGCACTTCCGCAATCGACCCCCAAGAAATCATCGCAACCCATTACCGTATAGACACTACCACGCCTTCCATTCGCCCAAACACGACGATTCAGGCAGCATCTGCCGGACTCAAGAGAATCTGGTTACTTGCTGACCAGAAAAACGAAAAAAGCAGATTCGGTGTGGCGGAACAGGGCCTCTGATCGGTACTATCTGCCGAAGACGGGCGATCTGGACCGGCGACGTCGATTTACGTCGATTCCGCGGACAGACATTTTTCGTCTGACGGTTGATGCCTTGGCGTCAACTCGTTACCTTTTCTCCTCCCCCGAAGGACCTTGTCTGTCCTGACGGATCGGGGTTTGTGGTGCGATTGCGCCCAATAGACCAGTTTAATGTCGTGGTGAGGAATCCTTCCTCACCTCTTTGATGTGATAAAGACGGAAGGCGGACGGTTGTGATCGCTCCACAGACTTCATTTGTCAAACCGGCAGATTGCCGACAGGGTGGGGCTCACGCTCCCAAGTGGTTCGTTATTGATGCCGAAGGGATGATCGTCGGTCGATTGGCAACCCAGTTGGCCACTGTCCTGATGGGCAAGCACAAGCCCGAATACACCCCGCACGTCGACACGGGTGATTACGTCATCGTATTGAACGCAGACAAGGTTCGCTTCACCGGCGGTGAAATGGTTCACAAGGACCATGACCACTACACCACGAAGATGGCGAAGAAAAGCTACGTCTGGTTTACAGGTTGGCCAAGCGGTCAGCGGACCATCAAGGCCTTGGACCTGTGGGCCAAGAAGCCAAACGAAATCCTGCATCTGGCTGTCAAGCGGATGCTTCCCAAGAATGCGTTGGCCCGGCACATGCTCGACAAGCTGAAGCTGGTCACCGGCACTTCTCATCAGTACCAGGCTCAGCAGCCTGTTCCATTCCCGGAACACCTGCTGCCTCGCTGATTGAATGACGTCGATTTATTGAAATTTCCGATCCCATACTGGTTTTGATCGTAAGACTGGCAGTGCCCCATGGACGAGACAACGACCAACGTAGAAACGGGCGAACTGACGTTCTCCCAGGAAACTTCGGCCCCGGCGGCGATCGTCGAGCCTTCAGCCCCGGTGATTCGCCGTGGTAAGCTCGATCGATTCGGTGTCGCCATGGGGACCGGACGCCGTAAGACGGCTGTCGCACGTGTTCGCCTGAAGGCGGGCAATGGTGCGTTCACCGTCAATGGCCGTCCCTTTGAAGAATTCTTCTGCATCGAACGCGACCGGATGCTGATTCAGGCTCCACTGAAGACTGCCGAAAAGCTCGGTCAGCTCGACGTGTGGGTGCGAGTCAACGGTGGTGGAACCACGGGACAGGCCGGAGCCATCGTTCTGGGGATCGCCCGTGCTCTCGAAGCAATCAATCCAAACCTGCACGCAGCCCTGGCTGAAGGTGGCTACCTCACCCGTGACAGCCGTATGGTGGAACGTAAGAAGTACGGCCACAAGAAAGCGCGCCGCAGCTTCCAGTTCTCGAAGCGTTGATTTTGTTGCTCTCGCGTGACTGTTGCCGAGTGTCTCACTTGGCTGGCAGTTCTCCGAAGAGCATTTGCAAGTGTCTGTTGACAGGAACCCCCACCGGAGATCATCTGGTTGGGGTTCTTTTTTTAGAGATCGCCATGAGCAGCATCCGGTCATCAGCAGGTACGCTGGTCTATAATCCGCTGCTTCAGCCGGACCTGAAACTGATGTTGGCCGAGGGCGATGAACTCGGTCTGCAGGAGTTTTGCAAGGTCCTGAATCCGATCATCGTCGCCGAAGTTCTGCAGGGGCTGGAGCCCGCAGAAACCTGGCGAGTCCTGTCGTCGACCAGCATCGAACTGCAGGCCGAAATCTTCGAGATGATCGAGCCGTCGCAGCAGATCGAACTGGTCGCCAATATCGATCGCAAGCATCTGTCGCAGCTCATCGAAGCCATGGCGGCCGATGATCGCGTCGACCTGCTCGAACACATGGATGAAGAGCAACTGGAGGCGCTGCTGCCATTGATGGCTCAGGCCGAACGCGATGAAATTCGCAAGATGCTGTCGTACCCGGAGAACTCCGCCGGGTCGATCATGACGACGGAATATGCATCGCTTCCCGAGAACATCAGCGTCAGCGAAGCCCTCAGTCGATTGCGGCAGCAGGCTCCCGATAGCGAAACGATCTACTACATCTTCGTGATCGACGAAGCGCGACATCTGCATGGCGTGATCACGCTGCGCGAACTGATCCTCGCTCGCCCCGCAGTCCTGCTGGCTGACGTCATGCGCCGCGACTTCATCGCGGCACATGTCGGTGATGACCGCGAAGAAGCGGCGCGGATGATCGCGAAGTTCGACCTGATTGCTCTTCCCGTTCTGGACGAAGAGAGTCGTCTGGTCGGGATTATCACGCACGACGACGTCCTGGAC
This sequence comes from Planctomycetota bacterium, assembly GCA_037146815.1. Lineage (GTDB taxonomy): Bacteria > Planctomycetota > Planctomycetia > Planctomycetales > Planctomycetaceae > Schlesneria. The sequence continues at coordinate 18,807 of JBAWWJ010000061.1, forward strand.
GTGATCCAGGAAGAGGCGGCGGAAGATGCTTATCGCCAGTCCGCTATTCAGCCCCTTGAACACGGATATCTGTCGACGCCGCTGCTGACGATTGCCTGGAAGCGTGGTATCTGGCTGCTGGTCCTGTCAGTCATGGCACTGGGAACGGCGACTGTGATGCGGGCCTTTGGCAAGGCAGAGCATGACTCCAACTGGCTCGACTGGTTCCTGCCGCTGGTGCTGGCCAGCGGGGGTAATACGGGTTCTCAATCCGCCACCCTGGTGATCCGTGCGATGGCGATGACGACACTAACGCGGCGCGATCGAGTCCGGATGGCGATGCGGGAATTACTGACGGGGATGATCCTGGGAGTCTGCCTGGCGTCGTTCTCGTGGGTTTCGATCCAGTTCCTGTTCGGTCGCGACTGGATGCAGGCGGGTGTCGTGTCACTGACGATTGCCCTCGTGGTGACGATGGGAACTGTCACAGGATCACTATTGCCGATGTTCTTCGAGTCACTCGGAATGGACCCGGCCATCATGTCGAACCCACTGATCGCATCCCTGAGCGATATCGTGGGAGTCGTGATTTACTTCTCGGTCGCGATCTTGCTGTTGTAAGAGCGCCCCAACGCAGGTAACGATATTTGTCGCTGAATTCGTGAGGTTCGAGATAGTCGTGGTTCGCTCCGCGAACCAACGCTCCTTGGTTGATAGACTTCTGATGACGTGGCGAACAATTGGGTTGCCATCATAAGAAAATGCGGCGTTGGTTCGTGGATAGGATGTGAATTTATTCGGGGGGTGGCAGGGTCAGGAGCGAAGCGGATGGCCCTGAAAGTTTGAGCGTGCCCTCCTTTTCGGGGCCTTCCCGTTGGTCAGACCCCGCCACCCAGCCGACTTCGGAAAAATGGCAATCACGGGACGTCGAATTCGAGGCTGAGGCGGTGACACAGCAAGCGCGAATCGAGGCATTCCAGATGCCGAAGGCGTCACAGATCGTAGCCGCGGGTCAAAGCGGTCAAAGCGAAGCGGCGACCCCCGGATCGAAGAATGCGATAACACAAAGCATCCTGAAGGGATGCCAGATCGCGTCGTACCAAGTACTCCGAAAAGTAGAGGACAGAGGCGTCGCCGTCGCCGCTCCACTCATGGAAACCCCAATTTTAGCCTGCAGAAATGCTTCACAGCGTTGCCCAAAGGACCGGAAAATCTGTTAGGGAAATCCCAGTTTCTCTGGACGTCGAGAACGAGGTCTAAGCCGTCAGTCACATCATGTCAAAATTGGGCTTCAGCCAGCGAAGGCCCCTCGGGACCATCGGATCGTTGCAGAGTCGATCGGTGGTGTCGACGACTCTGTCCTCTACTGTTCGGAGTACTTTGTATGGGAGTCGGAGCTGCGCTCTGACCCTGTCGTTTATAGACAACTCGATCAGTCTTGCAGACCATAGGCGATCCGGTCAGTGACGAAGTCGGTCATTCGTCGGAAGCCGATCCAGAGGGATTGGGGGCGGATGAGGAACACTCATCTCCGCTGATTTCCACTGATCAGGCAGAGAAAGAAATGGCTTTGACGACATACTGTTTCGACGCATACGGGGGCTCGCGTCCTCGTGTTCGGGATCAGCGTGAATTAGCGGAGATCAGTGTTCCAAAATTCTTCCTTCCTCCAGAAAGGCGAGCCACCTCAATTTCAGGAAGGCCACACCTGCCATGGGGCGGGTTTGAATTGGCCGCGGGCGACTTTGCTCACACTCAGATTTCGGGGTTGGCGGTTCCCCACTGGTCGATAGCAGGCCCACTGATCAAGAGTTGGTAGATCTGGTTCCCGCTCCATTAGTCCACTCCTCCGTGTCGCGATGTCGGCGTCGCCTGGCCACGTTCATTCAATTCTCGCTTCGCATGCGCACTCGCGGCATGGTGCATCGAAAGCGATCGCACGATCATCATCGCTCAGTCGAAGCCTCAGCCACGAGTTTGTCCGATTACCGTGATACCGCTGCTATTGGATCGGGCGTTCATTCCAGCCACCGATATTCACCGCATCCTCGCCCGACTTGACCATTCAACGGCAGATGAACCGAATCGCCTGGATTTCAACGATCCGCGCGGGGCTCATTCGTGCAACTCGTCGCCCACAAGGTCGTGATTCGTGAACACATTTTGCGGCGAGAAACGCCAACGGAGGAACAGCCAGTCGCGCGCACCTGTTTTGCCCGTTTGGCATCTTTGGCGGAAGGTGGCCAGTCGCTCGACTCGCCGGTGCGAGACGATGTCACATCAAACATCGTTCGTCCCACGCTCGGTCAATTGTGAGATGAGTCGCTGGCAACGTTCCCACTCCCTCCACGAAGAACACACAACGTCGTCTGACCAGGTACCCCGAGGCAAGGGTGCCACGTGACACCGACTTGGCTGAGGCAACGATCGCGTTTGCGCTGATGATGCCTGAGGCACGCCAGTGGGATGACCGCGAAGGGGGAAGCGTGACACTTGCCCGTCTGGCGGAACTGTTGATCGACCAGTAGACATCCCACGGCGAACCATACGCAGGTGATGCATCGGTGGGACGCGACCTCTATGCACTGTCGCTGCTTCTCCGGGTCGACGATCAACGGGGAATCTTATCTCAATCGCATCGTGATCTCGTTTGGCAGTATCTCGCACGAATGACTCAATGTGTGTTCAACACCCCGCTGGCTGCAGGCCACGGGTATACGGTGTTATCTGGGCAGGAAGTTCAAGCTGTGATCGCCAACTTGGAATGGTGGCCGTTTCACCACCAGGCCTTCGCCCTCCTTATGCCGTTCACCAACGAACGCCGAGATTGTCTGCGTCGACGTCCGGGCCAGACAACCCTCGCTGACTCAGCCGACGCGCCGATCATGGTTCGACCCATCAGCCGGAACGCACTAGCGTCCGGTTCGAACCGTGGTCTAACGCCCAGCGGCTGCTTAGTATTGGTCTAAACCGAATTCTTACGAATTCAGCTACGATGGTTCGTCCACTCGTTCGGTTTTGGTGGTACCTATTTCGTTCTACCGCCCCTTCAGGGCTCAGTGTTCTCGTGGATCTTGTCCCCGGGGCGTTGCGCCGGGCTGCGATAGAATGCCCCTGTGGGGCTTTAAAGCGAATACAATTCCACGCCGACTCCCCCCACCTGATCTACCGCGTTACATCGCATGGCCCCATAGAACACCACTGTTGAAACCATTGTTCGCAAACGCCAACGGCGTGTTCTATCGCAGCCCAGAGAGCATCGCCCGGCCCGAAACTCTGGGCTCAGTCGTCGAGCGACTTGGGCAAATCATTCGTGGCCGGGCGATGCGTGCCTTACATTCCAGAATTGCCAGCGATCCCAACTGCCGTCGAGGAAAAAAAGCAAGATGTCGCGCGGCTGGTTGCCTTCGCGCTGCAGCGGTCGTCGGGATTGATCGAAGATCCCACTCCCGCTCACAGCGGCAACCAGCTAACAGTCCGGGGATACTATAAGGGCAACGCCCTGGGTTTTGGCGTGTTTCGATCGCGAAGCCCTGCAAGGGCGACCTCATTTTAAAATCCGACGCCCCGGCAAATCGTTACCTGCGTTGAGTGCCACAAGGCCTCTCGTCAAAGAAGGGATCTCGCGCCGAATTGGCCAGGTTAAACTCGGAAAAGGGAAGGTGCGTGCTGACTTTTCGCCGCCATGATCGGCGATTTCTACCGCTCCAGATCTGCTTCGGACTGTGGCAGTCTCATTTTCTTAAGGCGAACTCAAAAAAGGCGTCGAGTTCGGCAATAGCTGCCAAACCGGTCTCTGGGACCCGCATTCGGCCATTTACAGTCCTTTTGCGTGATGATCAAACGAGGTTGCAATCAGTCTGCAACATATTTCAATGAAATAGCTTACGACACTTCAAGCCAATTCTTCCGCCCATGCTGCTACCCCGCAGTCTTTGCCCAAACCACGCACCTGAACGTCGCCATGATCGGCAATGTCTGCTGTTCACGTCAAAGACATCCCCAAAAACGTCCCGATAACCGTCAAAACCCGCAAGGTTCATCTCATCCTGACAAACAGAAATAGCCGAATAACGAGGAGACGCACTACATTCGTCATTGTCCGCGCTGTCGGAATCGGCGGATGTCGTGCGAGTTTTGAGGCTAGGGCTCATGCGAGCCCACGGGACGGAGTCACCCAAGCCAGTTCTGGTGGAGAGAGGCGTCCATGCATCGTTTGAAAGTCAGTCTGCTGTGCCTGTTGTCGTTCACATTCACAGGCGCGGTCTATTCCCAGTCTGGGGATCCACAGTCAGACACGGCCGGCACGGCCTCGTACAACCAGTCGCAACTCAGCCTGACCGGGGGGGTGACCCCGGGTCCGGGAACCTACTTCAGTCTCCGTCATATGACGGGTGACGGAGTCGGTTACAACGGGAGTTACTCCAATCTGGGGGCATTTATCCCCTATTGGACAGACGACAACACCATCCTGGCACCTGACATCCGCCTGATGCTCGGTAACAACAGCACTGTCGGGGGCAACGCGGGCCTGATTGGCCGACGTTACTTCGACAATGTTGACCGGATCTTCGGCGCGGCAGCGTTTATCGATGTCGACCAGAGTTCCTATCACAATACCTACCACCAGGCGACATTTGGCTTGGAAACATTGGGACAGTACTGGGATGCCCGAATGAACGTTTACTACGTTCCCGGGACTCAGGACAAGTTCCTGTCCAATGGAGCTGCACTCTGTGTGGGTGGCAATCCTCACTTCGCGGGAAACAACATCGTTTTCACCGGTCAACAGGGCGTCCTGCGTGAAACCGCGATGAGCGGGATGGACGCCGAATTCGGCATGCCACTGATGCAGCAACTGTCGTGGCTGCGATTCTACGGTGGTATGTACTACTACCGCGGTGCCCAGGTTGCACCAGCGATGGTTGCCGGGCCAATTCCGAATACAGTTGCCAATGACACATTCGGCTTCCGCGGCCGGATGGCGGCATTTGTGAGTGATGATCTGAAGCTTGGTGTCCAGGTGACCACCGACCAGATCTGGGGCACCAACGTCAATGCGACTGTCGAATTCATGTTCTCGGGATTCAAGCCGACTCGCTACTTCCCGAACTTTTCGACTCGCGAACGCATGCTGGCTCCCTGGGAACGTAACTGGAAGATGGCTATCAGCCAGTACGGCACAGCTCAGAACACAGACGTGGTCGCGGTTAATCCGACGACCGGCAAGCCCTACTTTGTTTCGTTCATCGATGACTTGAAGACGCCGACCCCAGGTGGTGGCGACGGAACGTTCAACAACCCATTCAACAGCTTCAATCATCCGAATGGTATTCCCGGTGCCGACATCATCCTCGTCGATCGAGGAACCTCCACGGCAGCCAATCCTTATCTCGGCACGATGAAACTGTTTGACAACCAGATCCTGGTGGGAGAAGGGGGCAGCATTGCTCCGATTCCACTGCTCGCCAGTTATGGAGCCTGCTCTGTCAACAACAGCTTTACACTGCCCGGTCTGGATGGCAGCGGGAACTACCCGTATGTCAGCAATCCAAATGGCAATGCGGTTACTCTCGCGAACAACAACGAAGTCACTGGCTTCCACATCATCAATTCGGCGGGCGACGGGATCTTCGGCAATGGTGTTACCAATGCCAACCTGCATAACCTGGACATCACCGGGAACGGTGGTCGCGGGATCAACCTGGTCAACACCTCGGGCAATGCCGCGTTCCAGAACGTCAACACCAGCGGTAACGTTGGCGGCGGGATCTTCCTGTCCGAAACCAACAAGAATCTGAACGCCAGCTTCCTGAAGGTCACTGCCAACAACAACGGTGGCCGTGGGGTTGATATCAACGGCAACGGTGGTGCTGTCACTCTGACCGCGACCGACGGCAACCAGCCTCTGCAGGCCAGTGGCAACGGTCTCGACAACCTTGCGATCACCCTGCTGAACAATGCCAACTTCGCAGGAAACATTGTCGGCGGAACGTTCAACAACAGCGTGAACGGTGACGGGATCCTCTTCTCGCAATCCGGTGGAACGGGAGTCTTCAATGTCACCGCTTCGCAGCTCAATGGGAACGGTGTCGATGGTATCGGACTGTTCGGCTCCAATGGCAATCAGTCTACGATCAGCATTATCGACAGCCAGCTCAAGCTGAACGCTCGCGACGGGGTACACCATGTCCTGACGACCGTCTCCACTCACAACCTGACGCTGGACCCCTCTGACATCAGCAGCAACGGTCGCGATGGTTATCACTATGAAGTGTCAGGCCTGTCGACGTTGACCGACACGATTGCGAACAACCTGATGGTCAGCAACGGTCGCAGTGCATTCTTCGGCCTTGTCGACACTTCGAAGGTCGATCTGACGATTTCAGGTATCACCGCGACAAATTCGGGGCAGAGTGGATTTGCACTCGATGCCACTAACAGCAGTCTCTATAACGCGACCATCTCGAATAGCGTCTTTAGCAACAGCGGAGCCAACGGTTTCATCGTGGCATCACGTAGTGGTTCGAACACCGCTCTCAATCTGCTGGGTGTGACCGACAACAGCAATATTCAGAACGGTGTTGCGTTCCTGGCTGATAACGCAACCTTGACCTTTAACGCCGCAACCTCGGCGTTCAGCAACAACTTCGCGAACGGCTTCGTCGGCACGGTGCAGAATGCTGGTACGACAAACCTGGCAACCAGCGGTGGTTCGCTGATCAATGGAAACACCCAGAATGGTGTCTTCGTGACAACCACCGGTTTGTCAAACATCGTCGCCTCGTTTGATTCCACTGCGATCAACGACAATACGAATGGTAACGGGATTCGCTTGAGCATGGACAATTCGCCAGCGAGCAGCCTGTCGCTGACGGGAACGACCTCTCTGAACCACAACGGTGCCAACGGACTGCTGGTCGATGCGTCGACCAACACAGTGTTTACACCAAACATTGTTGGAACTTCGATCCAGCGGAATGCTCTCGACGGCATCAAGCTGAACGTCAACAGCGGATCTACCGTTGGTACCCTGTCGAACGCAGGTGTGATCAGCAATGCGTTGATCAGGGACAACAACCTGAATGGTGTGGAAGTCAATGTTGCCGGAGTTGGCAGCACCAGCACGCTGGTTCTGAACAACGATCAGATCACCAATACTGCGGGTAAGACACCTCAGCAGATTGGCTTCCTGTACAACGTGACCGCTGGCGGAAATCTGAACGCCTCGCTGGGTGGCGGAACAACGCTTGCGAACCATGCCGCCAACGCCATTAATGGAAACGTGGTCGGAACAGGGGTTGCCGGATCGTCCACAGCAACGATTCTGCTCGACGGTGTGAACGCCAGTGGCAACACCCAGAACAACGGTGTTCTGTCTGTCAGCAATGGCGGCTTTATGAACTTCACCGCTCAAAACCTTTCGGACTTCTCACGTAGCGTGAACGGCTCGGGGATGGTCGCCAGTGTCACCGGCGTGAACTCCACGATGTATGTGGAACTTCAGAATACGGCCTTGAACTTCAACAAGGTCGTGGGCTTCAGCGGTAACGTGACCGAAGGTGTGGCTCCAGGCGTCGGTCAGACGGGGGCTTCGCTCAACGTCTGTCTCGACGGATCCAGCGTTTCGAACAACACCCTGCAGGGGATCCTGGTCAACGCCAGTGGTCCAGGTGCAACCGCCTCGTTCGGTGTCGGAACAACGACACCAGGTTCGGCCTCCAACGTGAACTTTAACGGCAGCGAAGGTGTGCTGGCGAACGCGATCAACGGCGGGATTGTGAACTTCCGCTCGGTTGGCTCTCACTTCGACCACAACGGTCAGACTGTCGCTTCGGACGGTTTGAACTTCGGTGGCAACAACGGAACGATCCGAACCCTGTTCTCCGGTGGGTCGGCGGACTTCAACACCAGAAACGGTCTGCGGGTCGGTCCTGTGGCCCCTAACCTTTCAACGAACAATTCTGACCTAACTGTCAGCCTTGGCAATGGCTTCTCGGCATCCAACAACACCGGGTATGGCCTGGTGATGGATGGAACGGGTGCCAACAGTGCCAACCTGATCAATGATCCGAACAGCCCCCCGATCGTGCTGACCGGGAACGGCCTGGGAGCGGAAAATCTGAACTTCGCATCGGCGAACCAGGTCTTGTTGCAGTTGCTCGGTTCATTCAGCAACAGCCCGGGTGACGGTGTCAACCTGACGTTTAACAACATCACCACCGCCATCGTTGCGATCAACGGCCTCGGCAACGGGACCATCGACAACAACGTGGGCAACGGTATTCACGTGACGATGAACAACGTCAAGAACACTGCCATCACGGTTTCGGGCTACAGCAGCATCAGCAACAACGGCCTGAACGGGATTCTGCTCGACATCAACGGGTCGGCTCCTGCGACACCAACGCTGGCTGCAATCGAAATCGCCGGCATTCCTGGCGGTACTCTGATGGCCAACAACCAACTGAATGGTGTGAACATCAACCTGCTCAATACGACGCTGGTTGATCCGTTCAACAGTCTGCCAGGTGTCAACCTGACCTCGCTGACCTTGACCGACAACGATTCGCTCAACGCCTGTATCCCACTCGCCGTCGTGCTGCCACCTGGCCAGGGATTGACCCCGACCGCAGCGTTGAACATCACTGGCTTGAATGTCCAGAACACAGGAGCTGGCGGTGGAACGGGCGGGATCACGGTTGCTGGAACTGACACCCGGATCGTGCCGAACGACGCCTTTATCACGAACAATACTGTCAACGGAAGTGCTAATGGTCCCGGAATCAGCATCTCGTTGAACGAAACGGTTGCTCCCACCGGTCCGATCGCCAGCGGCGTGACCATCAGCGGTAACACAGTGACGAACAACAATGGCAACGGCATCACATTCAGCGTCACGAATGCCGTTCCGATCAATGTTGCGACAGCAGACAACCTGCACATCGACAACAACATCGTTTCAAACAATGCCAGTGACGGCATCCTGGTGAACCTCAATAACCCTGCCGGTTCGGTGACCACCGCCAATGGAATGCAGTTCAATGGCGACACGATCACGGGAAACGCAGGAAGCGGACTCGACATGCTGCTTAGCAGCACCACGGTTGCCGGATTCACATCCAGCAACATGACGATTGCCAACAATGACCTCAACGGTTGGAACCTGATCATGACGAAGGCCAGCGGGATCACCGGTGGCAACATCACGAATGCTTCGATTCGTAACAACGGACTGGACGGGATCAACGTCGATGCCAGCGATGGAACGACATCGCTCTTCGGTAACGTGGCTGGTCCAATCAACTTCACCACGTCCCAGATCATCGACAACGGCCAGAACGTGGTTGGTGCCGATGGACTGCGGTTGCGTCTGTACGGCGGATCGAGTGGTAACATTCAGTTTAACTCATCCCTGATCGGCAACACGGTTCCAGCTGCCACCCAGACGAACGGCGTCGACTTCATCCTCGGTTCTGCAGGGTTCCCAGGTGGCAACCTGACCGCCGCGTTCCTGAACAGCAATGTCTCTGGAAATGACGCCGACGGAATTCTTGGCCTGATCAACGGGACTGGCGTCGCTGGCCAGTCGTTTGCTGACATCTCACTCAGCAACAGTAAGGTCCAGGTCAACAACGTGGCAGGTATCGATCTGGCGGTCAACAATGCTGGTCGCCTCGGATTGATCATCGCCAACAACAGCCTGGTGGACACCAACGGCAGCGACGGCGTGCACATCAATGCGACCAACGCTAACACCACTGTCGATGGCTTCATTCTCGATTCGTTCCTGACCAACAACGGCCAGACGACCCCACCCGGTTTGGGTAACGGTTTGACCGGCAACTTCGACAGCGGTGCCAAGGGTACCTTCACCGTGACGAACGCCACGATTGGAAACACTGCTGTCGGCGGTGCTCAGCAAAACGGTTTGATTTTCAACGTCAATCAGAACGCTGTCGCGACAGCGACCAACGTGAAACTGGACATCCTGACCAGCACATTGTCGAACAACGCCGTCAGCGGCCTGGCAGGCAACATCACGGGTAACAACGTCGGACTCAATCCAACGAAGGGGATGGAAGTCACCATCAGCCAGTCGACACTGGACAAAAACGGTGGCAATGGTGCCGCGTTCCTGGTCAACAACGGGGCGTTGCTGCAGATGTCGGTTGATAACAGCTTCATCACCGGTAGTGGTCAGAACGGAATGTTCGTCGACATCAGTGACAAATTCTCGCTGGCGGCGATCGACATGGCAGACTCTCAACTGAACAACAACGGAACAATCCTGTTCCCAGGTGATGGTTTCAACGCCACTGTCGCGACCGGTGCCACACTGAATGTCTGTGCTGAAACGACAAACGGTTTCCTCCAGAAAATGAGTTTCTCGGGGAACACGGGTGACGGCTTCGACGTGATCGTCAGTGATCTCGGATCGCGTTCCGACATCGACTTCCACAGCGTGATCGCCGGGGCCAGTGCCGCAGACGGATTGATCGGCAACACCCTGAATGGAACAAACGTCTCTGTGTTCAACGGTGGCGAATTGAATTTCCGAGCCAACACGTCTCACTTCGATGGCAACCAGGGAGCAGGTCTGCTCGGTTCGGTCAATGATCAGAATGGCCAGAACACGATGGGCCGGTTCCGCATCATCGGCGGCACGGCTGACAGAAACCTAGGCGACGGCTTCAGCCTGAGTGCAACCAACACGACAATTGGACCGGTCGGTGTCGCAACCCTGACTGCCCAGTTCCAGGCCGACGACCTCGGCACCGGGATTTCGGCTCAGAACAACGGTGGCTTCGGCTTGAACTTTGTTGCCTCGAACCTGACTCCACCTGGGGGCGGAATCGTCGGCAACCTGCTCATGACCGGCGGCAGCACGCTGCTGGGTAACGGTGCCGGAACCTTGAATGTGAACATGAACGGTGCTGATCAGGCAATCATCGGCCTGTCCGGAACGTTCGACGGCAGCACGACCGGTGACGGAATCCATATCGATCTGCAGAACATCACCGGCCTGGCCCTGGTGTCGCTGCAAGGTCCTGGTGAAGTCCGCAACAACGCTGGTGACGGGATCGATGTTTCGATGAAGAATGTCGCCCAGGGTGGCGTCTTCATCGGTGGCTTCTCGGATGTCAGTGATAACGGTACCGGCTTGAACTCGATTATCGGCCAGGACGGTATCAAGGTGACGATGGATAACGTCGCACTGGGTGCAGTCACGATTGATGCCCAGACAGCAACGTTGCCTGCAAATATCATGAACGTCAGCAACAACACTGGCAACGGTGTGAATGTAATCGTCAACAATGGCAGCGTGATCGACAACACCGCCTTCAACGGGGTGCTGGGAGCCAAGCTGGTTTCTGTGATCGAGTACATTGCACCCGATGCACCTTGTCCAACACCATTGCCGAATCCGCTGCTGAACACGATCAACGTCAACGCCAGCACCGCACTGGGAATCGCGTTCACGCCGACCCTGGCGATTCAGAACCTGAACGTCAACAACAACGGCAACAACGCCAACAGCACGGGTGACGGTATCGTCCTGACGGCCGACACCCTGGCCAAGATTGTTGGTACACCAACGATCAACAACAACACGATCACCAACACTGGGCTGAATTCTACGCAGAAGTCCAGCGACGGGATCCGGGTGAACATCCTTGGCAATGCTGACGTGAAGAGCGTCGATCTGGTGACGAACGACGTTGAAACCAACAACGGTAACGGGATCAATGTGATCGTCAATAAGGCCCCGACGCTCGCCTCGCTGAACATCTTCAACAACACGATTCTGAACAACACCGGTGGGCTGGGGACATCCGGGAACGGGATCGTCGCCAACTTGATCGATGCCAGTGCCCTGGCGACGATCATTGTTGACAAGAACGATGTCGAAGGAAACAAGGGTGACGGCTTCCAGATGCTGAACCCAAATACGGGTGCCACGAACCTGGCCGTCAACTTCACGCATGACCTGTTCATCGGAAACGGTTCGATCGTCCCGCCATCCGCCTCGACGACTTATCCAGCCGGGGGAATGGGGATCGACATCGTCCTGAACAACCTGAACGCAACCACGACGACCGTCAATGTCCTGAGCGATGCACAGGGGGTCAACACGATCTCCAACAACGCCAGCTTCGGACTGTTTCTGCAAGCGACCAATCAGGCTCTGTATAACCTGAACGTCACAGGAACCGGTGGCAAGAACGTGTTTGACCAGAACGTTGACGCCGGTATCGCGATCGTCGGTGGATCGTTCGTCAATCCGAACAGTTCGCTCGACCCCACCAAGTTCTCGGTCGGCAAGGTGAAGATCGACAACGTCAACATTACCCGCACGATCCTGGGAAGCCATCCATCACTACCGAACTACCCGTTCAGTGGCGACGGTATCGGTGTCCTGATGCAACAGTACGCTCAGATGAACTCGTTCGTCATCGGGAGTGCCGCTGCTCGTAACACGACACTCGCCAACAACGCGGGTGATGGATTGCGAATCAATGCGATTGAACAATCGCAGTTCCGCCAGACATTGGCGAACGGAACGACGGCTGTCACCCCGCTGGGCCAGGCCACAATCCTGTTGCAGCAGATCGACGCCACCGGGAATACCCGCAATGGTATCGATATCATCCGTCGTGACAACTCCCTGTTGTCATGGGACGACAAGGCCAACCCAGCCGCGGCTCTGTTCCAACTCGGCAACGAATTCAGTTGGCAGGCAATTACCGACACCGGTTCGTTCATCCACATCAACGACGTGGTCGCCACCGGCAACACGATCAACGGCTTGAACGTCTCGACCACGAACGCCCAGTTCCCGATCACCCGCATCGACATCGTCGATACGAATCCAGTTGTGATGACCTACAATCCCAAGACGGTGGGTCACAGCGTCTACGATTCGAACACCGGTCGCGGGATGCAGTTTGTCGCGAGTGCCGACTCGATCCTGGTCGTCAATGCCCGAGACACCTCGGCCAGCGACAACCGCACCGGTGGTATCCTGGTTCAGACCTTCAACCGAGCGACATTCGGCGACGTCTTGACTGCCACTCCACTGGGTGATCCGACCTCGGACAACAGCATTCGCTCGACGTTCAACGGAATGCTGATCAGCGGCAACGGCCGTGCCAACCTGAACGCCAACGGACACGGCTTCGAAGTCCAGGCCAACGGTGGAACAGATCCTTTCAATGTTTCGAGCCAGTCCGTGGTGAACATTTCGATGACCAAATCTGCCACCAATGGTCGTAACACGTTCGACAGCAATGGTGGCGATGATTGGCGAATCACGGCGAGCCGATTCAGCAGCAACTACTTCAATCTGAACCGGATCGACATGCGTGACACCGGCTTCGTTCACCTGAACAGCGACGGACTGCACATCGTGACGACGGATGCTTCGGCAACGCGAGTTGACTTGACCAACAGCAGCATCGGATATCCGACTGCCAGTTCAACTCAGACGGGCCTGAGCGGCGACGGTATCGACGCCCTGACCAACGCAGGCTCAGACCTGACGCTGAACATCGGTAACACCCTGGCTTTGAACCGCTTCGGCGACGGAATCGCTGCCGGAGCCGCAGATCCTGTGAATGCTCCTGACGTCTCGATCTACGGGAACCAGTTCAACGGTATCGTGGTTCGTAACCAGTCCGTTTCAACGTTCACGGGCAATGTGTTTGATACCGCGAGTCGGTTCAACGGCAACCGCGGTTACTCGGGACAACTGCAGGACTTCAGCGACAGTGTCCACGTGATCGACCATTCGCTGTTCAGTGATAACAGCTTCGAAGGGATCGCGTTCATCGCCAACGCCCACAGCCAGAGTGGTCGTGCCGTGAATATTCCAAGTATCTTCGACGGCCCAGCGTTCCCAAGTGGATACCGTCTCTACAACTTCCTGAACCTGACTCCGGCAACAACGGCCAAGTTCACCGTGACCGATTCGCGAGTGGAAAACAACGGTTCCGCAACGCCATACGTCAATAGCACTCAGAACGTCAACGGCCTGGAAATCGACGTCAGCACGCGAGCCTACGTCGCGGCGGACATCCGCAACAACACCTTCCACGGGAACACACTGGACGACGTTGCCACGGCCTCGTTCACGGCAACATCGGGTGGCTTCAACTTCAATGGAACCATTGCGGCAGCACCAATCAATACACCAGGCTCAATCGACACGGCCACAATCGATACGATCTTCCTGGAAGACACCGCCCAGTTGGATATTCGATTCATGCACAACGTCGGGGACCAGGTTCGGATCTCTTCGGCGGGATCCAACAACCCGAACATGGGAGCGACCGGTGCCTTCCGAACCGATCCGAATACGAAGCAGGCGGGACTTCAGACAACCGCGTTGTTCCAGGTCAATGCATTCCACTACGATGTGGTCAATACTGTGGGGTCGGACAATGTCTTTACGGGAACCAACATCCAGGCATTGGATTCGAATCCAGTCGCGACTGTTACCGATGCTCTTAACTTCCCAGGACCGACAACCGTACCTCCTATCGGACCTCCGACGACCGCGGTTCGAAACCTGGAAGCAGGACTCGTCAACCGAGCCAACTTCTACCACAACCCCAATGCGAATCCACCAAACTTGTTGACCCCTACCGCCTTCACCCAGGTCCGTGTTGATGATCTCACGACCGGCATCAACGGGACGAACAACAATGGGGTCATTAACTACACCGCTGCCGGCCAATTCACTCTGGCAGGGGCTGGTTCCGCAGGGATCACAGCAGGCGATGTCATCCGCGTTCATCTGCTCGACACCAACACCTTCAACCAGTTCGGTGTGGCTCAAAACGTCGAACAGGCCTTCAACAACGGTTTTGTTGACAACCTTCCAGTTCGTATCCCACCCGGACAGACAGCAACGAACTCGGGAACGTTCTTCCCAACCAACAACCTGGCTCCTTACTTCCAGTGGCCATCGGCCTCGTTCCCACCGTTCTAATGGTGTGAGCCTGGTAGCTTGCTGACTTCCAATCCCACCCGAGTCGGAAACGATTCGGGTGGGATTGATGTTTTAAAGCGTCAGCGAAAATAAGGGGGATGGCTCGGGCTGGAGCGTCTTCGCGAAGCCGCCGTGCGTACGGTACCCGATCCGAAATGCGCGATTTCTAAACAGTGAAGATTCAGGAACCGCCGCCGACTCGTGGCTTGACCGGCGCTTCCCTGGGCTCCGTTTGAGCGAACGACACGCTTCTAAAGGATGCGATCACAATGCACCCCGTGATGGCGTCGACAATGGGAATCCTGGGTTCGTCTCCAGAAATGAATTCCGTGAAAAAGCCGGCTTTCCATGAGTATGAGTCAGAATAATACCAGCACGGCGAACCTCCTTTCGTATTGGAGGGATGCGGTCGATGGCCGTCGACTGAGTGTGCACTCATGGAATTGAACCTATGGGGGTGTCTGTGACGGCGCGGCGAACGAAAGAACCTTGAAATGTTCATCAGAGTTCTCTTCGTTGGCTCGAACCACGAATGTCTATCGAGTCCGTGTGACGTGACGCGGTTATTCGAACGACGCTCTGTCAGTCTAACAGAGTTACACCTGCCGATTGCCGATCATTCATCTTTTTGACCACGGCCAAATTGAAAAGTTTCGGTTTCAGGGCGGTCGTCAAAGACGATGCGACCGAGAATCCATCACCTCTCAAAATTATGCAGGCCGGATTTGGGTGCCACTGGCAGCCTGCCTTGGGCTGCCAGTGCCGACGTGCGACCTGACAAGTTGCCGGATGGAAAAGGGGCCTGATTCAACGTCGATGATGTCCCATCCAACGTGTTCGGTTGAATGTGCTCGCATCGGCACTGGCGATCAAGGCCTCGCCAGTGGCACCCGAAAACGGACTCTTGACGTCGAATGACGTCTGTTGATCCGCCGCATTGACAGTGCCACCCAACGCGGGTAACGACTTTGCTTGAGTAGAAACAAGTCTTGATGC
>JBAWWJ010000062.1:0-34142 GCA_037146815.1 Planctomycetota bacterium
GATGGGAACCGCGATTTTTTGCTTTGCGACTCCAAAGTCTCAAGCAAACATCCAGTCCTGCGCAAAGTCGCGGTTGCGGCTAACTGTTACGGCCGTTACTTCATCAGCGAATAACCAAGCTGAAATCCGAATTGGCTGTTCGTTTTCCGTGAAAAACACGGGAACTCAGACTGTTGAATTCCCAATTGTGGCGACGTTTGACACGGGCGTGTCATCGCGACGGCAGCAACGGGGCCATCTTAAGTGCATGGAAGCAGTCACGCGAAGGCAGCTGCTCGCAATGCCCGTTTTGTTCAGAAGCCGTGCACTGAATCGAATCCACTGCTATTCCGAAATCGTGTCGATTTCCCCCGGACAGGAATTAGAGATTTACTGGGATACAGAGCCCTTTAACACGCGAATTCCCTATACCGATTATTTTGCGACGGATTCCGACATTCTCGGAATGGAACTTCAATTCGACAAAGGACCCACAAAATTGAGTTGTATTTCTCAACCGTTCATGGCGACCCGAGATCCGAACGCCGCCGAAGATGATTATGTGACAGTGCAACCAGAGGGCCAAACGTTCGTCGGGAAATTTACTCGTGGTAACGGTATTCTTTTCGTAATCGACAATTGAGTAACACCAATGAAAAGTCAAACAGTTGCAAAATTGTCTCTTTTGGGATTCGCTTTCCTTTCCGCTGGCCGGGACCTTTCGGCAGCGTTTTTATTTGCGCGTTCGGATTGGAAGATCGAACCTGTGGCATTCACATGGCTATTGTGCGTGGCGAGTATCTTCACTTTCTATGCGATTGCGTGTATTCGCACGAAAAGCTTCTATTTGTTTCACGATTTTAAGGAATGCACCCCGAGAACGCGATCGCGACTACTCCTGCTAAATGTCATGACTCTTGTTGCATATTTGACTACTTTTCTGGCTATTCAAAAGGTTGACGCGTACATCAACGCCATTATTGATTATGGCGCAAGTCCGGTGGTGACAGCCGCACTTGCAGTATTGATGCGAGCAGAACGGCTATCCGGGCGGGCCATCGGCGGAATGTTCATGAGCGTTTGTGGAATTGGCGTACTGACCTTGTGGCTTACTGCTCCTGGCCCAAACCATCCGACTTCAGAACTTTTAATGGGCGTCGGATATGCCTTCATCAGTTGTGTTGCAGCGTCGCTAAACAACGTCTGGAATAAGGAGGTTGTCGATGCAGGGTTAAGACGTGAACGAGTCTTGTTGTTGAGGTTACCGCTGGCAGTTGCTGGACTCGGAGCATGGGTCGTTCTTGGTCCGTACATTTGGGGGGGGGCAAGTTCGACTCACTTGGCAAGTGAACACATGTGGCAAGTGATTACGGTCTTGGCCATCGGTGCCGTTGGCATGGCTGGTCCATTGCTGCTAATCGTTTTTGCCCTTGAGACGCTTGAGGTAAAGAACTTGGCGTTTTCCATGTTCTTGGTCCCGGTGTTTACTTACGCAGGAATGGCGACTTGGAAAGGTGTCCAATTGGGACCACTCGTTGCGGGAATCGTTGTTGTGCTTGGAGTATTAATGGCTGAAAGCGTGGCTGGCAAGAATGGCTTCAGTCGCAGCGATGAAGAAAGTGAGCTTGATCATGGCGCCGCAAATTGAATCTCGATCCAATGCACAGTCAAACCGGAGCGAGGGCGTCGATGGATCGCCCCAGCCAGACACCATCACCGTAGTCGATAATGTTGCCGAAGATTGGATGCCGCGACCATTACTAAAAGAGTCGGCAGATTCGGAGGAAAGCAAAAACATGTTGCGCGACTTCACGGCCGGTGAGCCAGCAAGAATTCGGAATCTTCCTCCGAAAGGATGACCCACACTAGACGAGCAGGGATTAACCTGCGAGGAAGGACTCGATGCGATCGAGACCGGTTTTGATCACGTCCATGCCGGTCGCGAATGAAAGCCGCACGTAGCCGGGGGCACCAAACGCATCGCCAGTAACCAGTGCCACGTGAACCTGTTCCAGCAGAGCGGTACAGAATTCCGTAGCATTTGCGACGACGCGGCCCCCTGCGAGCGGCTTGCCAAAGCAGGAACTAACGTTGAAGAATGCGTAGAAGGCGCCACCCGGTTCGGTAAAGGTCACGCCATACTTTTCTCGCCAGGGGCGCATCCGGCCCATGACGTAATTGCAGCGTTTTTCGAATTCCACGCGCATTGCTTCGACGCTTTCCTGTGGTCCGTTGAGTGCTTCGACGGCGGCATATTGGCTGACGCTGCAGGGATTGGACGTCTCCTGGCTTTGCAGATTGTCCATCGCCTTGATGGCGTCGACGGGACCGATGGTCCAGCCGATTCGCCATCCCGTCATTGCATAGGCCTTGCTGACACCGCTCACGAGGATTGTTCGTTTGGCGACTTCCGGACCAAATGTCGCAAAGCATTTGAATTCCGCACCGCCGTACAGCAGCTTTTCATAGATCTCATCCGACAGGACCAGAATGTCTCGCTCGACAGCGACATCTGCCAGAGCCTTTAACTTGTCGATGGGATAAGTAGCTCCCGTTGGATTCGAAGGGTTGTTGAGCATCATCATCCGCGTGCGAGGAGTGATAGCGTTTCGGAACTGCTCCGCTGACATGCAGAAACCACTCTCTTCAGTGGTATCGACGATGACAGGTACCGCTCCCGCGAGTTCCACAAGCGCACTGTAGCTGACCCAGTATGGGGCAGGGATGATAACTTCGTCACCAGGACCACAAAGTGATGCCAGGACGTTGTGAATCGAATGCTTTGCACCATTGGAAATCAGAACCTGTGCAGGTGTGATGTCCAGTTGGTAGTCTCGCTTGTAGGCGGCACAGACCGCCTTCTTCAGTTCGGGGATCCCGCCGGAAGGTGTGTAATGCGTGTGTCCTGCTTCCATCGCAGCGACCGCTGCACGACGGATATTCTCGGGGGTGTTGAAGTCGGGCTCACCCAGAGTGAAGTCGTAAACGGTGACTCCCTGCGTCTTCAACTCTTTGGCTTTGGCTGCTGCTGCCAGAGTGGCCGAAGGTTTCAAGTTACTCACTGCAGGAGACAAACGAAGGCCGGACATGCGAATCTCTTCAATCTGGTTCACGATTTTTGGCACGCTGTGCGTACCGGACCACAGAAAATTGAGTGGCACGAGGATTGTTCAGCGTCACTCACTGAACGTCAAGCATGAAGCAATCGCGGCGGCACTGTCAGTCCCCAATAGGTCGTGGTTCTCCGTTGCGATCTCTCCCATTGGAACGAATTCGGCGCTGTTTTTTGGCCAGTTTCGGCGAAGTCTGCCGAAATTGACTCCGACTCGTACGCGTCACAAAGCATTTTTTTGTTACGACCGCAATATCTTGTGAAATTGTTGAAACCGTTAATGCTTGACTTGCCGATGAATCCTGTGCTGCAAACGTGATCGCTCCCACTCTTCCAAACTACGCAAACTATGGAGTTGCGTGAGTGATCGATGAGACAGCTGGTTCGACTGTCGCGACAAGTTACGTCATCGCGGCAGACGAAATACTGACCGAGTTACGAGAGAACGAATTTTGACAATCTGTTGATGAGTAAGATTTTCCGCTTGACGCATTTTCCGAACGCACATAGGATCGACCGCGTCATTGCGGTGTTAAGTTGAGTTGAGAAGTTCACTCCCCTTGTTGGGGTGTCGCACTTTTGAGTCGCCTCTACTTTCCGGGTGCCAGAGAGAGACGACAGTTTCAGGACACACGGTGCCCGAAGTTTTTCCAAAGGAGCCACGGATATGGCTGCAAAAAAAGAAGCTGCTGCTGCCCCAAAGAAGACCGAAGCCAAGAAGCCAGCGAAGTCTGCCAAGGCTAAGCCAGCTGCGAAGAAGAAGTAAACTGAGTTTAAAAACTCTGTAAAGACAGGCCGGATCTCACCATCCGGCCTGTTTCATTCTTTGGCATCCAGCCCTGAAAGCCTTCGAGCTGCTAAGAATGTTCGACAAAGTCCGCTTCGTCATCCTGAGCCAGCATCAAATCCGTTGATGTTGGGTCGACCGTCCGACAACAGGCGGTCAGACGCTCGGAAATCTCGCGGATTTCATCCTGCCACTCGCTGGGACTCATTCCGTCTGGAGTCAACTGGCGGAATTCTCCCAGGAGTAAGACCAATCTGAGCAGATGTCGGAAGACCAGCCCTTCCTGTTTGGTCAGGTCCTTTCCGGAAACGAAACTCCAGAAATTATCCCCCCAGTTTTCGAGCAGATCCGTCGCAACCATGACTGGCTGGATCGAAACATCACGGACCTCAGGGTATTCCGCTTCGAACAGCATCCTCGCCTTTTCTGCGAGGGCAGGTGCGTATTTGCGTTCCTCGAAGGGAATGTCCGGGTCGAATTCAGGGTACAGATCGCCTGCGGCAATCAGGCCCCGCTGAACCAATTCGGTGTCGATTCGTTCCAGTGCCAAAGGGCCAGGCGGCAACTTGTACGGAGGGGGAACGCGAACATTGCGAATCATCGAACGTGGCAATTCCAGAACGCTTTCCAGCAGCAGTAACCGCTCAACGCGGTCGGCGAATCCCATGTGCTGAATCAGAAACATCCCATACATCGGATTGACGCTGCGGAATGCGAACAATTGCTGCAATCGCTCGGTCGGATGCGCCAGTACTGGCCGGTATCGCTGTCGAGCTTTTTCCTCATCTGGCTTGACCAGCTTCTTTCCTGTCCGTTCCTCGTGCTTCTTGTCAACACTCGCCTGCAACTGTTGGGACAACCACGAGACCTTCGGTGCCTCCTCTTTTGGAATCACAGGATCGCCAGGTCGAGTCACTTCAGGGGGCGGAGGTGGTTCTGGATCCAGTCGAATAAAATCGCCTGCATGCAGAGTGATGAGCATTCGTTCGAGATCACGCTCACCGAGTTCAAGCTGCTTCGGTTCCATCAACCGCTTGCCGGTCAGATTTCGCAGGCGATCAACTTCCGGGGAGATTTGCAGCATATAGGCCAGCAAGCGCCAGGGAAGGGGGCCTCGGCTGACGAGATCGCCGGGCTGTGCGAGTCGCAGTTTTTCGTACTGTTGCTCGTTCCAATATTGTCGTTCCGGGCTGCGCGTCGGCATCTTCTTCTTAAGGGCCTTCTTCGCCCGAATCAGCAGCGGGTCCTTGGTATCTTCGGGAATCTGGTCGTACTGCTGCTTCCAGCGCAGGATGCGGACGTCGTCTTCGTGAGCCAGCGCGTAGACAAAACCTTCCGTATCGAATTGAGGCCGCCCCGCTCGTCCAAAAATCTGATGAGCGGAACTGGGGTCAATGATCTTCTGGTCACCCGGCTTCCCCTTCAGGAGAGAAGGAAGCACGACTGAACGTGCCGGCAGATTGATCCCGGCTGCCAGCGTTTCCGTACAGACACAAATTGTCAGCAACTTCTTCTGAAAAAGATCCTCAACAACGCGTTTGTACTTCGGCAGGATTCCTGCGTGATGAACGCCAACGCCGCGCATCAGCAGTTGTCGAAGTTTGGTGCCAACCCCCTTGGACCAGTCGAGCTTGTCGAGTTCTGCGACCAATCGCTTCTGCTGACCGTCAGCCAGCATCGACTTTCCCTTCAGTTCTTCAGCGACGTTCCAGCAGACGTCCCGGTTGAAGCAAAAGACGAGTGCCGGAGTCCTGCGAAAATCCTCATCGCCAGCGGCCATCTCTTCCAGGTGTTCTGTCAGTAACTTGTCGGGGACCCATTGAAACTGCAGGGGAATTCGGCGATCAGAGCTTTGGATCAATTCCAGCCGTCGCTTGTGAACGCGGGCACACCAGATCACGAACAAGGGAGCGTTTCCAATCGTCGCGGACAACAGCAGCAGGCGAATGTGCTTGGGCATCAACGCGAGTGAGAATTCCCAGACGATGCCTCGTTCGGGATCCGAAAAACAGTGAAATTCGTCCATGACGATCGCGGACACATGGTCGAAGTCGAGTGCTGCGGACGGGGCTGTCGAGCGAGGTGTCTGACTGGTTTGCACTGGTTCATTCGGCTTTGGTTCCTTGATCGGGGCTGCCGGTTCTTCCCAGCCGATCGCATCGATTTCGGAAGCAAAGCCAGCATCACGATCAGTTGACACTCCATTTGTCTCAATCGAAGCGTCAACGGACTTGGCAGCTTCATCTTCCTGAATCATCCGAGCAAGTTCTTTTTCCTCGGCGATCCGATCTGCCTGAGTTTCTACGTGAGCGGCCCAATGAGTATTCAGCAGCCGATTGAGCAGAATCTCAGCAACGACAACCAGTACTGTCGCCTGAGGATTTACGCGGCGATTGCCTGTGACCAGTCCGACTTGTTCGCGGGCAAACCCCCAACGCTCGGCGGTCTCCTGCAATTCGCGAAACTTCTGTTCGGTCAGTGCGATCAGCGGTGTTGTGTAATAGATTTTCTTGCCGGTATGCAAAGCTTCGTAGATTGCGGCTTCGGCAATCAGCGTTTTACCGGTCCCTGTCGGTGCACACACCATGACCCCGGCATCTGTTTCGAACCAGGCCAGGATGGCCTCTTCCTGAACCGGATAAGGTTCATACGGAAGTGAGTCCAGAAAGCGGAGTGCCAGATCATCGCGAGAATCAGTATTGGAGCGAGGTGAATTCATTAACTCATGTTAGTCAAAAGATCGCGTCCCGCGTAGGTTCACCCGCGATTTCCCCTGAGTTCCATTTCCCCATCAGTTTGATACGATCCTTGCCAGACATTCGGGGATGTGTTGAAACGCTCCCCTGCGATTTTGGATGGTCCACCCTGAGGAATTCAACATGATTCGACTGTTTCGCCCAGTGGTCGGCGTTTGCCTGTTGCTGGTTGCACCTTGCCTGTTGTCGGCCGAAGACAAGCCTGCGGTCAATACGTTGACCGACGCTGAAAAGGCTGCTGGCTGGAAGTTGCTGTTTGACGGCAAGACGACCGAAGGCTGGAAGAATTATAAGAAGGACTCGCTCGGCAAGGGCTGGAAAGTTCAGGATGGTGCGCTGGTTCGTGCCGAGAACGGTGCTGGCGACATCCTGACTGTCGGTCCGTATGACGCGTTTGAATTCACGGTCGACTATAACATCTCCAAGGGTGGCAACAGCGGCCTGATGTACCACGTCACCGAAGTCGCCGACGCCCCCTGGCAAACTGGCCCCGAAATCCAGATCCAGGACAACAAAGACGGTCATGATCCGCAGAAGGCGGGCTGGCTGTATCAGCTTTACTCGAGCGATAAAGACGCCACAAAACCTGCCGGAGAATGGAATACCCTGCGAATTCTGATCACTCCCGAAAAGTGTGAGCAGTACATGAACGGTGTCAAATACTGCGAGTACGTCAAGGGGAGTGCTGACTGGAACGAACGCGTTGCCAAGAGCAAGTTCGGTAAGATGCCACACTTCGGCAAGCCAACCACTGGGTACATCTGCCTGCAGGATCATGGGAATCTGGTTTCGTTCCGAAACATCAAGATTCGGCCGATTACGAAATAGCGGTCAGCATTCAGCGGTCAGCATCCGGATCAACGGGTCCTATCAATTAATTAGGCAGCGTTTGATGGAAGAGACGTTTGGTCAGCGCGAACAAGATGCAGCGGAAATATTGATTGGGCTGGGTCTGTCGGAAGACATGGAGACGGTCGGAGATTTGACTTGTGCCGCACTGATTCATCCTGACGAGTCGGCTGCGGTTCAGGTTGTCGCCAGGACGCATGGTATTCTGGCGGGTTCCCCCATCGGTCGAATGGTTTTTGCTCGTCTAGACCCGACCGTTCAATGGGATGCGCACCGACGAGATGGTGACTCCGTTGAGCCGGGCGAAGCTGTCGCTACGGTCGCCGGGCCACTGGCTTCATTGCTGACCGGTGAACGCACGATGCTGAATTTTATGACGCACCTCAGCGGAATTGCGTCGCTGACACGTCGTTTCGCGGATGCGGTCCGCGGCACTCGGGCTGTTGTTCTGGATACTCGAAAGACTCTTCCCGGCTGGCGAGTCCTTGAGAAATACGCTGTCCGCTGCGGTGGCGGGACGAACCACCGCATGGGCCTGTATGACGGCGTCCTGATCAAGGACAATCACCTGGCCGCGTGGACCGAATCGGACAGTATCGCGCATGCGGTGGTCACCGCGAGGCAGCGCAGCCCGCAAGGTGTCTCCATCGAAGTAGAAGTGGATTCAGTGGCTCAACTGCGGGACGCTTTACAGGGTAAGCCTGACATTGTGCTGCTTGACAATATGGATCTGCAGACATTGCGGGAATCCGTCAGCGTTCGCAACGAGTACGCTCCTGAAGTTCTTTTGGAAGCTTCGGGGGGCGTGACACTCGCAACTGTCGCAGAGATTGCACAGACTGGCGTCGAACGGATCAGTGTTGGCGGACTGACGCATTCGGCACCGGCCCTTGATCTGGCGTTTGACTGGAAGTCTCGAATCAAAAGGGATTGAATTATGAGCGACGTGGTCATCAAGTTTCGCGAAAACGGCCCCATTCTTGTTTCAGGGGGAGCCACATTTACGGACCATCTGGGAAACAAATACGACACCAGCGGCCAGGCCAATGTGGCACTGTGTCGATGTGGGCATTCTCAGAAGAAGCCGTTCTGCGACGGGGCGCATAAGGCCGCCGGGTTCGTCGGCAACGAAGTCGCTCCTCCGCAGCAGTAACATTCCCGGAATCCTTTGAGAAAGTCGCTCGCATGCCCCGTTTTGCAGTCTTTGCTGGATGTCTGCTTGCCGTCTGTTTCACCTCCGCAGCTATGGCTCAGCCCGCACCGGATGCTGAGGCTGCAGTCATCCGTGAAAAGTCGACTGAGTTGAACAGTGCCATTCAGAAATTGAAGACGGGGCGCGAGGACATTCGTCCGGTCGCGGATGTGGAAGTATTTGCCAAAGCGGCCGAATGGATCGTCCGCCACAACGAGTTTTACAAGCCCGATTACGCAAAGTGGACTATTGACGTACTTGACCAGGGACTGAAGCGAGCCGCGGAACTGGCTGAAAAGCGAACCCCGTGGTTTGGCCGCCCTGGGTCCACCATTCTCGGTTACTACTCGGATGTCGACGGTTCTGTTCAGCCCTACGCTGTGACAATTCCATCGTCCTACGATCCAAAGTCTCCCAAACGCTGGCCGTTGCATGTGGAATTGCATGGACGTGGAGACACCCTGAACGAAGTCAGCTTCATTCGGTCGCATGAAGGCAAGGTTCCCAAGGCGGATGCGGAATACATCCAGATGGATGTATTTGGCCGGACGAACAATGCCTATCGGTGGGCAGGTGAAACCGACGTTCTCGATACACTGGCCGCGACCAAGCGATTACTCAGAATCGATGATCGTCGAGTCACTCTGCGCGGATTTTCGATGGGAGGAGCAGGGGCTTGGCACCTGGGGCTGCATCATCCCTCGCTCTGGTCATCCGTGGGGGCCGGAGCAGGCTTTTGTGACACGGTTCACCACCTCAACCTCAAGGAACCACTTTCCCCATTGCATCAACAGTTGACTCGCATTTACGACGCACAAGACTATGCGCTGAATGCATTTAATGTTCCGACAATTGGATACGGGGGGGAACTCGACAAACAGATCTTTGCATCGAAGACAATGCATGAAAAGGCGGAGCAACTGGGAGTCAAGATCCCTCGCTTGATCGGCCCCAATACCGAACACAAGTGGCATCCTGACAGCCTGAAGGAGTTCATGGCTTTTCACGCCGAACATACAGCAGCAGGGCGGCCTCGGTACCCCGCACCCGCGCAGATTCGGTTCATCACTTACACTCTCAAGTACAATGCCTGCGACTGGCTGATCGTCGAGGAACAGATCAAACCATACGAAGCAAGTACCGTCGAAGCCGAAGTTGACGGCGCGACAGATACCTTGAAGATTTCCACCAAAAACATCTCGGTCTTGCAGGTGATGCGAGATGTCGCGGCCAACGTCGTCATCGACGATGGCAAGCCACTGGTTCTCGGTTCTGCTGCCGGGGGATTGCTACCGGGTGTGTACTTCGAAAAGCGCGAAGGGGGGTGGATCGCCTGGGACTACAACCAGTCGCACAAATATGCGGCTCATGACAACGAAGGGGATGAACCACGAAAGCGGCATAATCTCCAGGGGCCGATCGACGATGCCTTTATGTCACCGTTCGTCTGTGTCCGACCCACAGGAGTTCCCTGGTCCGAGCAACAAAACGAATGGGCCAAGTGGACTCTGACTCGCTTTCAGGGGGAATTTGATAAATGGATGCGAGGTAAAATCCCCGTCATCAACGATACTCAAGTGACCGATGAACTCATTGAAACGAAGCACCTGATTCTGTTTGGTGATCCCGGATCCAATGCCGTTCTCGCCAAGGTTCTCGCAAAGCTACCGGTGAAATGGACGAAATCAGGAATGGAAGTTGGCGGGAAGCCCTTTGATCCCGCTACGCACGGCCTGTCCCTGATCTATCCGAATCCGCTGAATCCGAATCGTTACGTCGTGGTCAACTCTGGCCACACGTTTCACGAAACCGAATTCAAGGCATCGAATGCGAATCTGTTCCCGAAACTCGGTGATATTGCCGTGCTGAAGTTCACCGCAGGCCGCGACGGATTCACTCAAGAGCCCGTCTTTGCAGAAATCTTCAACCAGCGCTGGCAGCTTCCGTAATTCTTGCGTTTTGAAGGTCCACGAACGGCATCGATTCCAATCGCCGTTGTTCGATGTCGGGTTCCTGTTCGGGGAAGCCCGAAGAGGGCTGAAGAATCACGACACCTTTTTCAGGAACGTGACCCGACCAGTCTGGACCCATTCAACAACATAAATATTTCCGGCCGCATCAAAGCAGGCGTCGTGCGGATGAATGAACTTTCCATTCTCCCACCGTTCTGGCTGCTCGCGCATCTTGAAGCCTTCCAGGACCTGTTCCGTCCACTTCGGATCGTACCCCAGATGCACGCTGACATTGTTGTTTTTGTCGAAGATGGTCACTCGAGCATGCAGGTCCGGGATCAGCAGCTTTGTCCCTTGAATATCGAAGTGTGCCGGAAAACTGACGTTGTTGACGATGCTGAGTGGCTTGCCATCAAGAGACATGTATTGCAACCGGGCGTTGGCACGGTCCGCTACGACCAGTAGCGGTTCGCGACCAGGTCGATTGTCGAGCCAAATGCCGTGCGGCGTCTTGAACTGGCCCGGGCCTTCACCGGTTCCACCGAACGAGCGAACGTATTTTACGTTTTTATCATATTGGTGAATGTAGTTTTGACCGTAACCATCAGCGATGTAAAAGCCGCCATCAGGTGCGAAGGCAATGTTTGTCGGGCTGTATTTTTCGGGGGACTCGTACAGATTCGATTCTTTGGGATACTGCAGTTCCCAGACCTTTTCCCCGGTGAGCGTTGTTTTCGTCACCAGTCCTGGGCGCGGCTTGGAACCGTCCAGAGGTTTTGTGGTTGTGATTGCAAGGTATAGAAACTCTTCGTTCCCATCCTTGCGGATATCAATACCGTGACCGCCGAAGTTCCACTGCTTGCCGAATGACCGGACGAATTTGCCATTGGGTTCGAAGGTTGTGACAGTGTCGATGTTCGAATTGAAGGGGGCGCGGTGGGTGATGTAAATCAGGCCGGCCTCATCGATCGCGACACCGTGTGTCGCATGCCACTTGATCTGGTCGGGAACTTCGCCCCAGTTGTGATGACATTCGTAGGTGAATTCGCCAGACCCAATCACAACAGGCCTGCTCCCGGACTTATCTGCAGCATGCACAAAAAAGTCTGAGGTAAGTGCCGTGGCCGCAGCGGCACTGGCAGTCTTCAGAAAATCACGTCGCTGGGGATCGAGTGTGTCGGACATGAAATGACTCTTCCAGAGTAGTGGACTGGCATGTCTGGCAGCAGTTGCCATCGTCGGTGAATAATATGCTGTAGCAAATTGTTTGTCGAACCTTACATTCCAGCATTTTAATGGGTGCGGTCCGCATTTGGTGACAACGAATCACGTCGCTCGGGACCTCCCTCATCAATGTATGGGACTCTGGCATATCCACGAGAGACTTCTGGAATAAGCGAGCCCAGATTTTCTTTAAACATTCTCATCGAGGAATCCGAGAATCCACACGGCATCCCTCGACAGTTTACCGGTTGGTTGACTCGCAACCATTCGGAGGAGATTTTCAAGTGGTGGCCCGAACAATGTTCCGC
This sequence comes from Planctomycetota bacterium, assembly GCA_037146815.1. Lineage (GTDB taxonomy): Bacteria > Planctomycetota > Planctomycetia > Planctomycetales > Planctomycetaceae > Schlesneria. The sequence goes on from JBAWWJ010000062.1 coordinate 12,160, forward strand.
GTGGTACTTCGCCGCAATCATCAACAAGTCTGCGAAATACTGCGATAAGTTGTGCTAACCCCTCGTCTGACTTGAACGCACATGACTGAAATGTGTCGATTGCTTTCTTGCCATCGCGAACGTCGTAACCGTGCTTTCCACTGATTGCCTCCCAGTATGCATTCGCTAGACCGAGGTCATCAGGAGACGCATCGAGTGCTGATTTCAGTTCTGCGACACGCAAGAGCCATTCGTTGTGGGGTAGTCTTGTCAAATTGAGAAATCGCATTGGTATACGAGTATTGGGCAACCTGGAATCCGTACGCTCTGCTGCGAATGAGTGAACCGTTACTGCGAATTCAGGGCACGCAGAAATGATGGCCTGCCGCAGTCTATGCTTCTGTTTTCATTGCATCGTCTTCTACCCCGTCGCAAGGCCTCATGGAATGCCATTCATCCGTTTTCTGAACGCCCCAATCTGGCTATTCTGGTGGACGAGGCTACGCCAGCAGTGCCTGACGCGGTATAACGGATTCCGTTTTCGACCGGCATCATGATTTACCTCCGGATTCAATCCGGCAGTTGTCAGGCGAATCGTCATGTTCGGAACGGTCTTCGAGACTGCGCGCGTCTGTTGTCCACCTTCAAGAATGAAAGTTTTGTGATGTCTGATCAATGGGAAATGTACTTCGCCCCCGTGGACGAAGAACCGGCCGCCATCCTGGTGGATCTTGGGATTGCTGAATCCATCCCCGATGACGAACGCCCCATGTTGCTGTGGATGTGGTTGCAGATGCAGTCACCTGACGAAAATGGTTTCGCCAGTGAAGACGAAGAACCGCAACTCGTGAAAATCGAAGACACGTTCATCGACGCCGTCGAACTCACCACCGGTGCGACGTTCGTCGGTCGTGTCACGACCTGCGGGCGACGGGAATTCTACTTCTACGCCAAGTCGGAGGAAGGATTTGAAGATACAATCGCCGAAGCGATGGAACCCTTCGAGGACTACGAGTTCGAAACTGGAATCCAGGAGGACGAGGAGTGGCGTCAGTATCAGGACGTCCTGCTGCCCGGCCCCGAAGATTCTCAGCAGATTTTCAACCGGCATGTCATCGAAAAGCTGATGGAATCGGGTGACACGCTCACGACGCCTCGTCCTGTTGATCACTTTGCCAGCTTCCCCACCAAGGCGGATCGCGCTGCATTTATCCAGGCGGCGACCGATGCGGGGTATGAAGTGATCAGCGAGAAGTACAATAAGGAACCAGACTGCGAAACACCGTTTACCGTCGGCCTGCAACGCGTCAGCGCAGTCGAATTCGATATCATCGACGAAATGACGTTTGATCTATTCGACCTCGCCATGGAAAATAATGGCGACTACGAAGGTTGGGGTGCACCTGTTGTCCCTTCCTGACGACGCCCGCGACCTCTACGGCAGTGAAAACTTCGCTTGATCATGATTTGCGGTACCAGTGATTGAAGGGCGATTTGATGAGTCGACGCATGAAGGGCTGGCTGGGTTTGAGTCTGGTCTTGATCGCTTCGAATGCGATGGGAGCGGAAGTTCCCGACTTCAATCGCCAGGTACTGCCGATTTTTCGCAAATACTGCAACGGTTGCCACAACGCGAAAGAGGCGGAAGGGGGGCTTGTCCTCGAAGACTTCGCCCGGACCATCAAAGGGGGCGAGTCTGGCCCGGAAATCGTCCGTGGCAAAAGTGCCGACAGCCGACTCTGGAAACTCGTCACGAGCCGCGATGATGACCGGATGCCTCCCAAGGATCAGGCGGCACCCAAGCCCGAGGAACTCGCCGTTTTGAAGGCGTGGATCGACGGCGGTGCCAAGCCACCCGCAGGGGGTGACGCAGCGACGACCGGACTGATCACACCGCGAATTGCCGTGCACGGAGCAGTTCGCGATCCGGTCACAGCCATTGCAGTCTCCAACGACGGCCGCTGGATCGCACGTGCGAAGACTCATACGGTCGAGATCTTGAATGCGCTCGATCAAAAACTGATTCAAACCTTGTCTGGCCACGCCGGGCAGATCAACGACGTCAGTTTTTCGGATGACAGCCAGTGGTTGAGTGTCGCTGCCGGAGAATCAGGACTGTCGGGCGAAGCCACGCTCTGGAAAACAGCCAATTGGACGCGCGGCCCTGTCTTCCGCGGACATCGAGATTCCCTCTATGCTGTAAGAATCGCTTCGGGAGCAAAGCTTCTGGCGACCGCCAGCTACGACCGGGATGTCCTGCTGTGGGACGTTGCGACCGCCAACCCGGTCAAAACTATTGCAGGACATAACGATGCTGTTTATGGACTGTCGTTTTCACCCGATGGGCGATGGCTGGCGACAGCCAGTGGTGACCGGACCGTCAAGCTGTGGGACACCGCGACAGGACAGAGACTCGATACTTTCTCACAACCTGCCAAGGACCAGTACACGGTCGCTTTCAGCCCGAATGGAAAATACATCGCTGCCGGTGGCGTCGATTTCCGTCTGCGAATCTGGCAGGTGAGTGACAGTGCGAAGGAAGGTACCAATCCGATCCTTTATGCCCGGTTTGCTCACGAAGGCCCCATTCTGAAAGTCGCGTTTTCTCCCGACGGACGATTGCTGGCGACGTCATCTGAAGATCGCCTGATCAAACTGTGGGAAACAGCCACCTTTACTCAGGTCGCAGTTCTGCCGCGCCAGCCCGACTGGTCAGCCGCCCTCAGCTTTTCTCACGACAACCGGCGATTGTTCGTGGGACGAATGAATGGGGAAGTGACGGCCTACCCGATCGATCCTTCGTGGAGTACCGCCGTATCGCCGTTGCCAAGACTGTCGGATACTCCAGACTCGTCGGGGGCATCAGAATCGCAATCACTCGCCGCAGTGGTCGAAGTTGAGCCAAATGATCAACCCAGACAAGCGACGCCTCTGAAGATACCGGGAACCGCGACAGGTAAGTTTCTGTCAGACGGGGCCGCAGGAAAAACTGATGCTGGTGACGTCGATTTGTACAAGATCGAATCGGCGGCAGGACGGACATGGATCATCGAGACCAACGCTGCACGCAGTGGCTCAACAGCAGACACGCGGATTGAAGTTCTGCACGCGGATGGACGACCTGTCGTGCGAGCCGTGCTGCAGGCGGTCCGTGATTCCTGGATCAATTTTCGCCCGATCGATTCATCGTCGCCAGATGTTCGGCTGGAGTTCTGGGAAGAGATGGACCTGAACCAGTTTGTCTATTTGAACGGCGAGATCTGCAAGACATTCCGCGCGCCGCAAGGTCCGGATTCGGGGTTCCAGCTCTACACCCTGAACGGAAAACGCCGCAATTACTTCGATACGAGTGCCACGGCCCACGCCAAGGACGAACCGTGCTACATTGTGGAAGCATACCCCGCCGGTTCGAAGATCGTGGAAAACGGATTGCCGGTCTTTCCGCTGAATTATGCCAACGACGACGACGCGGATCGGAAACTCGACAAAGATTCCCGACTGACCTTTACCGCCCCTGCTGACGGAACATACCTGGTCAAAGTGACGGATGTCCGCGGGTTCGTCGGTGAGAAAGCAACGTACAGCCTGACGGTCCGGGCACCGCAGCCTGACTTTTCGGTGACGGTCAGTACCATGAACCCCAAGGTTCCCGCCGGAAGCGGTCAGCGGTTGAAGTTTACTTTGAACCGGATCGACAATTTTGAAGGGGACGTCCGTCTGGACATTCTTGGACTTCCCGAAGGATTTACGGCATCTTCGCCAATCCTGATCGCAGCAGGTCATGTCGAAACCAACTGCGTGATCACCGCAAATGCCGATGCCGCGGAACCACAAGCAGCCGACTGGAACCGGACAACAGTCCTGGCGACAGGAGTCATTGACGGACAACTCGTGACTCGGACGGTAGGAAACCTGGGAGAAATCAAACTCGACAAGGCACCGCAATTCCGAGTGACGCTGGTTCCCGACGATCCCCGATTTGTCGGAGCGGATGGTGGCTTGGTAATTCAGCCCGGTACAACGATCACGGCCAAGATTGTCGTCGACCGAAATGGTTTCGATGGTGACGTCAAGTTTGACGTCGACAACCTTCCGCATGGCGTAATTGTCGACAATATTGGTCTATCCGGAGTTCTCGTCAGGGCGAACGAGAAGGAACGTCAGATCTTTCTGACAGCTCGCCCCTGGACACCGCCCACGCGGCGGTTGATCCACGCGGTGTCACAAGTTCAGGGAAACCAGGCGACTCGATCGCTTCCACTGAGTGTTGGCAGCAGCGGTTCGGTTGCCAACGCCAAGTAAAGCATTCAGGGGATTCAACTTAGATAGTCGTGGTTCGCTCCGCGAACCAATGTTTCTTCGTTTTCTTTGCATCAGAAAAATCTTCGAGTTGGAAGGTAATACGGCGTTGGTTCGCGGGAGCGAACCACGACGATCTCAGTGGGTTACGAGGCCCTGTTTCTCAAAAGCCATCAGTCCTGCCCTCACCGCGCAGGAACTCGGTTTTCTTCCCGACTCAACTACGGTACATTTCTGGCTTTGGGGAAAACCTGACGGTTTGTCCAACGGATTGTTTCAAACGAGCGTACGCTCGGGCGGAAGATTCCCTAGATTTCTCATCGCCCATTTTCCGGGCCAGTTCCAGTTTGAGGTTTCGAATGCTTTCGACGAACTTCTGGGTACCAATGGTTCTTGGGGCAGCAGACGCTGTCGCGGCCGATGGGGCCTTGTCGCGTGGTACTCCGACGGAATGGATGTATACCAACGTGGTGGGACTGCTGATGCTGGTGGGTTTGCTTGTGTTTTCCTACACAACCAAAGCAGGCATCATTGCCCGAGCCACAACCAAGGAAGCGGTTCGTCAGCCTGTGTTTCTGCTCTGCATGGCCCTTGCCATTGTGATTCTGCTGGTCAACACGATTCTGCCGTTCTATTCGCTCGGCGAAGACGTGAAGATGCTGAAGGACTGCAGCCTGGCAACGATTCTGATCTCGGGATTGCTGATTGCCGTCTGGACCGCCAGTACCAGCGTCGCCGACGAAATCGAAGGCAAGACTGCAATGACGTTGCTGTCCAAGCCGATTACCCGACGGCAGTTCGTGCTGGGCAAGTACATCGGCATCCTGCAGGCCGTTCTGTGGTACATGCTTCCCCTCGTGATCGTCTTCCTGGGCTGCATCTACTACAAGGTGGCCTACGATGCGAAGGAATCCAGCAAGGAACTGCCAGAACTGGCTCTGCGTATCGCAGAAGTGACTCAGGTGATTCCAGGACTGGTTCTGCTGTTCATGGAAATCGCTGTGTTGTCAGGGATCAGCGTCGCGATTTCGACGCGAGTTCCGATGGTGGTGAATCTGACAACCTGCTTTGCAATCTTCGTCGTCGGACACCTGGCGGGGATTTTGGTTCGAGTCGGTGAAACACGACTGGAATTCGTACGGTTCATGTCCAAGTTGATTGCCACGGCCATGCCGGGGCTGGACGTCTTCAACATCAGCGCGGCCGTCGCGACAGGGGATCTGGTTCCCCCGGTCTATCTCGGTTACGCGGCAATCTATTGTGGGTGCTACTGCACTGCGACCGTCCTGCTGGCATTCATTCTGTTCGAAGATCGCGATCTGGCATAACGCCCCAATCCCGTTACGACATGTAATTGGGTTCCAACCATCAACCGGAACGCGCTAGCGTCCGGTTCGAACCGTATGGCAGCGCCCGTTGGCTGATGGTCAAACCCAAAATTCTTAGCCGCGTCGCCGCAAAACGTGCGAAAACCGAGTATCGTTGATCGCTTCCCACGCTCCATCGAACGCGTGGGGCCATTTCTGTTGAATCAGACAAGGGGATCACATGAAGCTCATCGCCTGGTTTTCATTGTTGACGTTGGCAACCACGGTTCTGGCGGCTGATCCGAAGCCGCAACTGGCACCGACACATGCCGACGTATCATACGGCCCCCACGCGAGGAATGTCCTAGACTTCTGGAAAGCAGAAGGGGAGGGGCCGCGACCGTTGCTGGTCTATATTCACGGAGGTGGCTGGACCGCTGGCGACAAAAAGCAAAACACCGCAGCCTACGAGCCGTTCCTGCAAAAGGGTATCTCTTGCGCCGCCGTGAATTACCGGCTGACCCCTGATTCACCGCTCCCCGCACCAGTACATGACGCGGCACGCGCGATTCAATTTCTGCGGACCAAGGCCAAGGAATGGAACATTGACACTCAGCACATTGCCCTGACCGGCGGGAGTGCCGGTGCGTGTACCTCAATGTGGCTGCTGTTGCATGATGACCTGGCCGACCCGAAGGCGACCGATGCTGTCTTGCGGGAATCATCACGTGTTTGTGCCGCAGCGGTCTCTGCAGGACAGACCTCCATCGATCCCAAAGTGATTGAAGGATGGCTGGGTCCCAATGTCTTGAAGCACCGCATGATCAACATGGCGGTCGGCGAACGAACAATGGAAGACGCCCTGACGAACTACGAAAAGCACAAACGCTTGTACGTCGAGTTCTCATCCTACAATCACGTAGACGCCAAGGATCCGCCGCTGATGATGACCTATGGAGGCGACATGACGCTCCCCTCCAAGGACGCCGGCCACGGAATTCATCATCCTGTTTACGGAGTCAAGCTGAAAGAGAAATCGGACAGCGTCGGCCACGAATGCCACCTGCTGATTCCGGGCACGTCCAAGTCCGATAAATACGCGACTGCCAATGAGTTTCTGCTGGCCAAACTGCTGGCGAAATGAGACGGGTAGTGCCGGGAATCGGATCTCAGCGGCGACACTCCAATGACGAAATTACAAATCGACGCGTTTGGAATTGTGATGCTATTGTGTGCGGCCCCCGTTTGGATTCTCCTTTCGATTACTGTTCCCAGAAGCACGGGTTTTGGAGACGCTTCGGGCCGGTACGTGATTGCACCAATCGTTCTGAGTGGCATCACGATTTCCGTTCACCGCCTCGTGCGTGATCACAGAAATGCGTGGCCACTATCCGCGCTCATCGCTGGTCTTGGAATTCTGGTGTTTCTGTTCGGCCTTTCAATAGTTGCTTGAACGCAACGCGGGCGATGACGCGAAAACGAAGATTCCCTGGCCACTGACGCGTATGTCATCTGAGGAATCCATCCTCAGGAATGGTTACCGTTTACCGGCGTAAACTTTGAAACTTTTGACTCTGGCTTGACTGATCCACTGAAACAGGTCAGCCAAGTCGCCTGTTTCTTTACGATAGGCCGTCAGTGGGGCAATTTGAATACTCACCTTGCTCGCGGATTCAGGGATGCGCGCATCAGTCACAAACTTCCATGCAGCTTCAGCGAGGTACGTTGTCGCTGAAATCTTTCCCGGTTTGTACCAGTATCGACTCAGACGCGTCACAAAAATGGACTTGTCTTGCGTCCAGACGCCGTCGATCAACAGGTTTTCGTAGTGAGTCTCAAGCATGAATCCCTCGGGAACAGCGAATGGGAACCTCACAGAATGTTTGAAAAACCTGCCACGCCTTGAAGAAGTCGGGGGCTTCAGATGTCACTCCAGCCTCGATAAACATCGCGAGAAACTGTTTTGCAGCGGCATCTGATCCGATTGGGGAAGGCATGATGCGCGAAAGCCTAGCAGGCCTCTTATAAGCCAAACCAGTCTTCACCAGACAATTGGCGAGATCGACAACAGCGGAATCGACTTCCGGTTGCTTGCGGTTGCTGACTTCGCGAGTGTCGCGGGTTTCGCCTTGACCACTACTGTCCGGGCTCTTCGGACGCTAAGCCTCGATCCAGTTCGCAGGTTAAATCACTCGCAATAGTGCCAAGCAACTTCTGAGCAAGCCGCTCGGCAAAACCGGATGGCAATTTATTTCGCTGAAGTTCCTTCCCAGCATGGTATACGACTGCCGTGTTCCGTTCGCGACGTACGTAGACCTCATCGCTCGTTCCGGCAAACAAAACCGTCGCTCCATCCGCTGATGGCTTTGTTTCCCAACTTTTGACGGGATAGTCACGACGCACAACAACAATCTGATTTTGAAACACGTCGTAGAACAGTAGACTTCCCTTGGAGTCATGCAATGGTGCGTTCGCACCCCACACAAGCACGATTCCAAATACTCCTCCTTTCTTCACATTGCAGAACAGTGGCGATCTGCTGAACCACCAAAATACAGAGATAGCATGACCACCAGCGGGAAGATGCAGAGAATTGCGGCATACCGACTTCTGTACTTCATGGCGATGCGCCTGCAACTTGACGTAACAATTCAAACTCCGCCTGCGAAGTGTCGCTGACGAAGAACGACATTTCCAGGAATGCCACACCGAGTTGAGGGCAGCAATCGGATAGCCGAGGAATCAAGGACGTAATCATCGGTCGCGGAGTACACGGATCGCAGGGATGGCAATGTCGACTACTCCGACTCTTTTCTGAATCTCTTCTCGCATGAAATCCATGCGTTCGCACGCCAGTCGTACCGCTTCGGGCTCCCGAGGTTCGCCCTTACCAGTTTGGCGAGGATCTCGTCGAGTTCTTGATCGATGGTCGAGAGGGTTGCTGCGCTCATGAAACTATTGTCGGAATCGAAGCGGCTGCGGTCAATTGGAAACTCACGCAGCGTCTGATCGTCCGCGTCGGGAGCGTGATTGACGTTCCTCGCGGCGGTGCATGGCTTCGAGTTGAGCCTGCTGCAGATCGATGGCCTTTTCCAGGTGCATGATCTGGGCAGCCAGATGGTCGATCCGCCAGGCGACTTCGTCGACCGTCTGTTCCATACCGCCGGAAACCAGCGTGACGACTCCCAGGAACAGCAGCATCTGTCCTACGGCCGCGACGAGCCATCCGGTCGGCGCGTAGTTGGCGGGGCCACCAAAATAGCCCGACAGCACCATCACAGTTCCCAGCGTGAGGACCGCGACACCGCCATAGGCACACAATTGCCCGATGGTCGTGGTCCAGTTTCCCTCGCGCAGTGGTGGTTGTTTGACAGCCAGCCGAACGAGGTCATCATGAGGCAGTGGCGCTGACGAATTCGGTGTCGCCTCTTCCGGTGGGGCTGCGGCCAGATGCGGCCGCGGAACCTTGCGTCGACGGCGACGCTCGCGGAGCTGATCATCGCTTTTGGGCTTGGAATCATCGGGACTGTCGGATGCGGCAATGACCGGCGTGGGAGTCCCACTATGGGCTCCATCAAATCGGTGCAGCCGCTCCGCGGGTAATTCGGAACTCGATCCAGAAGGACGTGCCGCCGGAGGGGGCACAGATACGGGCGGTCCGGCTGCAATCGGTGGTTCGAGCAAGTGTTGAGTTGACCATCGGGCCAGCAGTTCCCTGGCATTCCGTTCTGTATCCTGCAGTCGCGGTTCAACGACCGGACGATCGATCGAACCGGCCGCCGTACCCAATTCAGATCGGCACCGGGCGCACAGCATGCGTCGGTTGTCAGATGACAACTCGGCTGCAACATCAGCCCGACACGCCGCGCACCACATGCGTGTGTTCCGCAAAGGATCAAGGAATTGGAGTGAAACCGAGAGAGGATTGCGACGGACCATCCAGCCAGTCGCGGCGGGAAAGTATCTGGAATGTCCGGTTCTGGCAAGAGCGAGTTTGCAGCCACAAATCCGCGGAATTTACGACAAGTGGGATGACTTCTCAAAGTTGCCTTCTTCGCTCCGCGTGAGGTCAGCCGTTCGAATATCAGGCGTCCGCTTGTGTGAAAACGTCGAGCGGGAGGGCTGGGCATCAAGGCTTTTGGTGCGAAGGTCCCTTGAGCATCTTTGATGTGCAGTCTGCGAACGGCTGACTTCACGCGGAGCGACGAAGGCAACTTTCGGATGGACGTTGTTCGGCGCGGGTCTCCCGACCCCGCCGAAACAGCCGACCGTAGGTCTCCTCTTCAAATCAGCAAGGCGGTTGGCAGAACGATGAGGGGCAGAACGATGAAGAGGCACGCTTGAGATCACTTTTATCGTTCCGCCTTTTCTGGAATTGAATTGACGAATCGTGCGATGGGTAGTGACCGGATAAGGTTTTATGCGTCATGAGTATGGGTAACTCCAAGAGAGAGGTGCAGTGGCCCCAGAAATTTCGAAAAAACGATTGACTCTCCGAATGCCACTTGTACTATTGTTGTAATACAAGTTTTCGAGCCGGTCACCGGGACAGGACAACATCGTGCTGATCCATATTTCCACAACAGACGGCGTGCCGATCTATCTGCAGGTCGTCAATCAGATCAAATACCTCATTGCCGCCGGACGCATGAAGGCGGGTGACGAACTGCCACCGATTCGAGTACTCGCGGAACAATTGCTGATCAACCCGAATACGGTCGCTCGTGCCTACCGAGAACTGGAAGCGGCCGGGATCGTCGAAAAACGACGAACGGCGGGGACATATGTTTCAGATCAGGGTTCACCGCTGGCCCGTCGTGAACGAATGCGCATTCTTTCCGACCGCACTGATGCTCTCGTTGCCGAAGCACTGCAGATGGATGTTTCACTCGACGAAATTCTCAAGCTGGTCCAGCAGCGACACTCCGCACTTCTGAAATCCCCCAACAAGGAGTAATGCGATGCATAAGTCTGATTGCGCCGATTCCATCATCGAGATTCACGATGTGTCGCGCCAGTTTGGAAAGACAACCGCTCTGGACCACGTCTCGTTATCGATTCCTCGTGGTGGAGTGTTTGGCCTGATCGGCGGGAACGGGGCTGGCAAAACGACGTTGATCAAGCACATTCTCGGAATGCTGAAACCGCAATCGGGTTCAGTTCGAGTGTTCGGGCTTGATCCTGTTCAGAACCCTGTTGAGACCTTGGGGCGAATTGGCTACCTGACGGAAGATCGTGATCTTCCGGACTGGATGCGAGTCTATGAACTGATGAGGTACACGCAGGCCTTTTTTCCTCGCTGGGATCAGAAATACGCCGAGGAACTGCGCGAGACGTTTGATCTCGATCCGAATTCCTATTTGAAATCACTCTCACGCGGCCAACGGGCACGAGCGGGTTTGTTGATCGCGCTGGCACATCGTCCGGAACTGCTGGTGCTAGACGAACCGTCGTCGGGGCTGGATCCCGTCGTCCGCCGTGACATCCTGGGAGCGATCATTCGGACCATTGCGGAAGAAGGTCGGACGGTGTTGTTCTCGTCGCACCTGCTGGATGAGGTCGAGCGTGTGGCTGATCAAGTGACGATGATTCATCAGGGGCGGATCGTTCTTTCGGAGGCAATGGACGACGTCAAGCTTCGCCATCGGCGACTGACTGTACGATTCGGAACACCGATGGAACAAGCTCCCGCGATGCAGGGGATGCTGACGACGGAAGGGGCGGGGACTGACTGGGTGTATTACTGCAGCGGTGATGCATCACAGTTGCGCGCGGCTGTGGAATCATTGGGGGCGATCGTCGTAGCTGAAGACGCGTTGTCGCTGGACGAGATTTTCGTGTCCCGAATTCACAACTGACGAGGGAGTCGCGGGGTGGCCGGGGCGTCTGCACGAAATCCCGGAAAATGCCGAAGACCGGGGGCATCCCTTCGGTCCAGCCCCGGCCCCTGCAAACAAAGGCGATTACCCTGAAAACTTGAACAGCGACTGTTCACAACCGCAGCGACAGGAGAACTTGCAATGTCTTCCATACCACTGGCGATGACTTGGGAACTGATCCGGCGGTGTCGCAACGCACTCGCACTCTCGTTCCTGTGGGTGAATCTCTTTTGCTCGCTGTTAATGTCGGCACTGCGATCGAATGGTCCTGTTGACCTGAGCGATCCCAGTATGATTTCGTTTCAGCTTGGAATGATCCTGCTCAGCATCTTTGGAATCGGAGCAGCCATCTTATCTGTGCAAAAAGAAACGTCGCGGATCTCTGTGCTTCCGGTCGACACGTGGACGCTTGTCACCTGGCGCATGGTTCCTGCGATGGCTCTGTTGTCAGGCTGCATGGTACTGAATGCATTATTTATCGATCTGATGTTCGATGTCCGCTGGCCAATTCTTTGGCCGGCGCTGGCAGCACCGGTGGGGTTGGCTATGCTCCAGGCGTCGCTGTGGATTTCCGAGAAATCTCCGCTTCAGATTGTGAGTGTGTCCGCTGCGAGCGGCATCTTTGGGATCTGGTTCTTTCTCAGGTTTCGGTCCGTCTTCGTGGTGACATTGCACCCGCTGATGATTCTTCTGGAAGCGATCCCACTGGTTGTAATGGCTTTCGTCGCGCACCGGATTGCAATTCTTGGAGTTGGTCGTTTGCGGTGTGGTGAATCGCTGCTGACGAGCCGATGGGACGAACTTTTTACAGCCATGAACGTCGACATGGCGCATCTGGAATTGGGAAATCCGCGACCTGCCCCAGTGTTCCATTCGGCTACCGAGGCCCAATTCTGGTTCGAATGGCGGAAGAAAGGCTGGGCTCTGCCGAGTGTTGTGACCGCAGCACTCGCATTTCAATCCGTTGCCTGGGCGATATTTGAACGTGATTTCCACAGGCTCACGATTCACATACTGGTCGGTGGCGTTGTACTTTCCGTTTCTGCAATGCTTGCAGGACTGATCATCGGAAATTTCGGCCGGGCGGACGCGTCCGTTGAAATAGGGCATTTCCTGGCGAGTCGCCCGATGACTTCCAGCGAAATGGCTCGCGTTGTATTGAAGGTGATGGCTCGAGCAAACGTGACCAGTTGGGGGATTTACCTGGGGTTCTGCGTAATCGTCGCGATGGCACTTGTCGGAACGGGGAACACTCAGGAACTGCTCAAAGGGCCTCTTTCGCATTGGTGGTGTTTCCCCGCGATTCTGCTCCTTGAGTGGGCGGTCACGGGGGTGTTCGCGACAATGTACATGACGGGGCGGCAGACATTCCTGGCGTGGTTAATCTGCGGGTGCATCGCAGTCTATCTCTCGGTCATGGCGGGTTCGTTCATGCTCGATGCTGAATCAAAACAGCAACTGTTCTCGATCACACAACTCGTGACAGGAATCGTCATGGTGACCATCACCGGCGGCGTTTACTACGTCGCCCAGCTTCGTAAGCTGTTTAGCAATCGTGAATGGGCGATTGCGGGAACGGCGTGGCTGGGAATCAGTTCAATCACTGCTTTTGAAGTCTTGAGGAATCCAGGGGGATCGATTCCGATGGCGATTCTGCTGGTCGGAGTCGGCTCACTCTGTCTGTTCCCGTTCGCCGCCGCTCCACTGGCGCTGAGTTGGAATCGCCACCGGTAATCGGTGCGTGAAATTACTTTCGAAGTTTGATTTCAAGATCCTTGATCAACCGTGGGACGTAGTCCGAATATCTGGCATCCGGGACAGGCCCCTTGGTCGGTAACTGTCCAATCGCCGCGGCGACACTGGCAGCCTTGTCACCAAGTGCGTCCAGGCTATTGAGTGCCGCCATACAGACGAAAACTGAATTGTCGGACCAGTTCGCTCGCCCGATCAAGAGCTTCAGGGCATTGTCCCGGTCGGCGTCATCACCAAATGATACCAACGCTTCCGCAGCGGCGATGGCAACATCCGGTGACGAATCTTTCAAACAGGTCCGAAGCTCTTGTTGTGCGGCGATAATGTGTTCACGGCCTCGCATGGAAATTCCCATCACGCCCCAGTAACGAACGGAGCTATCCGGATCTTTCAATTGCATTTTCAATGCAGGCGTTGCCGACGGGGCCATCATCGATGCCAGTTCCGCAGCCGCGAAGATTCGCTCAAACGGATAGTGATCTCCATCACGAGCCATGTCGAATTGCGAATCCCCGCGTGAACGAACGAATCGTTCCCCTTCGGGCAGAAATCCAAGATCACGGATATCAGCAGCCAGCTTCTGCTGAGCGGCGCGTAGCCGTACCTTGATCAGTTGATGTTCCTGAGAATCTGCCAGATTGCGGACTTCATCCGGATCGCTTTGCAAATCGTAAAGTTCTTCCGGGGGCTTTTTATTCCAGAAGGCATCCTGTGCGAGTGTCAGTCGCCCCTGGTCGTGCAGTTGTTTCCAGACGCGGGTTGTCGGCGTCTGAAACATGTAGTCGACATGCTGGCCATAGATCAGGTGAGGAAGGTACTGCCGAACATAAACAAATCGACCGTCTGTGACGCTTCGAACCAGGTCATAGCGTTCGTCCATTCGACCACGAAAACCATAAATGTACGGCTGAGGGGGCGTCGCATACCTTCCCAGAAATGCGTGTCCCTGCATCCATTCAGGAGGCTTGACCCCTGCCAGGCTCAACAGCGTCGGCGCGAAGTCGATGAGACTTACAAGTCGATCTGAGGTACCGCCAGGGACATAATCCAATGGCCACAAGTCACGATATTTTTCGGGGATATGAATCACCAGAGGAACATGCAGACCTGAATTATACGGCCAGCGTTTGCTGCGAGGCATTCCCGATCCATGGTCGGAGAAATAGAACACGATCGTCTCATCGGCGAGTCCCGCGGCTTCGAGTTCCTTCAAACGTTCGCCAGCATCGGCGTCTGCTTCAGAGACGGCATCGTAGTACTGAGCCCAGTCCTGGCGCACTTCAGGAGTATCGGGATGATAGACGGGAATCCTTACCCTCGCGGGATCATGGATTGCCGTATGGGGACGGGTACGAATCTTGCTTTCGTGACTCTTCTCAGAATTGAAGACGGCAAAAAAGGGGCGACCGGCAGGGCGATTTTTCCAATGGGCCTTCTTTGACGACTCATCCCAGACTTTGCCGGGATTGGCGACGTTGTAGTCTTCCTTCGAGTTGTTGGTGCAGTAGTAGCCAGCTTCGCGCAGGAACTGCGGATACATCGCTTTCCCGCTGGGGCACGGAACCATGCTGCGCATATGCTCGCCACCGCTTGAGGTCGCATAGATTCCTGTAATCAGGGTTGTCCGGGTTGGAGCACAGACCGGGGCGTTCGACCAGCAGCGGGAAAACTTCAAGCCGCGTGACGCGAGGCGATCGACGTTAGGAGTGGTTGCGAACGAATCACCGTAGCAGCCCAGGTGAGGGCCATGATCTTCACTGACGATCCAGATGATGTTCGGAGGTGCTGCTGTTGTAACGGCCGGAAATAGCGCCGGCAGTGAGAGGAACCAGAAAAAAAGGCTGCGAAAACTCATGGTTGGCCCTTTAATCAACGATTCGGACAGTTCCCGCGTAGCAGCGATTCACTCCATCGCGACCTGCCAGGAGCAGTGCTCCATCATCAGCGATCCCATGGCAAGGTGCTGTTTGTTCGCCTCCGGCGGACGTGATTCTAACCTGGTGTCCGCTCAAGACGCACAAGCGCGACCAGAGTCGACGCAGATCCCATTCGCCGGATCGCTGAGCAGCACAGTTGATGTCCCAGCGTTGCAACAGGCGGACCAGCACATCCTGGATTGAGAATGATTGGCCAGAGATATCGTGCATGGATGTCGCAATGCCGCGTAAATCGTCCGGGGCATTCGAGAATTTTGTGTTGACGTTCAGGCCGATCCCAACGACCAGTTTGCCAGCGGCCCGTTCGGGTTGTTCGATCAAGATCCCACAGACCTTCTGTCGACCGACCCAGACATCATTTGGCCATTTGAGTCCCACGTCGGCGTGCGGCAAAAACGCTTCGATGGTTTCGGCGACAGACAACGCGGTCCCCAGTGAAAAGCGGGGCCATTCGGATTGCAGAAGCCCCATCGCCGCCATGTCAAACAGGACCGAAAACATCAGCGTTCCGTCAGCATCCCACCACCGATTAGTGCCGCGGCCCCGCCCCGCAGACTGTGTTGTCGCACCAATGAGATACGGAGTTTCGATCGCGGGGTCGGCGGCGAGTTCGAAGGCGCGAGTATTTGTGGAATTCAGTTCGACATGCCATTCGGCGCGACGAACGAATGACTCCGCAACAAGTTGGCTCAGATCGATCACGAAGATTTCCGAAGGGAAAGACGTTGACCGATCCCATGATATTGGGGACCGGTGGACTCACGGCTATCACCCTTTTAGACACAAATGGCCTGAGAAGGAAGTCTCGTGAGCGACGTGACGTCACCAGCGACAGACAGCAAAAAAAGAACTCCGACGTTGGATGGCGGGGGCGCACCCACTTCGGGGAAGCCCCCGTTCGAACGCATTCCGTTTCGGGGACTTCTGCAAAGCCAGTGCACCCCGCCACCCAAACTCTGGCGTGGCCTCGAAAAACTACTCCTCAGCGGAGTCGACTCCGAGCAACGTTGCGATTATTCGCTCGGTTGCGTTGTGTCACACGGGAAATCAGCCGGTACGCGCTAGCGTCCGGTTCTCTTTTGTCTTTCGGGTGGGCAGCCCATCGACATTCGGAACCGGACGCTAGCGCGTACCGGCTAATAGGTGTATTGCAACCAGCGTTTGGTAGGCATTCAGCGCGGCACGGCTGGGTTGGCCGGGTCTGAGCGTTTCTACATTGAAAAAGCCGATTGCCCTGGCGACGTGACGTCGCCAACAACAGGCAGCAAAATAAGAACTCCGGCGGTCAGCCGGAGTTCTCTGCAGTCACGTTGTCATTCAAACTTCGACTTCATGCAACTCAAAGAGTCCGTCGAGTTTGGTAATCTCGAGGACTTCGCGAACATCCTGCGACGGGTTGTAGAGATGCACGGAAACGCCCTGCCTCCAGATTGAGCAGAGCAGTCCAAGCATTCCGCTGGGGATCAGCCGAACCCCCGTCAGGTCAAAAGCGAGTGTCTTGCAGTCCAATTCCCGAATCAGTGCGATCAATTCTTCGCGACATTGCCCCAGGCTGATGCGATCCAGAACCTCGCGCCCACCGAAGCCGAGAACGGTGAGTTCTCCCGCTTCGTAAACCTCTAACTCACTGAGCATTTGCACTTGCATCCGAACGTCTCCTCCAAAAGTCACGCTCGTCAATCCGGCCGACAACCTGAACGTTGCCAATAAAAACTGGGGCCGTGCCAGTAACACGATTGGCGGAGCGGGCTGTACTTGGGAAGAAAATAAAATCAACAAATGTCCGCATCGCCGTGGGCAGCTGGAGCAATTATCGTTCCGACCTTGGTTCTGATGCATTGGCCTTCAGTCGTAGTTTTGCAGCCAGAAGTTGACGAGGCGAATTCGAGCGTCTGTTGCATTCTCCACCGGAAAACTGCATGTCCCTCGGAATGTCTGGGAAGATCTCAATGAAGAAAAAAAACTCTTGACACCTGCGTCAACTGTATTAACATAATTGATACAGTAAGGACGCATGCCATGGACTTTCACATTGATGTTGCCAGCCGGACTCCGATCTATCGGCAATTGGCCGAGCAGATTCGGTCTGCGGTTGCTCGAGGCCGGTTGCAGTCGAGTGAGCGACTGCCATCGGTACGTGATTTGTCGCGTCGGCTGGTCGTTAACCCGAACACCATTGCCCGCGTCTATACCGAACTCGAGCGTGAAGGGTTACTTGTCACGCGTCCGGGCTTGGGGGTGTTTGTCGCACCACCTGGAACGGGGCTGACAAAAGAGACTCGCCGCGAACGGCTGCTTGTACTTCTGGACGGATTCTTTACGGAAGCGGTGTTGCTGGGATTCACGGCGGATGAAGTGCGAGAGTTGTTTCAGGAGCGTATTGCCCAGTGTCAGTGGCAGGCTGAGACATAGCAGACAGTGGCATAGCAGACAGCGGCGTAATACAGGACATTTCCCAATCATTCGAGATGCATCGTCATGTCGGACATTTCCCTACCAGATCCCATTATTGTGCAGCATTTGTCGAAGTCATACGACGGCACGTGGGTCGTCAAGGACTTGAATTTCAAAGTTCCGGCTGGGTGTGTCTACGGATTCCTCGGGCGTAACGGTGCCGGAAAGTCGACGACGATCAAGATGCTGACGGGAATGGTCTGTCCCGATTACGGCAGCGTTTCACTGCTTGGTGAAGACGTTGCGACGATGACTCCTGAGACCCGATCTCGCATCGCTTATATGGCCGAAGGGCATCCTCTGTATTCCTGGATGACGATTGGTCAGATCGCAAGTTTGTCCGGCCCTTCTACAAGAACTGGGATCAGTTTCTCGTCGATCAGGTACTGGATCACTTTGAACTGTCGCGTCAGCAAAAGTGTGGGCGGCTTTCGAAAGGGCAGCAGGCACAAGTGTCATTGGCGCTGGCGATGGCCCCCGATCCGGAACTGCTGATCCTCGACGACCCCACGCTGGGACTCGATACCGTAGTCCGTCGCGATTTCCTCGAAGCCCTGATTCAACTGATTCAATCGCGAGGCCGGACGATTTTCTTCAGTTCGCATGTCCTGGGTGATGTCGAGCGTGTGGCGACTCGTATCGGTGTCATGGTGAACGGTGTCTTGCGAGTCGATTGTCCGATTGAGTCGTTTCGGGAATCGGTGCGGCGAGTCGTCGTGGAATTCAGCGGTGAGCCTCCTGAATTTCCAGGATGTGACGGACTGGTCTCATGGCGACGAGTCGGAATTTCATTGGAACTGGTGGTTGTGAACTGGGGGGCTGCTCAGCAGCAGGTCGTCGAGGCGCTGGGGCCACGTTGGGTCGACGTTGTGGAATTGAATCTGGAAGACACCTTTATCGAATACACGCGAGGCTCAAAGCGATCCTTGCCCCTCTTTGTTCGGGAGAATGACCGTGTGGACGGCACTGCTGTCGAAAGAACTGCGTGAGTGCAGCCTGTACGCTGCATTGGCATTGCTCGCCCAGATGCATTTTCTCGGTGAAGGGATGGGAGTGCCGTTAATCAGCCTGCTGAGTAACGGGCGAGGAACGGAGGAAATTCCGTTTGTTGGTTCTGGGCGCGAAACGACCTTTACAGCCATTGCCCTCATTGCGGCGGTGGTGTTGGGAATGCATCAGACCGCCTGGGAATCGTGGCGACAGACGACGCTGTTGCTGCTACACCGTCCCATGCCTCGCTCACAGATCTTCCTGGCAAAGATTCTGGCCGGGAGTCTGCTGGTATTTGCTGTGGCAGCAGTCCCATTACTGATCTACAGCCTTTGGGCTTCGACGCCTGGGACGCACGCCAGTCCGTTCTATTGGGGAATGACCGAAGCCTGGTGGCGTAGCGTGGCGATTGCCTGGGTCTGTTACCTGGGGGCATTTCTGTCGGGAATTCGCCCCGCCTACTGGCTGGGATCACGCACCTGGCCTTTGCTCGCGGCAACAGCTTTGGCTGTCGTTCTGAAGTATGTGCCGAATCAACTTCCCGTTTCATCCCTGGCTGCGATGGGCTTGGCTTACGTCGGAATGTTGTTGCTGGGATCGTGTTTGATTCTGTCCATCCTGGAAACCGCACGACTGCGAGAGTTTCCATGAGCATGTTTCGTCCACTGCTTGCTGCAGCGGAAGGGGAATTCATGTTTCGTTCTCGGATGCATACCGTGTTGTTGTTTTTGTCACTGACCATTGCGTTTGGATTTGTCCACGCCATGGCAGTCGCGTGGGGGCAGGGGTTATGGTGGGCCATTACGTCAACGCCGCGCACTCAGGAGTACTTGTTTGTAACTGACCGAGGAGAACCTCTGATCGGTTCATGGCCAGCAAACGATCAACATGGGAGCTACAGGACTCTGGATGGCGTTCAGATTTCCAAAGCTGATGCGCTGCACATCAAGGGGGCCGCTCAGGCTGGATTTGAATGGAGCGATGCCAGGCCTGCAGCAGATTGGAGCCATAGGATCTCTGCATATCAAGACTTCGAGATCGACGCCACATACTGGTACTTTGTACTACTGTCAGGCGATCCGCAGCGGGGCTGCTTTGAAGGGTACGACAAGCGAACAAAGCGCCCAGTCGGGTACTTGAGTCTCAATGGATTTACGCCCGAGCGACCTGGTGCTGGCGAGTACTTTCCCATCGGATCAACTCATCCTGGAAGTGCTTCGGCAGGCGTGATCGTAGCAATGTCAAGAACCTGGCCTGAGGCTGCTGAACCTTTTCAGTACAGTGCGTCTCCCGCGGAAAATGCACCGCTGGATGTCATCTGGCTGCTTTCCAATGATCGGGTCTACGAACTTCGACTGAAAACTCGCACTGTACGACTCCTTTTCGAAGGGGCACAACTCCGGCAAATATCCAGTCTTCGGCATCAGCGAGGAGACAAGGTGTTTGTAACTCTCGTACTTCGGACAGATCACGAGTTTTTGTTTATTGATCCAGGGAAAGAAGGTGTCCAGACATGGAAGTCCCAACGACCTCCGATTGGGGCATCCGAACAGTTATATGTCACTGACAACGACGTACGCCTGCGCGTTATTACGTTTCAGACGTCTCATGGAGTTGTAAGATGCGAGATAATTTGGTGCGACGAATCTGGAATTGAGACCCGTCGTGAGGAAGTGACGTTAAGTCAAGCTGGGGAATTCACCAACGAGCCAGCACTTTTTGTCCCTGCGCCGGTTGTTGCGTGGTCGCTTTGTGGGATTGGCTCCTGGCTGGTACCCGGATTTGCACCACCAGAACTGTCGCCGATGCAAAAAGTCCAGAGGTTTTCGTTGCAGAACTGGTTCTGGCTTTTGACTTCGGCGATGATTGGAATTGCAACCGCATGGGACTGTCGACGACGCGAGCAGATCTGGGGGCGCAAAGGATGGGTTTGGCCTGTAACCGTAGGTCTGCTTGGACTGTTCGGGTGGGTCGGCTACGTCTGCCTGCGACCGCTTCCACAACGCCGACCTGATGGGGAATGGATGATCCATCCTCCGGAACCGAATCCGCCGCTTGGCATCGAGATCTTTGCATAATCGATGCAAGCGTAGCGCCTATGTCCGTTGCCAAGCAGGCATCCGCCATGCGACAGCGGGCATGCGTGATCAAGCCATCCTTCAACTCCGTCGGTTCGCAAACGTCAAGACCCGCTCGCGGTGCTCGGGCGAGTCGTGACTGTAGCTGATAAAAATTCGCGGGTACTGACTCATTGAGGAAATCGTCACATTCGGAGTGGTGACAGGATGGATAAGAGTTCAGCGTCGGGGTCGGGTCAACGACCCCTGATTGTGCCCATTACGGCGTAAAGATATCCGTGATGATAGCATCGTCCGTGATCCCGCCTGCGGCTGCGTTTGGCTGCTGTTTTCCCGATTTGGGTAAGCCGTACATGGCCTCAATCGTCCGCAACAGATTGACGTGGGTCACGCCCTTTCCTTCGGCATAGTCTCCTGGCTTGATTCTGGCCCCGGCAAAGATGGTGGCAATGCGGTTCTGCTTGTTCTTGCCGAGTTGGCCTGTCGGTTCTGCGAACGGGTCTGTCAGGCCCTGGAACGACGAATTGGCACCTGTCACAGGATCTTTCGATTTGTCATCGTTCTCGTCCCATGTCAGGATCAACAGGCTGTTGTGAGTCTTCGCCCATTGATAGTAGGGGTCCAGATGCTGCTTCAACCAGGCATCGCCATGCGGGATGCTCGCTGTGGGGTCACCGTCGTGCATGTCGTTCTTCAATCCGGGAACGACAATCGACACCGTCGGCAGCGTATGGAACTTCGCCGGGTCTGTCGGGAATTCCTTTAACGTCAGATTCGATGATGTGACCGGGTCGTCATTGGGAACGTTGCGAAAGCTGACCCATGGATTGTGCTTTCGAGCATAGTTCTTTTTTCCGTTGGCATCCGGGCCGAATTCATCTCGCGAACCGATCTTGGGGAGATCTTCCGAGTAACCCTTGAACAACCAATAAGGCTTTGACTTCGCGTGTCCGGAGATTCGGCGCAGAACATACGCGCGGGGTGGTTGTTGAGCGAGCGTCGGATGAACGCCGCGTCACGCCGAAGTTCAAGGCCTCTGTTCAAGACGCCCGGTGGATGTTCAGGGAACCGCCGTGTCGTTGAGAATGACCGCGATTTCGCGTGTTGCCATTCCTATGGGAAAAGCATTTTTGGGGTCGAGCGTTTTCTTGTCGAATGCGCTCGCCAGTTGGCCCAACTCAGTCGCAGTTGTCCCTTGAAGTCGCATGATCATCGAGTTTTGACAATCTGGCGGGCCGAACAAAGATCGTTTTCGGGGTGAACTGGATGTCGATTGCACGCTGGAATGACGGACCGCGCGGACCCTCA
>JBAWWJ010000063.1:0-34006 GCA_037146815.1 Planctomycetota bacterium
AGACTACCCGGCAGCAACTGGTCCCCTATTTTGAACGAAGCGATGCCTTCGAATACACGAGCAAGCGGGCTCAGGGACTGGCGGCAGAGGCTCGTCGACAGCTTGACGGCTTGCCAAATACGACGGCTAAACGCATCCTGTCAGACATTGCGGACTTCGCCGTTCAGCGCACGTTCTAGAACTTACAGCCAGGGAACCCCCTCGCTCGTTGTTCTGGTAGAATTCAAGTGCACAGAGATGCGGACTTTCACCATGGACAGGAGCGACCCGAGTGACAGAGATTGCCTCAACAACTGCCGCGCCAACTGAGAATGATCTGGCTGCGGTCGAACGGCTGGGGGCCGCCTATCGGCGGATCGTTGATCAATTGGGCCGAGTGATCATCGGACAGCGCGCTGTCGTCGAAGAGCTACTGGTGGCGATGCTGGCAGGGGGACACGCTTTGCTGGTGGGGGTTCCCGGCCTGGCCAAGACCCTGATGGTTCGCACTCTGGCTGACACCCTGAATCTCTCGTTCAATCGAATCCAGTTCACTCCCGATCTGATGCCTGCAGACATCACTGGTACCGAAGTAATTCAGGAGGACAAATCGAGCGGTGTGCGGCAATTCAAGTTCCTGCCGGGCCCTGTCTTTACCAATGTGCTGCTGGCCGATGAAATCAACCGCACACCTCCCAAGACCCAGGCGGCATTGCTGGAAGCGATGCAGGAACATCAAGTGACAGCGGGGGGCCAGCGCCATAAGTTGCCGAGTCCCTTTTTCGTCCTCGCCACTCAGAATCCCATTGAGCAGGAAGGGACATATCCACTTCCCGAAGCACAGCTCGACCGATTCATGTTCGAAATCCTGGTCGATTACCCGACCGAAGACGAAGAATTTGAGATCGTTCGCCAGACAACAATCAGCAACGATACGGTCGTCGAAAAAGTCTTGAGTTACGAAGAGTGGATCGCATTACAGGGACTCGTCAGACGCGTTCCGGTGGCAGATTCGATCATCCGTTATGCGATGCAGTTCTCAAGGTTGACTCGCAAGACAGCCGAGGCTCCTGACTTCGTCAAGCAGTACGTCAGTTGGGGGGCAGGGCCGCGTGCCAGCCAGTATCTGATACTCGGTGCGAAGGCTCGGGCAATCCTGCATGGTCGGCCCTACGTGAGCATTGAAGATGTTCAGGCCGTGGCAGCCCCGGTGTTAAGGCACCGCATCCTGACGAACTTCAACGCCGAAGCGGAAGGGATCCGTCCCGATGACATCGTCAAGAAGCTGATTGATCTGGTTCCACCGGACGGGGCAGTGAATCGCCTGCTTCCCAAGGTCTTCAAGACCGCCGGGGCCTGAGGGTTGACGACCTGTGAAGGCCGATCCAGGGCAATCGGCTTTTTCAATGTAGGGTGGGACCAGCTCGCTTCGAGCGCCGGCCCACCAAAAGGAAACGTCGAGAATTGATGGTGGGCCTGCGCGGCGAAACGCCACTGGTCCCACCCTACGTCCCGCCCAGCTTCAAAAAGGCATTGGCCCTGAAGGCCCATCACTTCTCGATGATTTCGGCATTTTCGATATAGTAAAGACCGAACGGTTTGTCATCGACAAGGTCCAGTTCGATCTTGAACGTGCCGACCACGTCGAAGGCACGCGTCGGGGGGATATAGCGAGTGGTTTTGCCCGCTCGCAGATCGACCTGCACCAGATCGTACACCTTGGGATCGCGTCCGAAGCAGCAGATCTGGTTGTCACGAGCGAGTACGAAACGCTCAATACCATCGGGTTCAAAGGTGGGGTACATGAATCCTCGGATGCGGATCCGCTGGCCACTCAGCTCCTTCAACCAGGACGGCATCAATTCCACGGCATTGCTGGTGACGGGATCGAGATTCAGGACCTTCAAAAGGTCCAGGTCATCGTACGAGACTCGCAGCCCCTTGGATGCGTTATCGCGCTGAAAGCTCTTTTCGGGAATCAACAGCTCGACTGTTCGTGGCTTGTCAGCGGCTGTGGCTGAAACGGGTTGAATTGCAGGTGCTGCGTTCTCAGGTCGAGGCGCACCATTCCCTTTCAGCAGATTCGAAACGCTGGACCCATCAATCACATTGACGGGACCAAGTGCCGACACGGGCAGTTCCACCTCCTCGGGGAAGGATTCGGATTCTCCCTGAGGAGGCAGACACGACATCGACGGGTCAACGACCTGCGTCTGGACGGGTTTGTGAGCCGGGACGGAACTGACGGGACGATAGTCGCTCATGTCGGTCCCACCACAACCGGACAGGACGAATGCTACCAGACACAATCCCAGATTAATGCGTGTCATGAAAATCGTCCTTGAGCAGATCCGACTCGGATTCGATCAGTACCATGTTTTCGCCGGACCGAAATAATCACATTCGAGTTGATAGACAGGTTTGAGACCCGTTTCATCGATCGTAGGTTCCACCCGGAAGACGCCGGCGACAGCCACCATCCCCTTTTGAAATTTGGCGAACGTTTCGCCTTTCATGTGGACCAGAACCATATCGGTCGGTTTAGGCTGACCACCGAAGCAGCAATCGCCATTATCGCGGCACAAGACGAACGAGCGAATCCCGTCGGTAGACTTCCAAGGGTACATATACCCTTTGATCATCACCTTTTGCGATTCCAGTTTCTGCACATCAGGGTGGATTCCCATGAGTCCCCCTTCGCTGGTGAACCCTTTCTTCGAAATGTCCGAAGTGAAGCTGATCCGCTCGTAGCCAGGAGGAAGTTCCGTCACGAAGCTGTAAACGTGCATCGCTCCGAAGCTGAGTCCAATGACGATCTGCAGCAAGAAACTACCCCAGGCGATCCTGGCGCCGCTTAAGTTTCCTGCAGATTTCTGAATCTGGCGGATTCCCAGAAATGCAATCGTCGCCCCAACCAGTGGCACCAGAAGGAGTTCCGCGGTCAGCGCAGCCAGTAGAGATAGAAAGACGAATCCCATGCTGATCGGAACGAGCACAGGAATCGGCGCATAGTGGAAGTCTTGACCGTCATAAACGCGATCGGTCGGGGAACTTGTGGGAGCTTCTTGGACAAGAGACATTTTCGATCACCTTAAGAATCCGGTCCTGACAACCAATATGTTGATCCAGAACATTCCAGAAGTCCAGTGGGACTGCGCCAACAGCCAATAAACAACTCTAAGGAAATAACTTACGTCACAAACATCCGTTTCGATTTCTACTGCAATTGGGACTGATGAAATGCAAAGAAGCGGGACGCAAGGCAAGTGGATCGCCTTCTCCAGTCTTCTTTCTGCGATCTCCGCGCCCTCTGCGTTTCAAAATCTTTGCCGTCATTAATCCCAAACGCGTTCCCGTTGTTTCCAAAATACGCGTATCGGCAATGAATTGTGGACTGGAACCTCAAGAGAATCCTCCAGAATTCGCGATTTTTGGTCTCTGAACCGCAATTCTGATCTGTTCGGGGCGTTTCGGCAGTCCAAACTGGCAAATTCCAGGCTGCTCACAACGGAAAGGTGCGTTGACCTGGTCAAGTTTACCGGGCAACAGTACCAGTTAACCCGGTCATAACTGCCGAATTCCTATCTGGAACCGTCAACAGAGCAGTCCTCGCGGCAGTTGCTGCCGAAGTCAGCACCAGAATTGAGAAAAGCGAGGGACAGAGCGCTGATCCCTGACGAATCGTATTGACCCTTCCTTCGAATTTTCACTATCACTCGCCTGGTTCTCCATTTCTCTGAAAATTTGTCATCTCTGTCTGCCCCCATCGGGAATTTCGGGACCGGATTCCGGTTACCCAATTCAATAGTTGTTGTGAAAAGACGACGGCCTGCCGCTCAAGGATGAGCGTCATTCCGCCGGAAACAAAGGTCGACGCATCGTCAACGCCAGACCTGTAGGAGGAAGCTACCTTGGGTAGGATCATTGGACTGATCGGTTGCATGTGCCTGGTTATCGTCGCGCTACGATTAACCAACCTTCAGTATACGGATCACACACTGAAAGGTGGCGAGGATCGTGTTCATGCGGGAGGACGTCTGTCGCCGCGGGAGCACTACAAATCTGGCCGCGAGTTGTACCTGCGAGGCAAGTACCACGACGCCGTGGATCACCTCCAGGCCGCGACTGCAGCCGGGACCGGTTTGACCGGAACCGAACGCCGTCAGGCTGACGAGTTCCTTACCAAGGCTCGCACCCGGATGCAGCTCGGTAAGACGGGAGCCACCGTTCGGGCTCAGTCTGATGCCTCCTGGGACGAGGATTCTGAAGCGGCCCCGGCCGCTGGTGGAATGCCTCCTCAAATGCAGGAAGCTAACAGAAACCGTATTGAGAACTGGATGAACCAGTCTATCACGGCGATGAAGCGGGGTGACCGCGCCGAAGCGATTCGGCTGGCCACTCAGGCTTACAACTTCGCCAAAACGGCTGAAATCAAGTTTGAAAAGGGTGAAGTCACACCCGCAGCACTGTTGGCCCAACTCAAGGGACAACCTGTTGCGGCAACGTCTGCGGCGGTTCCCGACTGGGCGAATGACGACGTGTCGGTAGGGAATGCTGCCAAGGCAAATCCGTCCCGCAAAGTTCAGCAGATTGCCGGCGAAGAATCCGGTTTCGAAGATGCTCCGGTCCGACAGGCGACATCCTCCGGTCAGCCGTCAGCATCCGGTCAACCTTCGACACCCCGGGATCGTGCTGTCGCTCTGGTTGCCGAAGCTCGCAAGGATCTACTCGCAGGTCGTTATGAAGAAGCCCGCCGCAAGGCATTGGCTGCTGACGACCTCGATGTCACCTTTAATCTGTTCGAAGACCGTCCCGAACTGTTGTTGACCGATATCGATCGCGTCGCCAACACCCGGACATTCGCGGCCAAGCCAAAGAGTGCAACACCAGCCGCCGCTGAAATGCCAGGTTCTTCCCAGAAAACGGTTGCCAAGGTTGCCGGCGGAGCGGATACACGCAAGCAACAGGCAATTCGACTGCTTGAGCAGGCCCGTCAGGATCTGACCAACGGAAACCTGGACGCAGCACAAGCCAAAGCCGAAGAAGCAGCTCAACTGAATGTCGTGTACAAGTTGTTCGAAGACATGCCAGAGTTGGTTTTGAGCGAAGTTGCTGCGAATCGGGCAGCCGCTAATGTCGCTGAAGCCAAGCCCGTTGAAAAAGCATCTCCCAATGTTGATTCTCCCTCCGTCAAGCCACAAGCTCTTGCCCTGCTGGCAAAAGCTCGCCAGGCCCTGTCGGAACAACGATTGGAAGAAGCCCGACAGCTCGCGATCGAAGCCGAAAAACTGAAGGCTCCGTTTGATCTGTTCGATGACCGCCCGGACCTGGTCCTTGCGGAAGTCGCACGCAGTGCCAAGCGTGGTCCGACCACCATCGGGAATCCTGTTGATCACAGTACCGCACAGAACACCACTCCTGCCGCAACGCCAGCGAGTAACGTGAATACAGCAGCAGCCCGACAGAACTTGAGTCCTGCACAGGCTCAGGCCATCGAATTGCTCCGTCAGGCACGTCAGCTCACCAAGGCAGGTCGTTTCGATGAAGCGAAGGCCAAGGCTGAAGAAGCAGAACTGATGAACGTCACGTTCCCAGTCTTCGCAGATCGTCCTGACCTGGTCCTCGCGGATCTTGAAACTGCTCAAAGTGGCAATGTCGCCAGCCGGACGCCACGTGGTGCGGGTGTTGAATCGGTCAGTGCCAACGAAGCACCCGTCGATCCAGAAGCCAATCCGTTTGCTCCGGAAGCGGGCCGCACCGCCAGCCGACGACCAGCCGGCCGTGACTATGGCAGCGTGACTCAAGCCGACTCGACCGATGCCATCAGCAATGTAAATCCTAACCCCAACGGTGCTTCGGCCAGCGAACTCTACAATCGCGGTATGATGCAGCTCAATCGAGGGAACCGACAGGCAGCCTACAGTGCCTTCCTGGCAGCTCACCAGACCGGCCAGAAGCTGGATTATGTTCGATCGCAGCGATTGCAGGATTACCTGCGTGAACTGGCTCCTCGCACATCCAAGAGCGGGATTCAGTTGACCAACAATCAAGTGACTGACAACGACGTCGCCATGGTTCCAGGTGAAGATTCACCCGCAGCACTCGATGCCGCTCAGCAGGAGCAGATGGTTCGGTTCGACCGGATTCGCAGTGAAGTTCTGAATGCAGTCTTCAAGGCTGAACGCCTGCGAACGAACGATCCAGAAGCGGCTCTGGCTTTGATCGATCAGACGATGTCCAAGGTTGAAGGTGCAGAACTGACCGAAGAAGCGGCTGCATCACTGATGAAGCAGTTGACGCGGACTCGTTCGAGCCTGCAGGGTGAAATCGTTCGCCAACGGCCCAATCTGGAACTGAAGAAGCGAAACGAAGAAACCAAGAACATCCTGGAAAAGGATCTGAACAACCGGATCCGGATCGAGCAGGAATTCGCGAAAATGGTCGAAGAGTTCAGCGACCTGATGAACCAGAAGCGATTTGCCGAAGCCGAAGTTGTGGCCAAGAAGGCGATTGCCTTGAATCCCAAGGATCCTGTCGCCGTCACGATGTTCTACAAGTCGCGAATCGGGAAGCGTGTTGACAGCAATGAAACACTGAAGCTCAATAAAGAAGACGCCGTTTGGAAGCAACTGGATGACGTCGAGCAAAGCATGGTTAACGCTGTCACCGACGACAAACCGCTCGACTTCGGTCATAGCTGGAGCGATATCAAGAAACGACGTGATGGCAAGTACCGTCCAGACAATCGCAAACGAGGTGCCGAAGAAATTCGGATCGAGCAAAGCCTGACCAAGCGAATCTCGCTGCACGAAGATCAGGTGCCACTCGCCGACGTCATCAAGAAGATCCAGGCGATCGCAGACATCAACATTGTTCTGGATGCTCAGGGCCTGGAAGATGAAGCGGCTCATTCGAACAGTCTGGTAACCATTGATGTCGACAACATCTCGGTCAAGAGTGCGCTCAACCTGGTCCTCGCCCGGTACAACCTGAGCTACATGATCGGTGATGAAGTCCTGAAGATCACCAGCCGCATGCGTCAGCAGGGCGAATTGATCGTCGCAACGTACTCGGTCGCAGACCTGGTGGTGCCGATTCCTGATCCATCCAACCAGATGGTTGATCCGTTCAACAGCACGAATCCCGTCGGATTCGGTGGTGGACAGATGAGTGTTCCTGCCGGACAAGGGTTCGGACAGGTGGCTCAGAACCAGAACGATGTCTTCGATCCTGCTAATCCAGGACGACGACGCAACGGCAACAACAGACTCGATCCTGACTTCAGTGCGCTGTCAGACTTGATCGTCTCGACAATTGCACCAGACAGTTGGGATCAGGTCGGTGGTCCAGCGTCGATTCGATCACACGAAACGACATTGAGCCTGGTGATCCGCCAGACTCAGAAGATCCACGAAGAGATCACGGACCTGCTGGATCAGTTGCGTCGACTGCAAGACCTGCAAGTGACGATTGAAGTTCGCTTCGTCACGGTCAGCGATCGATTCTTCGAACGAATCGGTATCGACTTCAACTTCAACCTTTCTCCGACAACGGGGCATCCAAAAACGGACAATTCTGGCCTGCCACTGGGATCGTTCGGAAGTGTCAACCTGCCTCAGTTCGGTCTGTCTGGATCCACCCAGCAACAACAGGGACAACAGGGACAACAGCAAGGGCAGCAGCAAGGACAGCAGCAAGGACAGCAGCAACAGCAAGGGCAGCAAGCGGCTGCGGGACTGTTCGGTGCGGGACCATCTCTGAACCTGTACAACAACCCCAGCAATCCCTCAATCGTTGGAATGAAGAACTCAACCACGTTTACCCAGGACTTGTCGGTACCGTTCCATCAGGGCTCGTTTGCGGTCGGTGTGCCGACGTTCGGCAGCTATAACCCGCAGGCCGGGATGGAAATGGGACTGGCAATTCTGAGTGACATCGAAGCGTTCTTCTTCATCCAGGCAGCCCAGGGTGATCAACGTAACAACCTGATGTTTGCTCCCAAGGTGACCGTGTTCAACGGTCAGACGGGAACTGTTTCTGATACGAAACGTCGTCCGTTCGTAACCAGCCTGGTGCCAACGGTCGGTTTCAACTCAACCGGTTTCCAACCGGTCATCACAACTGTGAACGAAGGGATCAACCTGTCGGTCACCGCTGTAGTGTCATCGGATCGCCGGTTTGTCCGGTTGTCAGTGAACCCACAGTTTAACTCGATCACCGACGTCTTCACCTTCTCATTCATCGGTGGTGGCGGTGCTGGCCAGCAAGGTCAACAAGGTCAGCAGCAGGGCCAGAACCAGCAAGGTGGCCAGGGCGGCTTTGGTGGTGGTCAGTTCGGCGGTGGTGGTGGTCAGCAGGGTGGTGGTGGTCAGCAGTTCGGTATCGGCGGTAACAACCAGGGTGGTGGAAACCAGGGTGGTGGAAATCAGAACGGAAACCAGAACGGTGGTGGTGGCGGTGGTGGTCAGACAATCACCGTTCAGCAGCCCGTTGTGGAACAGGTTACTGTGCTGACGACGGTCAGTGTTCCTGACGGCGGAACGATTCTGCTCGGTGGAATCAAACGCCTGAAGGAAGGCCGCAACATGGCTGGTGTACCAATCCTGAACAAGATTCCTTACGTCAGCCGCCTGTTCAAGAACACAGGGGTTGGTCGTGAAACAGAAAGCCTGATGTTGATGATCACGCCACGTATCATCATCCAGGAAGAAGAAGAAGAATTGCTCGGTCTACCGCGCACCTAAACCGAGGCTCTGTCGCAAGTCCTCGGCCGCCGCGATCTCACGGGCAGATCGCGGCGGTTTTTTTCTTTGACTCGCAGATTCCAACGAAAGCAAGCGACATCGCGTATGACAACTCGTGCGAAGTCATGACCTGCTCTGGGGGTGCGATTAATCGGCCGGTTTGAACCGTGAGCTAGCGCCCAGCGGCTGATCGTCCAACTCAAATCTGAGTCGTGACGGGCACTGCAGTTGGTTGGACGGAGGCCTTGCTATGAAAGCCCCAGTCGTCGCGAATTCGCCCCAACCCCAGATATCCTCCATCATCCCAAGACCAAGCCCTGACTGGGAGTACGTAAAATCAGACCTTTCACCAAATTGGCCACCAGAATCATTCCGGAAGTGGCCTTGATGTGAAGCGTCGGTTGACCATTCGGAATCGCGGCTCGTACGATGAGGCTCGCTTCCCGATGTACATGTCCTTAATTTGCGAGCCCGAACGTGACAACCTCTCCTGAACCGGCTGACGACGAACAACTTCCGCCGAACGACGGGACGCCTGCTCAAGACCAGCCATCCGTTTCACCCGGATCCGCAAATTCCTCATCCACCGAACAATCGGAAAATCCGGCAGAAGGCCTGCCAGAGTGGGAGCCGCTGACCCCGGAACTGGTCGAGGACGAAGCAATTCGGGGTGACTTTGTCATTCGCTGGGCCGTTGTTGGCCTGGCATTACTGTTCGGGTTTGCCCCGATCACTGATACCCGGACACTGGTCCATCTCAAGTCGGGAGAACACCTCGCGTCTCACGGGTTCCTGCCGGCTGCCAACGACGTCTTTTCCTATACCGCCAGTGACCGCCGCTGGGTGAACCTTTCCTGGCTGTATGATCTGGTGGCGGCCGGGGTTCATTCCCTCGCCGGGGGCATTGGGCTGTCGATCTTGCAGGCGGTGCTGGCCGCCATCACCTTCGGCTTGGTCGCGAACACGTATCATCGAGAAATTCGGAGCTGGTGGGGTTCGATCTGCGCGGGACTGGCACTGCTGGTCTGCTATCCCCAGTTTACAGCTCAGCCGGAATTGTTCAGCCTGGTCGGAATCGCCGCCATTTTGTGGCTGGTGCTGCGCGCAGAGGAATCGCGCCAGCCGAGGTACCTCTGGAGTACGGTTGCCGTCGTCTGGGTCTGGTCACAGGTTGATATCCGCGCGTTCCTTGGTTGGCTGCTGCTGGTCTGTTTCGCATTGGGCGAGACACTACGAAGGGGAGACGATGCCAAGAGTCGCCGCGGCCTGGCGTGGCGTGTGGCTCTGGCTGCCTTCGCTGTCTGTGTGATCCATCCGTTCCTGTGGGAAACATGGCTTTCGCCAGTTCGCTTGTTCGCGATGGACTATCCCGCGTTGCGGCAGGTTTTTCCCAAGCCTGGTGCCGTTGAAGTCGGTTTCTATCCGATCACGTTTCCTGTTTTCTGGACATCCATCAACCATGGTTCGATTGCAGCCATCGTGTTGTTTGTCGCGACCACAGTGTCGTTGTTCCTGAATCGAGAACGACTTCATCCCGGACACGTGATTGCCGTGCTGGTTTTCAATCTGCTGGCGGGACTGGCGACCCACGAACTGGCTGCAGCCAGCCTCGTGAATTGCGTCGTTTGTACCTTGAACGCTCAATCGTGGTATCGCCATCGGTTCGGACAGGTCTATTCGATTCACTGGCGTGAGTTGCTGTTTTCTCGCGGTGGTCGAGCGGTCACCGTCCTCTGTTATTTCGTGCTGGCATGGTTAGTGATCAGTGGCCGTATCGATGGCCCTGCCGGTCGACGGACGGGAATGGGCTTTCACGAGAACCTGCAGGTTCAGATGGACTCGTATCGTCAGATCGTCGCGGATGACGGAAAGCCGCGCATGCTCGATGACCGCCCGTTCCATTTTGTGGCGAGGCAGGGAGATTTGTTGATCTGGGCCGGGCAGAAGTCCTTCATCGACACTCGCGCCGCTTTGTTCGCTGGATCAGGTGAACGTGACCTTATTGGATTGCACGATCGAACTCGACGAGCGATGCAGCAGAAGCGAAATCTGGTCGGCAGTGGTGAACCTGATGTCTGGAAAGCGACATTCGCCAAGTACCAGTTGACGCATACGATCCCTCGACTGAGCGGCCCGATTCCGGCACCCGATTATATCTCGTTTGGGGACTTACTCGCCAATAGCAGCGATTGGGCACTGACGGACCTGACGGCGTCGGCCGCAGTCTTCTACCACGTTTCGAATCAGCCGCCTGTCAACGAGTTCATCGCTCAGCATCGGATTGATTTCATCAAGCTTGCCTTTCAGGCGGCGACCAAGCCCGAAGAGACCGTTCGTGTCTGTGCCAAGGGGGCAACGTTGTCTGACAGTATTTTCTCGCTAAGGCGACCGCGATATCCCGCCGGAATCCAGTTAGCCGCACATTACCTGCAATTGTCCGGCGCGGCTGGCAATATCTCGCCTCAAATTCGCGCTGCCTGTGCGACACTGGCCGTACGCAGTGCGACTGAAGGTTTGCGAGACGATTCAAACTCGGCAGACGGGTATCGAATGCTTGGCCTAGCATATCAGATCCTGGATCGGATCGAAAGCAATATCATGACCCAGGCTGGAACTCGCTGGTTCAGCTCGGTTCGATACAACGAAACTCTCGCGGCACTTCAGCAAGCTGCGTTGTTGTCGCCAGACGACGCGCTGGCCCGCGGCGACTTGTTTGGGCTGTTCGAACGGAACCAGCGTGGCGACCTGGCGCTTGATGCAATCCGAAATATCAAACGTATCCGCGGTCCGATTACAGCCAAGTCATCGGAAGCGGACAGGAACCAGCGGACACAACTGGTAAACTCAGAACTGGCACTGGAAGAGACGTTGGCCAAGATCGACGCCCATGTCCAGCAGCAGTTGCAGGGGGGGGCGGACCGATTCCAGACTGCAGCAACCGCGTATCAGGCAGGTGCCGTCCTGCTGGCAATCCGGACTCTCGAAGAAGAGCCGATCTACGTTGAAGAGAATCCGCTCGCGAAAAACGCACTGGGAACATGGTTGATTGAAGCGGGACGCATTCAGGAAGGTCTGAACACGCTGGAACAGGTCTCGTCGCAACGCGGGATCCCCGGATGGCGCGATGCGATGGCAGCGTCGGTCCTGGTCAACGCGAACTACGCCCTGGCACAGGAACTATGGACCGAACAATTGGACGAATCCGTCTCGGGCGGAACTCAACGTCTGCTGCAAAGCCTGCCGTTTGTGACTCTAGGTCCCGGTTGGATGGGGACTGAACAATACCCGTTCGTACATGTCGCAGCAGCCGAAGAAATGGTCGGACGCTTTCGAGCCGAAACGGCGGCCCTGAAATTCCAGATCGCTCAGGCCCAGTTGGAACTGGGGGATGTTGCAGGCGCCAAAACGTCGTTGCAATCCCTCATGGAATCACAGCCAACATCCCCCATCAGGCCATTGGTCAAGTTCTATCTGGAATCTCTGACAGGCAAGAAGATCGAAGATCCCGCCGTTGAAGCGCCGGTTCCAGAGGAATTCGACTCGCTTGAGCAGTGATTGTCGTCGCGATTGAAAATCCACCAAAGTCGATCTGGACCGAGCGAGTTTCGTAGTGCTGCTGATTCTGTCAGCGAACTTCGACTTCGGCGGGGGCGATCGTCTTCGCTCCTGATTCCGCTCCGGTGAACTGCGGCAGTTCGCAGCGGGTGGCTTCCCAACCGTGATGCTGCAGAGTTCCTTTGAATGGGGCTTCGCCTGCGACTTTGCCCGTCAACCGGTAGCGCGCAGAATCAAATCCGGCGGGGACTTCCACAGGGGCCCCTTCGGCCTCGGTCACCACAGCGGTAATGCCGAACAGTCGGTCCAGCACTTTCCCAGCATCCTGATGGATTGCCCGCACGGCGGCACCCACCTGTTCGTCGGAGTAGCCTGACAAGTCCTCCTTGAGGAAGTCGACCAGGCGCGCTTCACGCTGCAATGTCGCCAACAATGTGATCGCTTCGCTTTGCGTGGGACGGCGGGGTTCTGGCCGCGGCCGTTCTTCCACGCGGGCCGGAGCCGGAACGACAGGTGCAGGCGTCGGCGCGGTGGGTGCGTCAATACCCGTCAGCGACCGAGTCA
The DNA here is from genome assembly GCA_037146815.1 of Planctomycetota bacterium. Lineage (GTDB taxonomy): Bacteria > Planctomycetota > Planctomycetia > Planctomycetales > Planctomycetaceae > Schlesneria. The sequence goes on from JBAWWJ010000063.1 coordinate 12,843, forward strand.
CGCGCGATGCAATTTCTCGATTGAACAACACGCCAAAAAAAACGCGAAACGCCAGCAGAATCCGCCCCATGAACACCATCTCCCCAATTCCAAGTCGACCAGTCAATCCTCAAGTAGCGCGGGTCGATTCCGAATTGTCAACCAAGATTGGCCAACGAACCAGCGAATGCCTATCTGTTCCAGGTGGCGAATCAGTCTCAGTCGGTAGACGTTGAGCGGCGGCGCGCTTAGAGTTTGAGTATTCAAGAGGTTCGGTGGGCTCGCCCTCCTCTGTTCCCGATAAGAATCCGAAAGTTGATAACGCGATGAAAGTCCAGCAGTTTCTTGAACACCATGGCCTGAAGCAAAATCCATTCAGCCAAGAAGATGCCCAGACCGATCCGTTGTTTCAACAATTCTGTGCTCGGGGAACATTTCACCCGGCCTGGGACAAGATCTTTGGTGATCCCGGTACCCCTTCGACGGCAGTCGTCTTCGGTGAAAAAGGGAGCGGCAAGACGGCACTGCGACTGCAGATCGTCGACCACACCGCGAACTACAACCGTGAACATCCAGAGAATCGCGTCTTCATCATCGAATACGATGACTTCAACCCGTTCCTGGATTGCTTCAGTGAAAAGATGTCGTGGCCGGGTGCAACACCCGAAAGGACGCTGGCCAAATGGCGACTGTGGGATCATATCGACTGCATCCTGTCACTCGCCGTCACGCGCCTGGTCGATGACATGCTCGATGAACGGACGACGGGCGATCCCAAGCCTTTCGAGGTCCGGGGCGAGAAACTGCAAAACCTGTCTCGAACCCAGAAACGAGATCTGCTGCTGCTTGCTGCATTCTACGATCGTAGTACGCATGTCAGTGTCCAGCACCGCTGGACCAGCCTGCGACGCAAGCTCCGCTTCTCGAACTGGAAGACGTGGCGCGACTTGGCGATCGGTGGCGGTGTTTCGCTGGGGCTGTTTGGCCTGCTGGCACAACTGGGCTACCTGCCGCAATTCGGTCACGTCTGGGTCTGGCTGGTTCTGCTGCTGGCCTGGGCACCATTTCTGTGGCAACAGGGCTGGTTGACGTGGCTAGCCTGGAAAGTCAAACGGCAGGTCCGCGTTCTGGATCGACAGATCAATCCGTTGCGAATGGTACTTTCCGGTTTCGAAGCGATCGACCTGTCTGGTCAGCCGACTCCATCGCGTGAACGAAGTGATGATCGATACGAATTGCTCGGCAAGCTCCTGGCAATACTCAAGACACTGGGATTCGACTCTGTGACGATCCTGGTGGATCGCGTTGATGAGCCGCATCTGGTCAATGGGTCGCCGGAACGAATGAAGGCCCTGCTGTGGCCGATGTTCGATAACAAGTTCCTGAAGCTGGCGGGGCTGGGCTTTAAGTTGCTGCTCCCCGTCGAAGTCAGTTTCTATCTGGCCAAGGAAGACAAAGAGTTTTACGAACGATCTCGCCTGGACAAGCAGAATCTGATCCGGTCACTCGAGTGGACCGGCGAATCGCTCTATGACCTGGCAAACGATCGGATTCGAGCGAGTAATCCGCATCAACAGAATGCCGCATCGAAACTGGGGTCCTGGTTCGAAGAAACGATTACCGAGCCTGAACTGGTCAGCACGCTGGCCCGACTGCGAGTGCCACGGCATTTGTTCAAGTTCCTGCACCGATTGCTCGTCGAGCATTGTCACCGATACACCGATGAATCTCCGCGCTGGCAGATTGGACGTGAGACCTTGCAATCCACACTCGCAGTTTACATGCGAGACCTGGAAGCCTATGACCGAGGGCTGGGAACCGGTTGACAACGGGCGATCATGGCGGTCGCCGGTTGCATTTCGATTCACGTAAATCCGAGGGAGATCCTTGAATGGATGTCATCTATCGTTACGATCCGTTCGCACCGATCATGGCGCGACAGATCCCCGATGCCAAGGCGGCATTGGACGCACTGATTCAAGGGAATGATCGCTTAAAGAACCTGGTCAGCCGGATGCAGGAACGGACGCTGGGTGGTGATGCGGGCGAACCGATTGTGATCCCGATCAGTCCAATGACATCGGGACTGCCATTGTTTCAAGGAGCAATGCCTGCTCAGTCACCGTTTGCAGTTGTCCTGGGATGTTCCGATGCCCGTGTTCCGACCGAAGCAGTTTTCGACCAGTCATTTAATGACCTGTTTGTGCTGCGGATTGCCGGGAATGTTCTCGGGTCTGAATGCCTCGGTTCGCTGCACTTCGCATTGCGACACATGAAAGACAGCCTGAAGCTGATCGTAGTCCTGGGGCATTCGAAGTGTGGAGCGGTGACGGCGGCTGTCGATACGCATTTGTCACCCGATGCCTACGTCAACATTGCCTGCACATTCCCCCTTCGATCTCTGGTCGACCAGATCCAGATCGCCGTTCGCGGGTCATCACATGCGCTGGAAAAGTATGTGGGAACTGCAATCCCCAACAAAACGATGTATCGATCGCTGCTGGTCGGGATCACCGCTTACGTGAACGCAGCCGTCTCGGCCCTGGAACTGCAACGCGAACTGAAACTGTATTCCGACGAAGGCCCTCAGGTCGTCTTCGGGGTCTACGATTTCGAGACACTGCGAGTCCAAAGCAGTCCCGCTCTGCTGCCGGAAACACCGCGATTACGTCCAGCACCGGCAAATGCTGAAGAACTGGCCAAATACGCGACGGAAGTCGTTGAAGCGATCATGTCGCTCGAAGAGGATGAACGCGAATCGGGCTACATGCTCACCATGCGTGCGTGACGTTCAAGTGACCCATCGTACGAATGTTTCATCCGTACGATGGGGTACTATCATCGGAATGACGGGACTCTACTTTCCGATTCGAAAAATGACATCTTCCGTCTTAAAGCGAACCTTGGGCAATGCGGCATATTTGTCGTCGTCCGTACGGTATCCCGCGACACAAGCGACGGATGTGGCATAGCCCTGTTCCGGCAGGCCCAGCAGAGCGTCATATTTGACTGGATCGATCCCTTCCATCGGGCAGGTATCGATCCCCATCATCGCAGCCGTCGCCATGAACTGCCCGAGAGCGATGTACGCCTGTAATGCCGCCCAGTGATTCAGATCCATCTTGCCGCCGTGCAGAGCCCCCACCATCATCTTCCGGAAGCCTGCGAGGGCTTCGACCGTCGCCCCACGAACCTCGGCGGTTCGAGCAACGTACTTGTCGATGTCACTCTCGGACAGATTCTTGCGAATCGCAAAAACGACCACGTGCGATCCGTCCGTCACCTGGTGCTGGCCCCAAGACATTTGCTTTAACTGGGACTTGGTTTCTTGATCTGTGATCACAATGAACCGCCAGGGCTGCAGCCCGAACGACGACGGCGTCAGTACGAGCGACTGTTCTAGCGTTGACCAGTCATCATCAGAAATCCGACGCGACGGATCGAACTTCTTCGTCGCATAACGCCAATTTAATTGCTTCAGAACGGTTTCGTTGCTGACCGGCTTCATGCGGTTCTCTTTCTTTCTGGTGGCTTCTGAAAACATCAATGTCTGGAACGGAATGTTTGTCGTTACTTGCAACTGCCCATACGATTGCTGATCCCTGCCGACTCTGTTCGGCGCGGGTCTCCTGACCCCGCCGAAACACGCGACCGAAGGTCTCCTCTTCTCTTAAACGCTATTTCCAAAGAAACCCGCAACCCTTGTTACTGCGGTGCTTTCAAAGTCGGCCAGACGGGGCGACCAGGTGTTGTCGCCTGCAGACTCCACAAGGTTCCTCCGGCAGTCACAAACAGCGTCTTCAGATCATCGCCGCCGAAAGCACAGTTCGTCGTTTCATCGCGCGGGATCGGAACGAATTCCAACAGTTCACCTGAGGGGGCGAAGACGTAAATGCCAGCGGTGGCGGGATCGGCAGTCTCGAACGGTGGATTTGGTTTGTTCAAGCCACCCGCGACATACAATCGGCCAGCGGCATCGAGTTTCATACCGTCGGGACCCCGTGTCGTCTTCCAGTCATGAATCAGTTTCTGGCTGGCGAAGTTCACTGTGCCGTCAGCTTGAAGATCAAACCGCCAAAGTTTTCGAGCTCCGTTCGCCATGTTGTTATTGTTGTCGGCAACGAACAGATACTTGTCATCGGACGTGATCACCAGCCCATTCGGTCGATCAACTTCGTGCGTGATGATCCGTGTGACCTTGCCATTGGGGTCGATTCGGTAGACCCCTTCAACCTTCCGTCCGGCGGCATCCAGGATTTCCATATCCGAACGATCCCCGTAACGAGGATCCGAAAAATAGATGCGGTTGTGCGAGTCCATTGTCAGGTCGTTGGGCTGGTTGAATTTCTTGCCTTCATACGATGCAGCCAGCACGGTGATGGTTCCATCGGGTTCCTGCCGAGTCACCCGGCGTCGTGACGCTTCACAGACCACCAACCGGCCCTGTCGATCGAACATCAACCCGTTCGACCCGGCATCACGGCGAAACACCGATGTCTTGCCAGACTTGTCACGACGATTGATATTTCCCTCGCCGCTCGTCAGCAGGCCCAGTTCCGGATGCCATGCGGGGCCTTCACCAGCCCCTGACTCTTGCAGCATGACGGGCCTGGTACCGACGGCAAAAACCGGATCGGCAGCAAAGGCGATCGAACAAGAAAGACAAATGATCGAAAGACCAAGAAATCGACTGACCGTGCGCAGGTTTGCCATGGTTTCACATCTCTGGGAAGTAGTCTCTGTGTCATGCGGCATCCGCCGTAGAGACAGTCTACGCAGCGCGACGGATTGGTGTCGACTGGGACTCGGGAAGTCTCCACCAGACACGGTCTTGCTCTTGCCAGGGAAGGGCTGCCACTTCAGGCCGCGGCCATTCCGCAATCGGTGTCGGATCGAATGCGGCTGAAATGTAGGGAGAACTGGCGCGGCTGGCGATCTCTTGAGCCAGGATTGGTGCCAGGACCAGTTTCGTCGGCCAGCCGGTTGTTACATTCCCTGCACAAAGCACCTGAATCGAATCGGGGCGAGCCCCGTTCCCGGTCGCTCCTTCCGCTCGATCGACGCGGTACGTTGACCATTCCACCTGAGAAAGATCAAGGCTCGGTAGAACGGACGTCAATTCCGCACGAGCCACTTCGGCCAGTGCCCGCGACTCCAGCTTGGTACCATCTTCGGCGAGTTGTCCACCAATCTGATAAACAGTCCGCCCATCATCATCAATGTCCGATGTAATCGTGACGCGAGTCCGGGCACCATCCACGCAGTGGCCATGCAGTTCGGGAAGAATGCCGCGGGCCAGAACCATGTGCAGCGGTCGCCGCTGCATCACATCGGCACTCAACCCAACCATTTCGCGCAGCCGCGCGTTTCCGGCACCTGCGGTAAACACCACTTGACCGGGTCGCAATTCCAGTTCGGCACCATCCGTCGGTGATTTCAGGATGAGTGATTCCACTTCACCGGGACTTCCCAGTCGGAACTTCAGTCCCTTCGCCACGTCGATTTTCAAGATTCGATCGCGGTACTGATCGGCCAGATCGGCGATGAAACTGGCTGGGCAAATGACCTGTTCTGGCAGTCGTGCAACAGTTCCATAGACGTTTGCCAGCGCGGCCGGACGCTCTTCCGCTTCAATGGCTTCAGATTTCACCTGCAACCCGATCCTGGCTCCCAGCATGCCGACGCGGGAACTAAAAGTATCGGTTTGCCACAGGTAACAGCATTCGGAACGCAGTCGCGTGCGTGTCAGATTCGGGGTAATTCGTCCCAGCAGAGCATCCCGCCACAGGATCGGCATTTCACGAATGCTGATAGCAGACCGGGTGAGAAGACCGCTGAGCGTATATTTCAGTCCGCCATGGATGATCCCCTGCGAAGCAACGGTCTGACCCGCCCCCAACGCATTCGACTCCAGCAGGACGACATGATGTCCATCGCGCGAAAGACGATCGAGCAGCCAGAGTCCTGCTGCGCCACCTCCAAATATTACTGTATCCAACCGCATCGCAAGCTCCCCAGGGACAACCGCCGCATGATGCCGCAGTTCTCCATGATCTAACGGAAGCGCGATCGAGTCACAGACACGGCTTCCCATTCCCGTAACGGGGTCGCGGGGGTTGTATCGAAAATCGCCAAATTCGCAAAGACGATTCTGGCAGTGGTAATGTCAGAGGGCGTATACGAGCTAGACCTGACTGGGTGCTAAACCGACGTCCCTTCAATGGCATCCGGACGATTCACGGGTTGAGGTGCTGGTCGAGGCAGTTCGAACTCCATTTCCATCGGCCGGTCAATGGGGAAATCCCTGGGGTCCAAAACAGGTTCGTCGAGTTTTCCGGGTACCGATTGGCTCGGCTTACCCCGGATTTGTGTCAGCCAGGCCGTGGACCGTTCTCCGAAGACAGTTCGCAGTTCCTGTTCGGCAGCATCGCGTTGCGGCCCATGCGTCAGTCGTCGCCAGGCCCGACGTGCCGCTTCCATCAGTTCGGCGCTCGATGGATTCGATGACAATCCTTCAATTGCCAGTTTCCAGGCTTCTGGAAAGTGACTCTCGATCATCTGTTGCTCAATCAGCCGCAACCAGATCCCGGTCAAGGACGGATCGAGTTGAATGGCGCGTTCCAACAGCGGCGTTCGCTGATCAGGACGGACTTGAGGATCGTGATCGACCTGGTACCAGAGATACCTTCCGTTCGTGAAGGGATGCATCGCAAATTCAATAGCTGGCAGCATCATAAAATGAGCAGCGATCACAGCCAGACGAATCACCGCGATGTTGAACCAAGGTCCGCAACACAACCATGCGACCAGCGCTCCGTACACAACGCCGCTCACGTGAGCGACGTTGGCCAGTGGCAACAGTCCGAAACCGGCTGCCGGGATACCGGCCAGGATTACTCCTAATGAAAACAGCAGCGTTCCCTCGGGGATCTCCTCTTCGGCACAACCCAGATTCTGCAGGGCAATCTGCGCTCCCAGCATGGCACAAATCGCCCCCGAAAATCCGAGTGGAATGTTACCTGCAAGGATTTCCAAAAGTAGCGGAAGCGTGACGGCGGGCACCATGAACAGGAAGAATCGCACACTTCCCCACCGTTTTTCCAGGCGGCGTCCCAAGTCCCAGGCAAAAACGCAGTTCATCAGCAGATGCAGCAGGTGAGCGTGATGAAAGGCACTCACAGGAATTCGCCACCATTCCCCGGCCCATAGATCAAATGGTCCGTGCAGTTCCGTTCCCAGGACTTCGGGAGCACCTGCCGGGGGGAGTGCTGTTCGTTCCACGACAGCCCCCCAGAATCGCTGAGCATCCCGAAACTTGATCCCGTCCACGCTGTTCAACTGACAGACGATAAACAGCGCAGCGCAAACCACCAGACATTCGGTGATCACGGGTGCTGCTCGGAACGGGTTCACTCGATCTGCTCCTTCACAGAGTGTCTGCCGTTACTACCGCATTTAGTACTTATTGAACCAGGGCCGCAGCATAGGTCAACAGATCACCACGATCTTCGGCACTGCGCATCAGGACATCGAATCGTCCTGCCTGCTGACACAATTCGGCAAACGCTGCGGCGAAGTCGGGGTCTGCCTTGACCAGATACTTTTCCGCCAGGGGCAATGCCTGATCCAACTGGTTCGTACGAGCCATCAAATCGACCATCACATAAGCGATCAGTGCCTGATCGGGTGCGTCTGGTTCGCGATCCAGTTGCTGCTGGAAATAGGCTTGAGCAGTTTCACGGTTGTCGCCCAGCAGGAATTTGAAGAACTGAATATGAGCCGGATAGAACTCGACAAACGGCGGTTCACCCGCATACTGGAACTGCTCGGACAATTGCGAACCATACTCGGCCAGATCGAGTGCCAGTTTCAATTCAGCATTCTCGGGCGACAGTGATCGCGCGAACCGAACCGTAGAATGCAGGTGCGAAACATCAATGTGATAGTTGTTGTCTGCGAACAACCATTCTCGTCCGGCAATCAATTCTCGCAGAGTGGTCGCAGGAGGGGCAAACGGCATCCGCTGTTTGACTTCGTGCTGGATCGATTGCAACAGGTCGCCATGCAGCGACTTCACCAGGATTGCCGCACACTGCGCCCGCTGTTCCGGTGACAGATTCTGGAATTGCTGATCGAGCGACGTGATCGTGCTGCACGTTCCATGAGTCCGCAGCATGATCTGCATCCCCTTCACGGGATGAACCAGCTTGTAAAAACCGAGATCGATCAGCTCTTCGGATTCTTCATTGGCGTCACGCGGCATCGGTGCCGATTCGATCGCATCACGGACCGCCTGGGTATCGCGAATCGCATGAAAATAGATCCAGGCCTGACCGAGTTTCTTGTCTGCCAGTAGCAATTGCCCCACTTCGCGGGCCGCGGCCATGTATGCCGCTTCGAATTCGTCACGTTTGCCAGACGGGACATCGTCCAGCGACGTCGGCCGATGCAAGGGAGCCCCTAGTTCGTGCTTCTTCTTCGCGCACAGAGCGTCAAACAGTTTGTGATAGTCCTTCTGTTCGCGCAGGGTTGCGGCAAGCTGGTCGAACACGGCGTTCGGACCACCTGCCTTAAACTGTTCCTGAAGCTGGGCAAACGGAGTTTCGGCGGCCATCAGGCGGATTCCCGGTAGGAGTGAAACGGTCGAGTCTCGGCGAGAATCAGATTATGCCCGGAAAAGCGAGACTTCACATCCCAATCCCCCGAAATCGACGGAGTTCGTGATCTGGCAGAAACTGCAGCCACGCGAAATTTCATTGAATATCGTCTATGCCTTGTCGCGTCATAAGTCCAGCGTGCGGCCGCTCAGACTATTTTGAGTCGAAAGAGAACCTGGAAAATCGCGGCAATCTTGTCTCGGTTCCACCGTAGCTCCCACAAATTCGTCTGTATCTTCCACGTACTCCGTGCCCAACTACATTCTGAACAGAACGAGATTGGGATTCAAACCGTGTCTGGCAATGCAGTCTACCGTTTGAGCCGTTATTCTAAAGGTGATTGGGATTTGTTGCCTTCCTGTTTTCGAAGCCGTCTGATTCAGAATGACTACAATTACGAACATTGCCGCTTACAAATTCGCTTCCCTGGTCGACTTGAAGCCACTCCGTGAACGATTGATCCGCGACTGCAAACAGTGGGGATTGAAGGGAACGATTCTGCTCAGTCCCGAGGGAATCAACCTGTTTACAGCAGGGGCACGCCCTGACATCGACCGGCTGCTGGCCGAATTGAGAGCCGTTCCGGGGCTGGAAACTCTGGAAGTCAAGTTCAGCGAAAGCGATCACCAGCCGTTTCATCGAATGCTGGTGAAGATCAAGCGAGAGATCATTGCGTTTGGTGTCGAAGGAATCGAACCGGCACTCCATCCCGCGCCACGAATTGCTGCGCGAGAATTGAAGCAGTGGCTGGATGAAGGTCGACCCGTCACGTTGCTCGATACTCGAAACGACTACGAAGTGAAACTGGGAACCTTTCGTAATGCGAAAGCAATTGGAATCCAGCACTTTCGAAACTTCCCTGACGCAGTTCGCCAGCTCCCTGCGGAACTGAAGCATCAGCCGATTGTCACGTTCTGCACAGGGGGTATTCGCTGTGAAAAGGCGGCACCATTCATGTTGCGGGAAGGATTCGAGCAGATCTATCAGCTCGATGGCGGCATCCTGAAGTATTTCGAAGAGTGTGGTGCTGCACACTACGACGGCGAATGCTTCGTGTTCGATCAGCGCGTGGGGGTGGATCCAACTCTGCACGAAACGGACAGCGCCCAGTGTCACGCCTGCCAGACACCTCTGACCGCCACCGATCAACTCGATACCCGCTACGTGGCCGGGAAATCGTGTCCCTATTGCTACCGCAGCACGGAAGAACAACGTGCCGCAACATTGCAACAGCGGCAGGAAGCGATTCGCCGAGTCTGCTCCCCGTTACCGGGTAGCCTGCCCTATGACAATTTCCGACCGGTCAAGATCCCCGAGACGTACTCTGGTAGGACGCTTTTGGAATGTCTATCAGGCCTGTTTGTCCACGTTTCGCCCGATGACTGGCGACGCCATTGCGATGAAGGCCGAATGCTCAGCCCGGCAGGTCTGCCGGTGGGATGCGATCACATCGTGAAGACAGGCGAGCGGTACCTGCAACGGAAACCTGCGACCGTCGAACCTGATGTCAACGCAGCGATTCGACTGTTGCACGAAGACGAAGCCCTGATCGTCGTGCACAAGCCAGCGCCATTGCCGATGCACCCCTGCGGACGCTTCAATCGCAATACCCTGCAGTTCATTCTGGGCGAAGTCTATCAGCCACAGTCACCGCGGCCGGCACATCGACTCGACGCGAACACCAGCGGTGTCGTCGTCCTGTCGCGAACGAAGCACATCGCCGGGTTGGTACAGCCGCAGTTCGAACGCGGGGAAATCGAAAAAATGTATCTTGCTCGAGTCCTCGGTCACCCTCCTGAGGATCAGTTCGAATGTCAGGCTGCAATCAGTGACGATTCCGGAGACTTGGGGTCACGCGATGTGGTCGCCGAAGGTGGGCTGGCTGCTCATACCAAATTTCGCGTCTTGAAACGGCTTGAAGACGGAACTTCCCTGCTCGAAGTCGTTCCACTGACGGGCCGCACAAACCAGATCCGAGTCCATCTGTGGTATCTTGGCTGGCCGATCTGCGGGGATCAGGCCTACCTACCTGGCCGTCTCCTTGGGGATACTCAAACACACAGTGTTGAATCGTCACCCCTCTGTCTGCTGGCTCAGAGGATCACATTGACGCATCCACATTCGCGCCGACGCCAGACATTTGAAGCAGATCTACCTGACTGGGCTGAGTCTGCGTTAAGTTGACCGGTACGGTTTGCCGCAGCCGATGGGGTTTTCAGGCTGTCGAAGCCGCTTATGCAGTGTAATGATACACATCAGCGACTTTCCCGAATTGCCTGTCCGACGGCGGAAGCTGCCGGAAATGCCATTCGGTCGACAGGACTTTCAAAAAGGGGGCAACCACGGGCTTTCGCGGCTTGCAAGGTTGGGTCGGGTGGAATACCATCTTTCCCTCTACTTTCGAGTAATGGCCGTGGAATCCCGCAGAATTTGCCGTTGGTGCTTGGCGCCTTGCGATTTTTCTCCGATCGGGACCGCGTGAAGCCGGTGGTTTCGATCAGGACTTGTGTGACTGGAGTGGTTTAACGTGTCTATTGACAAGAGTTTAAAGCGAAAGAGCCGTCTGGCTCGCGTCCGCAGCGTCTTAACGCGCCCTGAGCGAATTGACCAAATGAAGGCCAACGAAAAGTGGGTCGAAGGGTCAAGTCCGTTTGGAATCCCCAAGACTCGTATCATCCGCCTGGTCCTTGGGAAGAAGAAAAAGAAAAAGGCTGCGGACGGTGCTGATGGTGCGGCCGATAAGAAAAAGGCGGCCAAGAAGAAATAGTCTCTCAGCGGGGGAGACTCGTCCTTGGCCGCAAGGGAAATTGCCACAGAGTTCCGAATATTTCGGTTCCTGCTGGTTCCCTGGGGGGGCGGGTCGGCACTGCGGAGGAATCGAATCGGGTAGCGGAAGGTTTGCCTCAACGGCGACTGTCTTGCTGCCCGTTCTGTTTTTCCAATACTCGAATTTGCTCGAGTACGCAAAGGGATTTGGCTGTGAGTTTCACGGCTGACATCCGCTGCGCAGAACGGCCGTTGATCCTGGGGAAGATTGGTAACGAACCAGCACCCAGGGAAGGTCGGCATGCTACGTCATCTACGCTATTATGGCGGTACGTTTATCCGTGGGCGAATTCGCCGCGATGCACGTCACTTCACCAATCTGCTGGCCGATTGCCGGGCAACCCAGCGCCAAACCCTGGCACGCATTCTGGAATTGAATGCTGAGAGTTTTTACTCCCGCCGCCGTGGTTTAACGGCTTCAACAACCGTGGAACAGTTCCGCACTCTGCTGCCGATTTCGGACTTCGAAACGGTTCGCGAAGAAATCGAGCAGATGAAGGCTGGAAACGTCCAGAGTCTGCTGGGGCCGAAGAACAAACTGCTGATGTTTGCTCTCAGCAGCGGCACCACATCACAGGCGAAGTACATCCCGATTACCTCGCAGTTTCTCAGTGATTACCGCCGCGGATGGCAGGTCTGGGGAATCAATGCGATGGACGGCCATCGCTCGCTTCACATGTCTGACATCGTGCAGCTCGGCAGTAATCACGACCAGTTCCGGACGCCGAGCGGAATCCCCTGCGGGAATATCAGCGGCCTTGTCGGCGCCATGCAAAGCCGCGTCGTTCAAACGATGTATGCAGTGCCAAACCCGGTCGGGCGGATTTCAGACTCATCGGCCAAGGGCTATACTGCCCTGCGTTGCGCCTATGCCAACGGACACGTCGGCATGGTGATGACTGCCAACCCGAGTACGTTGATTCAGCTTTCCAAGGCGGCACATCAACATCAGAACGAACTGATCCGCGACATCGCCGACGGAACATTGTCGTCGAACTTCGACATCGATGCCGAAGTGCGCACGCAGCTTAAAAGCCGCATCTCACGTCCCGACAAGCAGCGAGCTCGTGAATTGGAACTGATCGCAGCCCGAACGGGTTCCATCATGCCGCGTGACGTCTGGCCCAAGCTGGAACTGGTAGCGGTCTGGACGGGGGGGAGCGTTGGAGGATATCTCGATCCGATGCGAAAGTATTTTGGCGACGTTGCCATTCGCGATCATGGACTTTCGGCCAGTGAAGGCCGGATGACGATTCCACTGGCTGACAGCACCGCAGCCGGGGTGCTTGACGTCGGATCGCACTTCTTTGAATTCATTCCCGAGGACGAGCACGAATCGGCAGACCCCACGGTCCTGGAAGCACACGAACTGGAAGTGGGGCGTAACTACTTCATCCTGTTGACGACGGTCTCGGGACTGTATCGCTACGACATCCGAGACGTAGTTCGCTGCACCGGCTTCATGGGAACAACGCCGCTGCTGGAGTTCCTGCACAAGGGGGCTCACATTGCCAGCATTACGGGCGAAAAGCTGGCGGAATCCCAGGTCGTTACCGCGATTCGCGGTGGGCTGCAGAAGATGAGACTGGATGTCCATCACTTCACTTTGTCGCCGATCTGGGGCGATCCCCCGCATTACCGGCTGCATCTGGAGCGAGCAGACGTTCCGGTCCCCGAGATGCGACAGCGACTGGCAAATGATGTCGATGCACAACTGCAGGAATTGAATGTCGAGTACAAGGAAAAACGCCAGTCAGGGCGATTAGGGATGCTGGAATGCCTAGCGATCCCCAATGGAACCTGGGAGCGATTCATCTGGCATCGACAGTCGCGGTTCGGAGCCAGTCTTGAGCAATACAAGCATCCCTGCCTGGTCCCTCAATTGACGTTCAGTGAGGCGTTACTGAAGGATCACGCCCCCACGGAAGAACGAATCGACGTTCGCGCGGCGTAATCGCATTGGGAGTGCTTTTCGTCACACGGGCATCGATTTCGTGCGACGAATTTGCATGTTGCCGAACTGCAACAAGCGCGTTGCGATTCGGCAACATGCAGTCTCAACTGCTAAACGCGACAATCTCCGCAGACTCGGCATATTCCACACGCAAACGATTTTAAACTGTTGCGGCAAAGTGGTTTGTGCAAAAAGTCAACGTGTGGCCAAATCTTGGCAAAACGTCGAGGACTGTAAAATTTTCGCTGACAGGGCGCTAAGTTGGTGATACACGCCGCGATCGCGAAAAGAAGTTTCTGACGCCGTAATTTCTCTTTTGTGACGAGCCTAAGTCGTTTGCTGGCTTCGGATGGGACGGTCTTCGATCCCTGCAGACGCGAGACGTCGCCCATGCTTCGGCACGGTCTCTGCATTTATCACCTGCATCGAACACTGAGTGTGACGCATGCGTCGACTGGCCAGTCAATGGTTGTCGTCGTGACGAAATCGCGACGATGTCCACCGCACACTTTGCTCGACGATCGTTGCCTTTATTCGGGTCAGCACGATCACGATGGAGCGAATTCTGAGAATGGTCTTCCGTTTGGCGACGGTTCCACCTCGGTTCCAGCACGGTTGCTTGGATCTCCCGATAATTCAGTTCACATATCTACAAAAACATCTTGGAACTCAGGAGCACCGCCCATGTTTAAGACTTTCTGCAATGACGAATCTGGTGTGATCATCTCGGCCGAACTGGTCCTCGTTCTGACGATCGCCGTGCTGGCAATGGTTGTCGGACTGGGTGAAGTCGCCGTCGCAGTGAACACCGAGTTGAATGACGTTTCCAACGCTTTCGGTGCTCTCAACCAGTCGTTCTGTGTCACTGGTTTCGCTTCGAGCTGCGGCGGCAAGACAAAGAGTGCCGCCGGTGGCAGCCACTTTGCCGATTCGGTCGATGATTGCGACACCAACACCACCTGTGATCTCGTCACCGGTTCGTCCGGTCCAGGCGAAGCTGGCGGCGGTCACCACGGTCGCTGGTAACTGGAAGCCGGTTATTGAAACCGGTCGCAGCAAATGATTGCTGATCAGACTGTGACACAAACACCGTCTGATTGCTAAAAACCCGAATGATTTCGACGCAACGATCAGCGCTCAAAACGCTCGTTGCGTCGTGTCATTTCTTTGGGCTACTTGTGGTAACCCAGCCCCGAAATCACGTTGTAAAGTTCATCAAAAGTGATGAATCGGCGGTGATGACGCAATTTGTACTGATCCACAGCCTCGGCAAGTTCGGCGATGGCGGGGTTAGCGTTGGTGACCGATGCGGTGAATTGGCGTCGTTCGGGAACACCGTCACGTGGAGCCCCCTGGGCTCGACGATCAACGAAGGTTCGCGAATTCTGTTGTTCAATGGCGGTTTGCATTACCATGCTCCGAGTAAGGATTCGACCAACAGAAACCTAGTTCAGGTTCCGCCCGTCGGCAAATGGAATTTCGTTGGTCCCGAAAGATACTTCTCGCGCGGACGGCTCCATGACAACGAAAATCGCGATCCTTGGTGGTGGTGCAATGGCAACGGCCTGCGCCATTCTGCTCGCAGAGCACCCCGATCAGGAAGTCTCCATCTGGGCTCGTAACCCTGACTACGCCAAACAGATGCAGCGAGACCGCGAGAACCGTCGACTGTTGCCCGGCGTGCTTCTCCCTGAAAATATCAGCATTACCTCCGATCTCGAACTGGCACTGTCCGATGCCGAATACCTTGTTGCCGCGATTCCGACGCAATTCCTGCGATCGACGCTGGTCAACGTGAAGCCGTTGCTCAAGCAGCCGCGACCAGTCATCAGCGTGATCAAGGGAATCGAGAACGAAACTTTCCTGCGACCGAGCGAAATCATCAATGACGTCCTGGGGAATCATGGCGTGGTTGCGTTGAGTGGCCCCAGCCATGCTGAGGAAGTCGCTCGTCGTCTTCCCGCGACCGTTGTGGCGGCCAGCGGAGATCTGGGACTGGCCCGGCAAGTCCAGCGGATGTTCAATACTCAACGATTCCGTGTCTATACAAATCTGGATTTGATCGGCGTGGAACTGGCCGGAGCCCTCAAGAACGTCATCGCCATTGCAGCAGGAATCTCGGACGGCCTCGGATACGGTGACAATGCCAAGTCGGCATTGATGACGCGCGGGCTGGTGGAAATCATGCGATTCGGGGTTCGGTTCGGAGCCGAAGCAGCGACGTTTTCAGGTCTGGCTGGAATGGGAGACCTGATTACGACCTGTGTCAGTGGCTATGGACGAAATCGGCGCGTCGGAGAGCGCCTGGGTCGAGGTGAGTCGCTGGCACAGATCCTGGAAGGTATGGATGCCGTTGCAGAAGGGGTCACCACCGCACGCAGTGTCTTCGAAATCTCGGAACAGGAAGGGATTGAGACCCCGATCATTTCCGAGGTCTATCGAGTCCTGTTCGAGAAAAAGAGTGCCGCAGATGCCACCAATTCATTGATGCTGCGCCCGTTGCGCGCTGAATGAACGGATCGTGACGTGTCAGTTCCACAGAGTTCTTCTTGAACCATTGAGACTGCTCATCGCAAAAGAAAGGACTCGTGTGATGCATCGTGGTGCCGCTATCTATGTCGTCAGAACGCTCATTGTCGTCCTGACTTTTTCTTTCTTTCATTTTCCGACTCTGGGTGAGGCTGACAATGACATTCATGTCACCATGTCGCCGGAGAGGCTGGGAAAGGTGTTGGAAAAGCTGATTTCTGGATCTTCAAATCTGTCGGCTGAAGAGCGTGAAAAACTACTGCAGTACTCAACCCGAAAAGACGTTTCTGAAGAGCATGCAGGTCTGATGCTGAAAGTTCTCCAGGTAAGCATGGGGAAGTTGAGTGGCCAAGACAAAGAAAAGCGGGGCACTGAAGCCAGCCGATACATTGATCGACTGAAAGCCCATATTCGAAACCACACGAATCCTGAATTGGAATCGGCGTGTTACGCGGTCCTGGTCTACGGAGTAGAAGATTCGGCGACCGGTGCAGCCTTAGAAGACGAATACTTCAATGTGATCTCGGCGGCGAACGGGAAGCGACGCGCGGAATTGATCGGGATCCTTGGAAATACGAAATGGCTCGATGTTGATAAGCGGTTGGGGCGCCTGAAAGAAATCTACGAGAGCGAACAAACCTCCTATGACGCAAGAATCGCAGTTATCGATATCGTCTTCGCGGGGATGATTCAGCGAGAAGTGGAAGGTACCACGGCATGTGATTTCTATGCTGACCTCACGCTTTCAAGTTGGACATCTCCGAACCTGAATCGCAAGATGTTTCATCGACTTAGCGACGTTGCCAATTTCGGACGGATGCAGAAACAGTTCAACAAGAATAAACGATCAGACCCGTAAGACACATATGACGGTCGAGTCATCGAGGGTGTCGGTAATGAAAGACAACGCTGCTGTATTCTCGATGGTCGAGACTGGCGATATTGTTGGTGTGCGGGCATGGCTCCGTCACGGCGGTGATCCAAACTCTCCGCAAACGAGCAACGGCTCGTTGCTGCATTACGGAGCGATGTGTGGGCACGTCGAACTTATTCGCTTACTTCTTGAAAATGGCGCCGATGTTGATCACTTCGACACATGGGGCAACACACCTCTGTTCGCTGCAGTTAGCAATGGCCACACGGAAGCGGCTCGGTTGCTGCTGAGTCGTGGTGCCAGATTGGCTTATATGTTTCAGGTGCCGGACAATGCGGCGGAGCGCGCTCGCCTGGCTGAAGAACGCGACAGCATTCGGTCTCTCATGCAATTGCCCGCAGAGGCCATTGAGAATATGTGGGCGAACAGGTTTGAACCTGAAGAGATGAATGTTATCGATTGCTGCGAGCACTTTTCCGACGTGAAAATGCTCGTGTCCGAGTTCGGTGCCGACATCAACCGAATCAATTCTTGTGGAGAATCTCTGCTCACCCGATTCGTGATGTCGGGTGATGTCCTCGCCGTGAAATGGATGCTTGAGAACGGAGCACTTGTCGATCAGACGTCAACCGGCGGAACGGCCGTGTTCACTGCGGTTCACACTGACAACATAGAGATGATCAAACTTCTGATCGATGCGGGTGCCAATGTGAATCAGGATGTCGGCGATCTCTGTGTCCCGCTGCTAAGTTACACGCAAAGCACTGAATCTGCCAAGTTGCTTCTCGAGCGAGGTGCCAATCCGACACTTCGCGTCCAAGACTCTTTTCCCTGTTGGCAATTTGTACGCAATCGGAGTGTTCAACGGTACTTGGAAGCTGCTGCTACAGCTTGGGAAGGTACTACCTGACACTGCTTGCGGCACGGTGAGGGGACAAAATAGTCGTCTCATGGGCGGAGGAGTCGCAGGTCAGGAACGAGTTCGGCGTGTGGAATGACCGTCAGCGGTTGGCATCAACAAGCTTCAATGCCATAATCGCCATGCGTCTGTTCCAGTTCTATCAAGGAGTCTGGCATGTTCCGTCGATCGTTGCTGCTGTTTCTGTTGCTGGCTGGTTCGGTTGTCGCTGCTGATTCTCCTTTCGGTCAGCCACTGCTGAATCTCGGCAAGAAGGTTACCAAGACAGATGCGGCCAAGCCGAAGGAACTGCAGTCGACAGCCCGGCTGACCACGTTCACCAGTTGGGTGACCAGCCTGGCATTCAGCCCCGACGACAAGACGCTGGCCGTTGGAGTCAAGGACGGGGTTCAACTGATCGACGTCGAATCGAAGGCGATCCGTCGGGAATTGAACACCAAGTCCGGCCAAGTTCGGTCGCTCGCCTTCTCGCCTGATGGAAAGCTGTTGATCACAGGCAGCTACCAGCGCGCGACAGTCTGGAATGCCACGACGGGAGAACTGGTTCAGGATCTCAAGGGTCATCGTGGTTATGTCACCAGCGTGGTGTTCGCACCCGATGGAAAGAAGTTCGCGACGGGTTGCGAGGACGAATCTGCGCGGATCTGGACCGTCGGAGCAGACGCCCCCGAGCGATCCATGAAGGGTGGACTGCCAGTGATGGGAGTCGCCTGGTCACCCGACGGCCGATTGCTGGCCGGCGCGTGTGGTGATGACATTCGTCCGACCAAAGCTGGAAAAGTTATCGTCTGGGACGCCGCTACGGGGACGGTCTCCACTGAGTTTGAACTTCATACGAAGGCGGCTACCGGAGTTGCCTTTTCGCCCGACGGTAAATTTCTGGTTTCGACCAGCGTCGACGAACACGTCAATGTCTACAACCTGGCCGAAGGAAAGCCGCTGGGCTTTTTCGGAGGGCATTCCCGGCCGACGAATGCCGTGGTGATGTATCCCGATGGCGAAACGGCAATCAGCATCAGCGGCGGGCGAGCGGTCGGAAAGAACGAACTGAAGATCTGGGAATTTGAATCGGGTGAGGAACTCGCCAGTGCCGAGGCCCACGAAGCGAAAATTTCGGCAATGGCACTGTCACACGACGGTCGAACTGTTGCGACCGGAGGTCAGGACAAGACGGTTGCTCTATGGAACATCGGGTTCCTGGCCATCGGAATTCCCTCGGCAAAAGCTGTTACCAAGACGACTGACGCGGTCGCCGCAGACCCTGTGGTTCCTGTCGCTGCCGTGAAAGTCGCGGAAACGCCCGCTGAATCCAAGGTTGTACGTGCTGGCATCATTGGTCTCGATACATCGCATGCGATTGCGTTCACCAAGACGCTGAATGCAGCCATGCCAAATCCCTCAGTGGCAGGGTATCGAATGGTTGCGGTCTATCCCAAGGGAAGTCCAGACATCGCGTCGAGCGTTAACAGAGTTCCGGGCTACATCGAAGAGATCAAGAAGCTCAACGTTGAGGTCGTCGATTCGATCGACGAATTACTCAAGAAAGTCGATGTGGTGTTTCTGGAGACCAACGATGGGCGGCCACACTATGAACAACTGTTACCCGTCCTCAAAGCTGGCAAACCCTGTTTCATCGATAAGCCGATTGCCGGCTCGTTGTCGGATGCCGTGGCCATATTTGAAGCAGCCAAAAAGTACAAATGCCCTGTGTTTTCTTCATCTTCGCTGAGGTTCGGAAAGAACACGCTGGCCGTTCGAGGTGGGTCACTCGGGAAGATTTCCAAGTGTGAAACAACCAGCCCTGCGTCGCTGGAACCGACTCATCCGGACTTGTTCTGGTATGGCATCCATGGGGTCGAGTCGCTGTTCACGGTGATGGGAACAGGATGTCAATCGGTCACGCGAGGCAAGACAGCGGAAGGGCAGATTGAAGTGATCGGGCAATGGTCAGATGATCGCCTCGGGATCTTTCGCGAGGGAAAAGGATACACGGGGACTGCAACTGGTGCCCAAGGGTCTGGACCCGTTGGTTCGTATGACGGCTACGATCCGCTGGTCTTTGAGATCGTGAAGTTTTTTCGTACCGGTCAGCCGCCAGTCTCGGAAGCCGAAACCCTGGAAATCTATGCATTCATGGAAGCTGCCGATGAAAGCAAACGCCAGGGGGGAGCAAAGGTTACCCTCGAAAGTGTCCTGAGCAAAGCACGAGTCGAAGCACAAAAGAAACTTGCGGATCTGCCACAAAAATAAAACTACTCAGGATCGAGCACTATTCGACGTTCCCTTTGATTTTGCAACTCCCATCGAATGCCAAATGTCAACAGTCTGGTCGTGCAGCCTTTCGACCGAGACATCATACCCACGAGCCACAAGAGAACGCAGATAACCGCCCTTAACATGACGGATAGCAAACAGCATATCTTCTTACCCCTTGTGTATCTTGGCCTTGCGACACCCGCTTCAGCACGTTCCCTACGCGAGTTGTTCCCATCGCCTGCCTTCCATAAACCCGCAAAAAAATCGCAATCCAGTCACCCGACTCTGGGGGGTGCGTGTTTTTTCACCACTCACGGATTGACATTCGATCCTGCGTGTGCGATTCTGTCTCATGTGATGTTGCATGTACGCAATCATCACGTTTCTCAGGTTCCCATTTTACGAGATTAATCCTGATGAAAACTGAACGCAGCAAGATTTTGACGAACCTACTCGTATCACAGATCGTTTTGGCAATTGGGTTGTTTTTGCATACCTCGCAGGCAATCCACCCCAGCGTCACTTACGCACAAGAAGATTGCCCCGAGTGTGGTGGCATGCCAAGCCCCGAGTGTACGGGCAATCCAGGCGATTGGTATTGCTGTGGCGGAACATGGATCAACCTGGACTATCAGTGCTGCTGCTCTGGCGTCCCCACAATGCAGTGATTCGATTTCCTTTTTTGGCCAATTCAGTACGGTTTGATATGGAGAAATTGAATGCGTTCATTTTTCATACTGACATTAGCAGCAGTAACATTAGCTCATGCTTCAAGTGTCGTTCCGCGATCTACGGTGCCAGTTCCGATCGGTCCCACAGGAGTCGCAATGCTCACGTTGCGGCTAGTTGCTGACCATGTCACTGCTAATTACTTTGCTGATGCTCGCTCAGCCTGAGTCAGGAGCAAGACAAGAGGTTCGTGACCCAGCCTATGCGTGCGTTCCTGCCGCCGGCGCAGTCGTTCTTCGGCGATTTGGTCTTCCCGGCCGATACGCCGAACTTTATCGCGAAATGAATGTACGCGACGATGGTACAGCATCATTGGCGGATCTCCGTAGAGCTTGTGAGTCGCGTGGTTTGCATGTCGCTGTTTATCAATATCTCACCATTCCGCAATGTAACCGTTCACACCCCATCAGCAGTGAGTGAAGGTCCCTGCTTGTGATTGAA
>JBAWWJ010000064.1:0-33807 GCA_037146815.1 Planctomycetota bacterium
CGCGCCAATAATCGCTACAAATCCGCAACGGAACTCGCTTGTTTAAGGATTAGAACAGCCTTCCGCGGCTGCACGGACTACGTACATCGAGACCTGCTGTGCCGGAAATCCGGATTTGCGTGCGCGCGTCGAAAAATTGATGGCTGATCAATTGAGCGAGGCTGCTCTTTCCGCGGCTGCCGAGTTTCCTGAGACAATTGTCCAGTCGAGAGATTCCACTGGCGAATCGGCATCGACTGTGGAACCCGAGATTGTGATCGGGTCCGGCTTGCAGTTCGCCCTCATGGCGTCACATACGTCTACTCCTCAACGGCTTGGATACTACGAGCTTTACGAAGTCCTCGGAAAGGGCGGGATGGGGGTAGTGACGAAGGGGTTTGATTGTAAGTTGCGACGAGTCGTCGCCATCAAAACGCTTTCCCCCGTCTTCGCATCGCATCCCCAGTCACGACAACGATTTTTACGCGAAGCCCAGGCCGCGGCCGCTGTGCGCCATGACAATGTCGTCACGATTTACTCTGTGAATGAAGACGCTGAATCGCCGTTTCTGGTGATGGAATGTATCACTGGTACTTCGCTGCAGCAGTGCATCGATGGGGCCGAAAGGCTTTCGGTTGGTGAGATCGTCCGGATTGCCATATAGATTGCAGCCGGATTGGAGGCCGCTCATCACATTGGACTTGTGCATCGTGACATCAAACCAGCCAATATCCTGCTGGAAGGGGAGACTCGTCGGGTCAAAATCACCGATTTTGGCTTGGCGCGAGTTGTCAGTGATGTGGGATTGACCCAATCAGGTCAGGTCGCCGGAACGCCTCAATATATGTCGCCAGAGCAGGCTCTGGGGCAGGTCGTCGATCATCGATCGGATCTGTTCAGCCTGGGAACGGTGATGTATTCGATGTGTACTGCAGCCTCGCCGTTTCAAGCTGAAACCGCCGTGGTTGTGTTGCGACGGGTTTGTGATGACAAACCCGTGCCGATACTTACTCTGCGCCCGAACATCCCCGAATGGCTCTGCAAAGTCATCGATAAGTTGATGGCTAAGCGACCTGGGGATCGTTATCAATCCGCAGGTGAGGTTCAGGCGGTCCTGCGTGAAAAGCTCGCGGAAGAGCCTGCAGCCCAAGCGGGCAACGTTGTCACTCCAGCGTCGTCCTCAAACAAAACCGGTATCGCCGCCGTGGCCCTCATCGTGATGATGGTGCTCGGCCTGCTGGCTTTCGGATTGCCGAATATCCTGAGAACCGACTCCGGGAGTTCGGCCAACGTTGGCGACCAGAAAAAGGGAGCCCATGACGAAACCATTCCGCCGATTTCACCGGTGGCCAACCCGGGCCTCGTAGAACAACCCGTGACCGAAAAAGTTGATTGGGTGTCACTGATTCACGATGGGGAACCGGCTGCCAGTGGAATTCGCCGCGGCCAGGCAAATTGGTCGATCGACGGTAATACGTTGACGGGAGAAGCAGTCAACACTTCAGGACTTTTGTCCGTGCTGTCCCATGCTCCCAAACGATTTCACCTGCGATTTGAAGCGAGATTGATGGGACCTGGGAATGCGGGGGTTAATCTCGCTGTGCGTGATAGAGGTCGCGAAACCCAGGGTTTCCAGGTCGATATTCAGCCCGGCGAAACGGGAGCCATGGCAGAACTGACGCCGTGGAAGGTTCTACGCAGGCCGAAGAATGTTCCCGATATTAAAGGCAAGTGGTTTACTCTGGAGATTGTCAAAACAGAAGCCTCATTGACCAGTCGCGTCAACGGTGAGCACGCAGTAACGGTCCAGATTCCCGCGAGCGACCAGCTGGGGATTGATCTGGAGCTGGATGGTCGGACTGACCGGACTCGCATCGAATTTCGGCGACTGGAGTTGCGATCACTGGAGGATCGTGATCCGCAATTGCCTGCCAGTGGTTCAGCCCTGCAGTTTGATGGTCAAACATCCTACGTGAAGATTCCGAGTCTTTCTCGCCATCAGCGGGGTCCGTTGACGCTCGAATGCTGGATTCGTACGGAAGTCCAGCAAAACGCAAAAGTTGTGTTACTGGTTGCCGGCAAGTCTTATATTCAGCTCGGCAAGACTCGAGACCATTTGTTCATTGGATCCAGCGACACCGAATACACCAATCATGCACTCAATCCAGAGTTTAACAGCGATCAATGGCAGCACGTTGCCATTGTCAGTACGGAACACGAAGTACGCCTCTATTTGAACGGAGTCAAGCGGGATCAAACGGTAATTCTTGATCGGCCCGTTCAGACGAATCGCTCATTTGACGGAACCTGGATCGGCGCCCATCCAATGGATCGAGACCTGAATCGAATGCAGTACTTTTACCTCGGCCGAATCGATGAAATCCGGATTTCAAGATCGGCTCGCTACGATTTGGATTTTACACCACAGACTCGCTTCGAACCCGATGCCGATACCTTAGCTCTTTACCACTGCGACGAAGGCGTTGGCACCGCTCTGCGAGACTCGTCAGGCAACAAGCATCACGGTCTGATCACTTCTGCCGTATGGGTCAACGGAGGGAATGATCCAACCGGACCGACCGATACAGCGATCGTTGAAGCACAGGCACAGCGACTTCAACAGGAATGGGCGAATCGCCTGGGAATTCCCGTGGAAGCGTCGAATTCTGTCGACATGAAGTTACGACTGATTCCCCCCGGCGAATTTCTGATGGGAGCTACGGAAACCGATCAGGATGCGTTGCCGACCGAAAAGCCGCAACACAAGGTAACGTTGACGTCTCCGTGGTATCTGGGGGCCACGGAAGTCACTGTCGGACAGTTCCGCAAATTTGTTGACGCCGAGAACTACGTCACTGAGGGCGAGTCGGATGGTAAAGGGGCCTATGGCCTGCAACCGAAGGAGCGTCGCCCCGAAAACGTCTGGAAGTCGATTCATTCGGGGATCGTCGATGCCGAATCGCTCCCCGTGACTTGTGTCAGTTGGCAGGATGCACGGAACTTTTGTGGGTGGTTGAGCAAACAGGAAGGGGTCGTCTACCGCCTGCCGACAGAAGCAGAATGGGAATACGCGTGCCGCGCAGGAACGCGGACTCGATATAGTTTTGGCGACGCATTCGATTCTGAAAAGGCCAATTCTGCCAAAGACGGAAACGCCGTCGTCCGGCCGGTGGCTCAGTACCCTGCAAACCCTTTCGGGTTGTTCGACATGCATGGGAATGTGAATGAACTTTGTCTGGATATGGGGTTGGTCTATACAAACGAGGCGCTAACCGATCCGATCGGCCCCGAGGGGGAAACGGTTGTCGTTCGAGGCGGGGCTGTCAGTTCCAGTCCGCTTCGGTTGAGAAGTTCGAACCGCTATGTGAACGACCGCCGCAGTTTTCCCAATTCAAATTTTGCCACGCTCATCAAAGGGTTTCGTGTTGTCCGGGAGATAAAAGCCCCTGCCCCAGCAAATCCCGTTCAGTAACGAGTGCTGCGTCACGGTACGTTTTTGCGTTTTTATTCTTCGTTCATGCAGGCAGACCATGGAAGATCCCATCACACTTTGGATGCAGCAGTTGCAGACCGGCAACCAGGATGCCGCACAAAAGATCTGGGAGCATTACGTGCAGAAACTGCAGACGTTTCCCGGAAGCGACTGCCTCAGCAGATGCGCCGTGTCTATGACGAAGAAGACGTGGCACTCAGTGCCTTCCACAGCTTGTGTGACGGAATGGTGGGAGGAAGATTCCCCGATCTGGCCGACCGCGAAAACTTGTGGAGATTGCTGCTGACGATTACCGCTCGAAAGATAGCCATTCGTCAGCGTTATAATCGCCGAGAAAAACGGGATGTCAGCAAATTGATGACCGAATCGGGACTGTTTGCCAACGCAACAGAATCTTCACCGGGCCTGGATGGCCTGCCGAACTCCGAGCCAACTCCCGAGTTTGCTGTCGAGGTTGCCGAGACTTGCCACCTGCTGTTGCAAAGCCTTTCCGAAGATTCGCTACGTGAAATTGCCCACCTGAAAATGGAGGGATATACGAACGGAGAAATTGCCGACAAGCTGGCAGTTACCCGACGGACCATTGAGCGCAAAGTCGAAAGGATCCGACGCGAATGGAGTCAGCGACTCGACGCGGAAGATCCTGGCGAATCCTGAAGTTTTCAAGTGTTTCAACAGTTCAGGATTCCCTCCCTGCAGGTCCCCTGAACCGTGTTTTGCTTAACCATAAACCACCCGGTTTTCAGTCACCTGTCGGACTTTTACCCAGAAGAGCAATTTCAATGATGTCGAGCGACCGCGCCCTCGCTTCACCGTGATTTATCAAGAATGCCTCATTCAATGGTGTCATCCTGGAACAGTCTGTCGGACGAAGATCTTGAGTTGATCGACCGTAGTTGCGATCACTTCGAGGTCCGCTGGAAAGCGGGGGCGTGTCCGGTTATTGAGGCAATCGTCAGCAGTGTGCCGACACACGTGCGAAACGGACTCTGTCGCGAGTTGGCATTGCTGGAATTCGAATTGCGGCAATCGCGCGGGGAAGCTCCGTCGCTCTCCGAATATTCGCGGCGTTTCCCCGAAATCTCGGACGAGTTGACTCAGCGGCAGTCTGAGGAATTGCAATCCTCATCGGCCCCCGGCAATCCGCGAGCGACGCCCGACAGCCTGTCAACGGTCCTGGCCTGTATCGACGGAACGTCGATTCCGCGGCAGATCGGCCAATACCAGATTCTGGAAACGACGGGCGTCTGTCAAATCGGCACGACCGCTCGTGCCTTGGATCCGAAGCAGCGCCGGATTGTGACTGCGACAATATTGGATCCGGAACTCGCGAAAAATTCTCAAGCGAGGCATGAATTTCTTTTGGCAGCCGAATCGGTCGCCACGATCAGCGATCCGCACGTGATGGCAGTGTTTGCCACACATGAATCGGAATCTGTTGTGTGTCAGTTTCAGGAGTACTGCGTGGGGCAGACCCTGCCTGAGCATTTTCCTTCCGGCTCGCGGCCCAGTCCGACAGAAATTGCTCGCATTGGATGGCAAGCGGCATCGGCCCTGGCTGCCGCGCATCAGCAAGGCGTTGTTCATGGTGGGCTGACCCCAGAGAACCTGACGCTCGAAAACGGTCTGGCTCGTGTCAAGGTTACTGGATTTGGCTGGCGCCGCGTTCTTGAATCAGTTTCACGCTCGACCGGACAACATTCTCGATTCGCGGATTTCAGCGCACCCGAGATCCTTCAAGGACAGTCGCCCACGCCCGGTACCGATCAGTTCAGCCTCGGCTGTATCCTGAACTCGCTCTGCACGAGAAGCGTTCCTGGCTGGTTGCTCGCCACGATCCGGCGGATGATGTCTCGCGATGCCAAAGATCGATTTCCATCCATTCAGGCGGTGGCTGTCGCTTTGAGCGAAGGCCTGACCATGGATGTCGACTCTCCTCAAGGCCTTTCGTCACTGGAAGCACGGATCGATTTGCCCGTAATCGTTCGGGCCGACGTCTCATTACGCCCACAATTCAAATGGGTCTGGGTCAGTATCGCCGCTACCATTGTCGTAGTCGGACTGTCGCTCTGGTACGTCATGCGATGATGGGAAGAGGGCACAGATGTCGGAGCAGACAGCAAAAGGGATATGTTAAAATAGCGGTCGTCACCTCAAACCTGATCCCGACGGGGTTGCGAATCAATTTTGCGAATGATCGCCGTTCCTCAAGTAGCCGACCAGGCCGGTACTGGGAACCGTTCAGTCGATGGGAGCGAACGAGTCAAAAATGAATAAAGCAGTGTCGCGAACTTTGCTGGTCGGACTTCTCGTGGCCGTTGTTCTCGTCGGCTGGTCGCAGTCGCATGTCCTGGCTCGGCTGTTAGCGCAAGGAGGATCCAGTCGGGAGGAGAAGTCCGCAGAACTGCGTCCCACCCGCGTAGGTGCACTGGGCCGGATTGAGCCTTGCAGCGAGATTCTGGATATTGACGCTGCTGCGGGTGAACGACTGTTGACGGTCCTCGCCAAGGAAGGACAACGTGTCGGTACCGGCGATGAATTGGCGCATTTGGAAAGTCACGATGTGGCTGCTGCGGAAAAGCAGGAATCCGCAGCGTTGTTAGAGGAAGCTCGCAATCGGCTCAAGACGACTGAGGAACATCACCAGGCCTTGATCCGCGTTGCTGAACTGAAGCTCCAGACTGTTGAAGTCGTCGAGCCGATTCGCATTGATTCACAGAAGTCCCGGGTCCGAGCGCTGGAAATCGATCACCAGTTAGCAGATACGGAATACGTGCGTGTCGAGAAGCTGCATGCCAATGCGACCGTTTCGCGAGAAGAACATGACCGCAAACATTCCGAATTGAAAAAGGTTCGTGAATTGCTGACCGCTTCCAAATTGACATTGGCCGAGATGGAGGCCAATCACAAACTCGCGTTGGAATCAGCCAGAGCCGCGGTGGTTGAAGCGAAAGCGGCCCTCGAACTGGCGCGAGCAGCGATTCCAGTGAAATCGCTGGAGCGAAAGGTGGAGCTTGCCGAGGCGAAGGTCCAGCGCACGATCATTCGTTCACCGATCGCAGGGCAGGTGCTGGAAGTCATGACTCACTCCGGTGAGCGGATTGGGAAAGACTCCATTCTGAAACTGGGGAATACCGAACAAATGCATGTCGTCGCCGAGATTTACGAAACGGATATCGCGAGAATTCGCCTGGGGCAGCGTGCCACCGCGACCTCTTCGGCGCTCACGGAGCCACTCGAAGGGACCGTCGTTCAAATCGGTTCAATGATCTATAAGAACGATGTTCTGAATGTCGATCCCGCGGCAGACGCTGATGCTCGCGTTGTCGAAGTCCGCATCCTGCTGAACGATTCCAGCAAGGTCGCCGGCCTGACGAATCTGCAGGTCGATGTTCTGATTGAAACAGCCTCGAAGGACTAATCATGATCGAGGCAGCGCCGACTGCAATCTCAGAACACGTCATCGCTCCGTCAGCGTCAGATAACGCTGTCGTCAACGTGGACCATCTGAACCATTACTTTGGCGACGGTCCGACTCGAAAGCAGGCATTGTTTGACTGTTGCCTCAAAGTCGGTCCAGGCCAACTGGTCATCATGACGGGGCCCTCTGGCTCCGGCAAAACGACCCTGTTGACACTCATCGGCGCCTTGCGATCGACGCAGGAAGGGGTCAATCGCGTCCTCGGCCAGGAACTGCGTGGTCTGGGCGCTGCTGAACTGGTGAACATTCGCCGCAACATCGGCTTTATCTTTCAGATGCACAACCTGTTTGACTCGTTGTCATCGCTCGAAAATGTCCGCATGTCCATGGAACTGAGGAAGTACTCGGCGACTGACATGCTGCGGCTGGCCACGGAAATGCTCACGAAACTCGGGCTGGGCCATCGCGTCCACTACAAACCACGGCAGATGTCAGGGGGGCAGCGTCAACGCGTGGCAATAGCCCGTGCGCTCGTCAATCGCCCCAAACTCGTTTTGGCAGACGAACCGACCGCGGCCTTGGACAAGAAATCGAGTCGCGATGTTGTTGAGATGTTGCAGGCGCTCACCCGTGAAGAGCAGGCCACGATTCTGATGGTGACTCACGACAGCCGCATCCTGGATGTCGCAGACCGCATTGTGAACTTCGTCGACGGTCGAATTGAATCCGACGTCATCGTGAATGACACCATCAAGATCTGCGAAACATTGAAAAAGTCCGACGTGTTTCAGCATCTGAGTCCGACGGAGTTGCTGAATATTGCCCAAAAGATGAAGCGTGAACAATTTGGTAAAGGGGACGCAGTCTTCCGCCAAGGCGACGAAGGGGACAAGTTCTATCTGATCAGCGAAGGCGAAGTCGACGTACTGATTCAAAAGCCGAATGAAGCTGATCCACGGGTCATTAACCACCTTTCATCAGGGGCGTTTTTCGGTGAGAAGGCTCTACTTTCCGGTGATCCCCGTAGTGCCTCGATCGTGGCGACCGTCGCGACGACGCTGTATGCGCTCGGAAAACAAGACTTCCAGTCAGCACTGGCCGCCAGTGGCAGTTTCAACGAACAACTGCGAAAGGTGGCGTTTCAGCGATAGTCCGCGGCGACGATGTTGTCGCCAAACGAGTATTTCATTCGGATTCAATTCAACTCTTAATTCACGACTGATCTGGCATGATGCGGGTTCCTCTGGCATGGCGAAATGTGGTTCACGAGCGCAGTCGAGCTGCGGTCGGGATCGCAGGCGTTGCCTTTGCCATCATGCTGATATTCCTGCAGCTTGGCTTTTTTAACTCGGTGATCATCAGTGCCAATCAGTATTATGACGAACTCGATTACGATCTGGTGATTGTCTCGCGCGAATACAGTTTTATTCGATCTCCGCAGTCATTTCCGCGACGTCGGTTGTTTCAGGCGATGTCGTTGACCGAAGTCGTGTCGGCTGAACCCTTGTACATGGGGACGGTGACATGGCAGAACCCGCAGACGGGCAATCGCAATGCCACCCTGGTATTTGGATTCGATCCTGACCGGCCGGTCTTTCGTACCCCTTCCATCCAAGCCCATCTGACATCGCTGAAGGTTCCCGACACTGCGATTGTCGATTCGGAAACGCGTCCGAAGTATGGGAATCGGAAGCCGGGGACCGCGATTGAACTCGGCGGAAGAAACATTGCGATCATTGATGAGTACAAGCTCGGGACGTCGTTTCTGGAACTGGGAATTATCCTCACCAGCGACCACAATTTCCGACGCATGTTACCTCGGTTGTCGCTAGACGATGTTGGTATCGGACTGGTCAAAATCCGTCCGGGTACAGATCAGATCGCCGTGGTACATGCTTTGAGAAAGCTGATGCCGTCAGATGTCAACGTCTGGTCGCGGGATGAGTTTCGTAATCATGAAGTTCATCACTGGCTGGTGGCGACCTCAACAGGATTCATATTCGGGTCTGGTGTTGTCGTGGCAATTCTCGTCGGTCTGGTGATCCTGTACCAGACGATCTCAACGCAAATCATGACCAAGATGAACGAATACGCGACACTGAAAGCGATAGGTTACCAGTCGCGTCAGATCTTCAGGGTCGTTGTGGAACAGGCATGCTTCATCGCGCTGTTGGGTTTCTTACCGGGACTGATCGCAGCACTGGGCCTGTACGCGGCTGTTCAAATGGCCGTGTTCCTGCCAATGGTCATGACGTGGCAACGCATTTTTACAGTAATCCTGTTAACGATCGGTATGGCCGTCGGTTCCGGCTGGCTGGCGTTTCGTAAAGTCCAGGCCGCAGATCCCGCGGATTTGTTCTAAGGAACTTCGATGCCCGTACCACTCGCATGGCGAAACTTGACGGCCGACAAGCGTCGACTGGCTGTCTCGACGCTTGGGATCGCGTTCGCCGTGTTGCTGATGCTGATGCAACTCGGTTTTCGCAATGCACTCGTTGACAGTCAGGTCGAAATTCTTCGCTGGCTCAAAGCTGATATTGTCCTCGTAAGTGCTGCCAAATACCAGTTGAACGTCATGCAGCCATTTCCTCGCAGACGCCTGTATCAGGCGGCGGCGGTGGAAGGAGTCGCCTCGGCACGGCCGATCTATCTGGCACTTCAGGAGGCCCTGTGGAAGAGTCCCGAGGACCGGTCGACGCACCGTATCCGGGTCGTGGGAGTGCATCCTGATGACGACATTTTCCACGAAAAACAACTCGCCGATCAACTGCAGATTCTGTGGCAACCCGATACCGCCCTGATCGACACCGATTGCCGCCATCACATTGGACGGGCTTTTACAGGGGATTCCACGGAAGTCGCAAAACGAAAGATTCACGTCGTGGGTGAATTCAAACTCGGGACGGATTTTCTCGTCGACGGCAGCGCGATTGTCAGCGACCGGACGTTTCTCAACCTGTTTCCCGGCTATCGGACAGCCGATCCCCTGTTGAATCGCGTCGAAATCGGGTTGATACAGGTGGCCGCGGGGACTTCGATTTCCGAACTGGTCACGCGACTCAATAACGAACTTCCCAAGGATGTCCGGGCGATGACTCGTAGCAAGTTCATCGGAATTGAGCGAAATTTCTGGATGAATGAATCGCCCGTCGGCCTGGTATTTAACCTGGGAACACTGGTCGGATTCATCGTTGGGACCGTGATCTGTTCGCAGATTCTGTTCACAGACATCTCCGAGAAAATGCCGCAATACGCGACGCTGAAGGCGATCGGATACACCAACCAATACTTGCGGCGAGTCGTGATGCAACAGGCGACATTCCTGGCACTCGTGGGATTCCTGCCAGGGGTCGCCGCCAGTTGGTGTGGTTACCGCCTGATTGCGTCCTTGACCGGATTGCTGATGCGTCTGCAGGTCGGCGTCGCCGCAACGGTACTTTTGCTGACAATTGGGATGTGCCTGGTTTCTGGCTGGTTCGCCGTGCGCACTGTCCTGGCTGCAGATCCGGCAGACGTATTTTGAAGAACCACGCATCGTGCTGTCGGACTCTGCGAGATTGTGGCAATTGAATCTGTAGCACTCAGCAGAGTTTCGCGAGTGCTCGACACTGCTACTCAGCATGGTCGCAACCAGAATCATTCACGCCCAAGGGAATCAGCATGAGTCAGGATCTGATCGTTCGCAAGTTCAAGCATATGTTCCGGCGGTTTGATGTCGATGGCAGCGGCAGCGTCAATCGTTCAGATTTCGAAAAGGCCCCGGCCTGGATTACGGGTCGGCTTGGCCAGCCATTGGGATCATCCGTTCACAAAAATCTTCAGTCGGCTTACGACATGTTCTGGGGTCTGATCGCCGGGATGGACGCCAATGGTGACGGTGACTTGACGGAATCGGAATGGCTGACCGGTTGGTCCACGGCCGCCACGTCCGACTCGATTCAGCAGGTGATCTCGCAGGCATCGGACCTGGTTTTTGACTGCGTCGATACCAGTGGCGATGGCGAAATCGGTGCCGACGAGTATTCACGGTGGCTGTGTGCTCACGGTGCTACTGAAGCCGACGCCTCTGCCGCTTTTCCAAAGCTCGATCACAGCGGCGACGGGCAGGTCTCAAAAGACGAGATGCGACAGAACGTCTGTGAGTTCTTTACCAGTACATCGGCTGATTCCCGAGGTAACTGGCTGTTTGGATCGGGCTGGTGATACGGGCAAAGGGTGAAACCTCAAATCGGTGAATGAGTCATGGATCAACCCGAGAAATTCCTGTACGGCTATCGTGGCCCCTGGCCCAGCCAGTGCGCAGTAACTCCCGAGTCCAGCCCGCCGGTGGCGGTTCTGTTGCCTGAGGCAGAAATGCAGGCCTACCGCCGCAAAGTCTTGCGGCGGTTTCTGCGGCAACGCTGGAGCGGGCGACCTGCTGCGTGGCTGCACGCCTTTCGTCATCCGAGCCTCGATCCGGTCAGTGACGAGCAGTTCACGCAGGCACTGACGGATACGGCATTCAGTCGAATGCTTAATCCGACTCTTGACGCCGTTGATGAGCAGACGTTTGCTGATGAACTACGCCATTCTGGTGATGGCGAACCATTCAAGGTGGATCTTACTGCCATGGGCGAGATCGAGACGTTGCCGGGCGTCTACTGCTCACCTTCGGTCACCCTGTTGGTCCGCGATCGCGATGGGCATTTTCACCCGTCTGCAATCTCGTTGCCAGGAATCATCCTCCGGCCGGCTGATGGCGAGGCTTGGGAACTGGCAAAGTACTTTGTCCTTCAAGGGGCGAGTCATCATCTAATCGCGTTGATCCACCCGCGGTTGCACTTTCCGTTAAATCCGGCCAATGCACTCGCCAAGACAATATTGCCAAAAGACCATGTCCTGCTGAATCTGCTACTTCCACATCTGGAAGTTCAGCTCGGTTTGGAAAGTGGTGTTCTGTTCACGTCTCGATCCGTGCTTCACAATCGCCAGGATGAGCTTTATACACCGTTCTGCTGTGAGGGAAAGGGGAACTTTACGCTGGTGAATCGTGGATACTACGGAATTCCGGGAAACAGCTCGTATCCCGCTTATCGTTACGAACACGGTGTCGGAACAATCCATTCCGGTTACGGCGTTTTTCTGGATCGGTATTACCAGACAATCCTGAGCTACTGCCGACACGTCGTGCCACGAATCGCCCCCTGCGATCACTATGTTCGCCGTTGGGCCTCGCACTGTACCTCATTCATTCCAGGATTTCCCGATCAGAACGCTATCGCCGATCCAGAAACACTCGCTGCTGCTGCCGCGACGATTATCTGCACGAATAGCATCTGCCACACGTCGGATCATCACTACTACACCGGGCCATCGTTCAATCAGATGCCGTTGCGGATGCGAGTCGCTCCACCCGCAAGTCGTTCCATCCCAAACCTGAATCGCAGAAAACTTGTCCATCGCGAGGATCTTGCGCGGCACCATCTGGCGAATGAAATGTTTTTCAGGCCGACTGTACTGACAAAAATGACGGATGCGAAGTACAACTTCACGGACACCGAGTTGAGACAACTGAGCCGTAAGTTCCAGGCGGACCTGCATGCCACCGAACGTGACATGCCTGTCAAACGCTATGTCCCGCTGGATGCGATGGCCTCAAGCATCCAATTTTAACTGAAATCGAAACTGAGCCGAGCATGACTGCCGACAACTGGACTCGCCTGCGGCAGATTGAAGCGTTGTCGGCCCTCTCCGATGACGATCTGAAGCATTTGCAGTCACGACTGCGGGTCCGCCTGGAGCGGAGCGGAACACAAGTTTGCACGCAGGGAGATTCCGAGTGCAGTCTGTTCATCGTAGCCGCAGGCCGATTGCAAGTTATTCGCACCGACGCCACCGGGCATGCGCGTGTGGTCGGCCAGATTCCACCGGGCGAACTATTTGGCGAGATCGCTTTGATCACCAGCGAAAGCCGATTTGCCAGCGCCGTGACGCTGCGCGATACGGTCCTGTGGGAACTCAGCGAAGCCGACTATTGCGCACTGTTGAGCAGCCATCCGGTTCTGGCCCGGAGCGTCACGCGAATTGCGATTCGACGTTTGCGCGAATCCAGCGCGCAATCAAAGTCGACGTTTTGCCAGACGATTACTGTGATTCCGACAGCATCCTTCGATATCGTGGGCCGGTTTGTCCTTGATTTGATCGCCCGCCTCAGAGATCGCGGCCCGATTGCTGTTGTTGACTCCAAAACCTTTCCCACAGATGCTGGACGAACCACAACTGAAGTGGAATTGGAGTTAGTAAACCGGCTGAACGATCTTGAACGGACTCACGCGATGCTCATCTACGTGGGGGATGAGGGAACATCGGAATGGAATCAGCGTTGTCTGCGGCAATCCGATCGAATTCTGGTGGTCGCTGATGCTGACTCTACGGCCCCTGACCATCGATTGGGATTGCCGCCTGAAGTTGATTGCGGCAGTGCAGAGTTGGTCGTGATCAGAGAATCGAAACCCGTCTCTGGCGAGTCTGCCATTCGCTGGTCATCGACGAAAACGGGGCGTGGGACTCATTTCATCCAGGGGGGACGTGACGAAGACTGGCGCACGTTGATTCATTCGCTGGTGGAATCGATTGCGGCGCCCGAATGGCTCCGTCGGT
Organism: Planctomycetota bacterium; assembly: GCA_037146815.1. Classification (GTDB taxonomy): domain Bacteria; phylum Planctomycetota; class Planctomycetia; order Planctomycetales; family Planctomycetaceae; genus Schlesneria. The sequence goes on from JBAWWJ010000064.1 coordinate 13,533, forward strand.
CACCGTTGTTTTCGACACTGTCTGAAGCTGATCTGAGAACCTTGCTGAGTGGCATGGAGATCGTCGACTTGTCTGCACGCGATGTGCTGTTTCAGCAGGGAACGCCGTCGGATGGTTTGTTCATCGTCGTCAACGGACGACTGCAGGCCGTCGTGTCCGGGGCGAGCGGGGACCGCGTCGTGGGGGCGATGGGACGAGGGGAGGTCATCGGTGAAATCTCATTGCTGACCGAGGAACCTCGCACCGCAACCGTCAGTGCTTTGCGCGACTCCACGGTCGCAAAATTGCCGCTTGCCACATGGAAGCGGCTGTCGCATGCACGGCCAGAATGGACGATCAACCTGGCTCGGGTCGTCGTCGACAGGCTTAGCGGACAACGGCGAGTGGGAACCGTAGCCCAAGCTGTATGTTTCACGGTACAGCCACTCTTTCGCGGAAAACAACTCGCTGATTTCGTTCTGCAATTGGAGTCGTCACTTGCTCAATTGGGACGCTGCTGCGTCATCGACGCTACCGCAGTCGACCGTCGATTTGGTTTCGGTTCCGCCCGCCTGCAGCGGGGCGAGTCCGGTGAGGCAATGATTGTCGAATGGTTGCATCGGCAGGAACTCTCCTCTGAATTTATCATCTACGTGTGTGAAGAGACGAACACCCCGTGGACGCAGCGCTGTCTTCGCCAGGCGGATCAGATCCTGTTGCTAGCTGACGCCGAGGGGCGCCCCGAGTTAACTGAGCTGGAACAAACCGTATTCGATCCCGCCAGTTCCGTCGCGCAAACGCCTCGTCAACTCGTTCTGCTGCATCCTGCGGAAGCAAAATCGGGACAGGGAACAATCCGGTGGCTACAACCTCGCGTGCTGCGGGCTCATCATCATCTTCGCTCAGGAAACACTGAAGATTCTGACCGACTGGCGCGACTGTTGACCCAACGAGCGTCTGGAATTGCATTGAGCGGTGGCGGTTCATGCGGAGTGGCTCATGTTGGAGTCCTGCGGGCAATTCGCGAGGCTGGAATTCCCATTGATGTGGTCTATGGAACAAGTGCCGGTGCAGCAATTGCGGCGTTGGTCGGTATGGAGACTTCAGTCCCAGCGATGCTTAAGAACTGCGATCGCTTGTTGACTCGTACGCTTGGCCACTTTCTTTCAATGGGCCCGCCGATCGTGTCGATCATGAGTGGACGGCATCCGAGTCGGCTGATGGAAGACTGGTTTGGTGATGCATTGATCGAAGATCAGTTCGTTCCGTTCGGAATCGTTTCGGCGGACATGGTCACAGGAACGGAATACGTCTACCGCCACGGATTGATCCGTGTCGCGACCCGTGCAAGCGCTTCGCTGCCGGGGGCCTGGCCCCCCGTCATTGACGGAGATCGAGTTCTGGTCGATGGTGGAGTCGTCAACAACCTTCCTGTCGATCTTTTGCGATCGCATTGTCTGAACGGAAAAATCATTGCCGTCGATATTGGCGGCGGGGGTGACGATTACTCCAACCTGATGCCATATGGGCTGGAATTATCTGGCTGGAAGATCCTGGCCCATCGTTTGTTTACCCCTCGCAAACAAGCCTCGCTGCCAGCGATGATGGGGACAATTTCACGTTGCTGTACGCTGACGAGCGCCAATCGGGCCAGATCACTAAAGACCAACGGACAACTTCTGATGTTGCAACCGCCGGTAACTCAATATGGCATGTTCGACATCCGCACCCTGAAGGTGATTCGTGAAGTCGAAGCGAACTGCTACGACTATGCCCGCGGGGCACTGCGGGAGTGGCACTCGTCGATTATCAAGTAATCAAACCAAACTGTTCTTCGATTCGTTGACGCAGGTCGTCCAGGCGATGCTTCTGCGGTGCGAAGTACAGACTTTCATTGCCGCGGTCGGTATCTTCCCAGAACTCTCGGTTCGTGACTCGCAGTCGGAACATGATAACTTCAAACACCTTTCGGTACCGTTCGCGTCCCAGCGCCGTGTAGTCTTGCTTAAGGTCTTCGAGAATCAGCGCGACGGCTTCATCGAATCCGTGATCGAGATAATACAGCGCCAGCCCCATCTGAATCAGCCGGACTCCCAGGCTGATCGCCGCCTGCGGGTCTTCATCGCTGCCTCGCAATCCGTGTTGCCGATCAACCGACATCAAGACCTTCAGCAGTTCAATCTGAACGGGTATCGGCCAGCAATCGACGTGGATCTGTCGCAGCACCTTACTCATCTCGGCCGCCACAACATCGACGGCAAATTCGAGAAAGCGATCACGTCGGCTTTTATTGTAAAGCTCCTCTCCGTAAATCCGCAAATATCGAAACACCGTGCGCAGTGTGTCCATCCGCTGAGTCGCAACCAGGCAGTCGGCCAGTTGCCCGTAATAAAACAGCAAGTTGAACAGGTTTCGGATGTCGCACACCTTCTCGGCATCCTTGATGGCAACGCGAAGGAACGTGTTGAACCAGACGAGAAAGAAATCGAGTGTCGCGGCAGTATTCATCGGTGCTGACGCTGAAATCGCTGAAGACGGTGGCTCTAAAGTCGCGTTCTGGATGATGACGCGGCAGGTTTCCTGCAATTCCTTCATGCAGAGGGAAGCGAGGTCATAGTCGGACGATGCGATCGTTTGCGCGTAGGCATTACGCAAAAGACGCATGATCTTCTGTTCGATTAATGTTTGCGTCTGAACGACCGTGGTGTTCGGATCTGCGATCGTCATGAATGAGATGTCGGCGCGGGCGGCTGGCGTCATCTGAAAAAATGACGCCGGGATCATTGGTTTGATTCGAATGTATTCCCGCAATGCCTGGCCCAGCAACGAAATAATCTCAGCCCGGGGCCCTTTGAACGTAATGTACGATAGAACATCATCAAGCTGGTTGAATGATTCCAGAATCGTTCCCTGCAGCCGAGCGATCGATCGCTGATGGTCATTCCCCGATTGCCGGCCAATCGTTACCAGTTCGCCGAAGGCCCCCTGTATCTGCTGGTAAATCTGGTTGATGATGTGATCGGGTTTGCTCTGCTTCAGCACATGACAGGTATAGGGAAACACCATCAGCAGGCCGAGCGGCAACAGGACCAGCAGGTTACAGACTTTGATCGAATGACCTGCGGGAACCGACGCAGTTTGCATGACCAGCAGCGAATGAGCAGTCCCCAGAACCAGGAACCAGATGTAAAGCAGGCTGAGACGATTTCCCAAGTACAGGTCAATCAACCTCGGAATGCTTTGCGAAGCGATCGAAATCACCAGCAGCAACGTCCCCAGTGCGAGTGCGATCAAGGCCATCCAGATGCCGGACAGCGCATCAAAGTCGAATAACTGCGGGTCCGTCACGTCAAGCGCGATGGCACCCTGAGTCCATTCCGCCAGCGGCACAAAGATGAACGCGGCGAAAAGACGGTCGATGACAATCAATACCGTCAAAACGGCCAACAACGTGGTCCATAACGGCAATTGAGACAATTTCAGGCGCATCGAGACCCCTCGTTCGTCGTCCTCGGCCCGTTTGCCTGTAGGGAATCGACGGTCGTTTAACCTTTCATAGCCATTGGCACGAAAAGTCCGACGAAGAAATCGTTGCGCCACTGATTTTCAGCCAAGGATTTTCCCAGAAATGGCGTGGTTGAAGTGGACCCCGTTGTCTAGACCAGAAAGCGATTTTTATTAGAGAGACTGACGACAGCCAGACTCCCCTCGAAGCGAAGCGAATTTAGGCGTCGCCGTACTCGCGAGCGACAACACTCATGAAATGCATCGCAAGGGTGAATGATTCCAGCTCGTCGCTTCGTAGACTGTCAACAAGCGTATTCGATGCACTGAAATGAGGAGATCACATCGGTGGCGACTCCGATGCTGGGGTAGTAACCGACGTCCAGATCCCAGTAGTCTCCCAGGAAGTTGGGATCTCGATAGAACCGCCACTTTCCCTGTACCACAATGATGGAAGAGATTTTGTCGTTCAGATCGCTTCCGACGGCTTGCATGTTGAGGTTGGTTCGTTTGTGGTGACCGCCGTAATCGTGGTTTTCGTAGACGACAACTTCGGGCAGACTTTTCAGTGACTCTGGACGTGAAACCCGCAGACTTTCTGTTGCATGTCCTGTTGGCTTCATGGTTTTCCCCGGTGGCATACAACTGAATTGCTGACTTCCTGAATTCTTGCGGATTCATCACCAACAGGATAGTCAGCAGCGTTGTCCTGCACCCAGATTAGTGCGGGATTCCGTCGTGCTCGTTCACAGTCACCCGTTACGAATACCGCTCAAGACTCGCTCGTCAGATCACTGATGATTGAATGTGTCATAGAACTCGCGAGCCTTCGCCAGCAGCTTCCCTTCGGTCGTGTGATGAGCGTCTATGACGACTGAACCGATAACCTTTCCGGCCACGCCAGGGTGATGGGACTTCAGGTCGGCGAGCAACATTTCCATGGCACTGCTGCGACCCGTGCCGCTTCCGAACAGCAGTATCTGATCGGCTCCCCGCAACGTCTTGGCGACAGCTTCGTAAAAGCTCTTGCGTTCCGGCAGTCGCTTGCCGTCCGTCCATTCTTGAGCAGAATGCAGATGCCGACCACGGCCGTCCGGGTCGAACGGGACAATCCGTACGGGAACAGCCCCGCTAACCTCAGTCCGGTAGACGTTTGCTTCTTGGTGGTCGATGACAACCAACAGGTGAGTGGCCGCCGCTAATTCGCCCGTTTTCGCCATGATTTGTTCCTTAAAGTGCTTTCGATTGTGATTTGATTCAGGGCAGGTACCCGACTTTTAACTGAGCTCATTTGATGCAATCGACTGGTTGTAAACCCGTGCGTTCGCCCATCATTCTCGAATGGATTGAGCTGCCTGCCGGACTCGAATGGCAAACATGCGAACCTTGATCGCGAACGCGATCAGAGTCATTCCAAGTACCACGGCCATCGCAGCAACGAAGTAGAGCAATCCCAACGCCCCAATTGCGGGACGGACCAGGACAACCAACCCCAGAAGAATCGACACTACTCCGCTGAAACCCAGCAGCCATTCCCCGTCAATTTCCTTTCGCAGTCGCACGGCCATCGAAATTCGCATCGCTCCCGTAACAATCGACCAGGTCGCAATATAGAACGCCACGATGATAGTACCGATGGCAGTCGTCAGTTCCGGGGCCCCAAATGCGATCAGACCGAACAGAATGCTGAACGTACCTTCAAGTAACAGCATTCCCCAATTCTCGATTTCCTTGCGGTGCCCAATTGCATGCAGGATTTCAAATACGCCGTCCGCGAAGACGTACATGGCAAACAGCAATGTTAACGAGACAAGAGTCAGCGAAGGCCATGCGAAGGCAACGATCCCAAACAGAACTGCAAACACCCCGCGCAACAGGATTATCCACCAGAAACGAGACAGGAGTTGGGCGACCGGACGTGTATCCATGAGGATGGTAGCTTTCGCATGAAGGATTCAGATTTGGACCTGAACGAGTCTTGTCTTCAGATCAGTCATTCCATCTCGCACTGATCATGCCAAACCCATGCATTCCTCAAAATCCAGAGAAAAACTTCGTCATTCCCAAGATCTCGAACGATATGGATCGTGAGAACACCGACCTTTGATGTCGAGGGCGTCTTTAGTGGAATGGTTGCATTCCACTGGTGGCGACTTTTGGCCAACTGGCTGAATGATTATCAGCCATCCTATGGTTGAGACGCTGTCGTTTGTTGTCTCGTTACCTAACAGTCGGTGGCGAAGACGCTTCCGCGGGTAATTGAACGTCGCCCAACATCTCGATCACAGTGAGACCGCGCTCGCCATCAGTTCGACGATGGAGAGTAGAAGTTAGCAACGTTGGCACGGTGACGGTGCGAATTGTCGAACACAGCGCTCTGCGAATTGATCGGACGCCACTCGTTTAGTCACGATTAAACTCGATCACCGTCGTCTTCAACTTCTGATTCGCAGGCAGGACAAGCAATTTCTATTGGTTCGGGCCACCACTCATCGCTGCCGCGATCTTGTCCACATCGTAAACACATCCCGCCCACGTTCCGCCGCCAGCTCGCTGCAGCAGTGCCCACAGCCGAGTTTCTGGAGGTAGGTTCGGATCGCAATGCAGGGGTTGTGCCGGCGTTCGCCCGGCGAGGATCGCGGCACCCGCTTCGGGAGTCAGGCGATCCTCAGGCGTTCCCACAAAGTTCAAGGTCCCTGTCAGATTTCGAGTATCAATTTCAATCTGGATCAGGTCGCCATCCTTCAGCTTGCCAATCGGACCACCATCCAGTGCTTCTGGGCCAATATGACCGATGCACGCGCCTGTCGAAACTCCCGAGAATCGAGCGTCCGTGATCAAAGCGACGTGCTTTCCGAATGGCAGATATCGCAGAGCAGACGTGATCTGATAGGTCTCTTCCATTCCGCAACCGAGAGGGCCACGGCACATCAAAACAATCACGTCCCCTTCCTGAATCGGTTTGTCTGTACGTCCCTTCACTGCGGCGATGGCCGCTCGTTCGGACGTAAAGACACGCGCGGGACCGAGCTTGCGATAGACCCCATCGGGATCGACAACGGTCTTGTCGATCGCGGTACTCTTGATGACCGAACCTTCGGGGGCAATGTTCCCGACAGGAAATGTCACAGTGCTCGTCAGCCCGCGTTCTTTTGCAGCCTCAGGTGACATCACCACCGTATCGGGATCGACACCATCGCGAGCCACCAGAAGTTCTCGCAAGCGAACACGCCGTTCAGATCGCTCCCACCATTCCAGGACATCCCCCAATTTGCGACCCGAGACGGTCAAGGCATCCAGCTTCAACATTCCCAGCGTTCGCAGATGGAGCATCAATTCCGGGACACCCCCGGCCAGGAAAAATCGAACTGTGGGATGCCCGATCGGACCATTGGGAAGACAGTCCACCAGCCGAGGAACCTGGCGATTGATCCGGCTCCAGTCGTCGACGTTGGGACGTGTCAGCCCCGCTTCAAAGGCGATCGCGGGAATATGCAGCAGCAAGTTTGTAGACCCACCGCACGCCGCATGAATCACCATCGCGTTGTGCAGAGCGTCCGGGGTCAACACATCCTTCATCGACTTGCCCAATCGCTCCAGTTCGACGACGGCACGTGCCGAACGGCGAGCGGCATCCAGCCAGATCGGCTGCCCGGACGGAGCAAGGGCCGTATGCGGCAAGGCCATCCCGAGAGCCTCGGCAATTACTTGTGAGGTTGCGGCTGTTCCCAGGAACTGACAGCCTCCTCCCGGTGAACCGCAGGCGCGACAACCCGCTTCGGCAGCTTCTTCCAAAGTGATTTCACCGTGCGCGAAGCGAGCACCGATCGTTTGAACCTTGCCGGCATCCTCACCCGTGGCCGGGGGAAGCGTGACTCCGCCGGGAACAATGACACACGGCAGGTCGCGCTGGGACGCGAGTGCCATCATCATCGCAGGGAGTCCTTTGTCGCACGTGGCGACTCCAATCACACCGCGTCGCGTAGGCAACGAGCGAATCAGACGTTTCAACACGACAGCCGCATCGTTGCGATATGCGAGGCTGTCCATCATGCCGATGGTTCCCTGCGTTCGACCATCACAGGGGTCACTGACATAGCCGGCAAACGGCAGGGAATTCTGCCGATCGAGTTCTTCCGCGGCCGCTCGCATCAGCAAACCGACTTCATAGTGACCCGTGTGGTATCCGAGAGCGATCGGCTTGCCATCTTCTCCGCGAATCCCCCCTTGAGTGCTGAGAATCAGGAACTGTTTGCGCAATAGTTGAGTCGGGTTCCAGCCCATCCCTGCGTTTTGAGTCAGCCCAAACAAGTCACCGCTGGGAGCATTCAGCAACAACTCTTCCGTCAACGGCAATTCCCCTGGTGGACCGTCTCCCTTCGTAATGACTTCCCACAGGGTGGAATCCGAAGAATCGAGTAATGAGTCGAGCGAAATCGGCATGGGGCACTTCTTGATATCACGGGAGTTTGAAGTTCGGCGTTGCTTTCACCGTCGGATACGATGCGTCACGGCAGCATTGGGAACAGGCGTTTCTTGTTGGCATCGGTCAGCGGTGAGCCGTATTCACAGGGTTCGAAGGCTTCAATGTATCGGATCTTTCGTCCGCATTCTTCGCCATACGTCTTCACGACAAGTTCTCGATAGCGGTCTGCGAGAGGCCCATTAAAGTTGGCGTAGAATTCTCGCAGATATGCGCGCTGTTTGACGGGATCGGTGGGAAAATCCTTTTCCTGACAGAGTGTGTAGGGGAGCCAGTCGTAGAACTGGCAACGATGGCACTCCATCTGATCCAGGATCGATTCCAGCACCGGTTCAACGTCAACGACAATTGTCGGCGCGAAGGGAGCCGGTCGCTGAAAATGATCTGACAGGTAGGCTATGACAGGGTTGACTCGCAGAGCAGGGACCTCGGGGACAATATGTGGGACGATGACCATGTAGGCAGCATCACAAACCAGTGTTGACGTGGCCCGGTGATCGGGGTGATAGTCGTTCGGCCGATGCGTCAGGATGAGATCAGGTTTGTAACGGCGGATCAGTCCGATCAATTCAAAACGGGCTTCGAGAGTTGGGAGCAATCGACCATCGCGATTGCCAAGGATTTCGTATTCGATCCCCATCAGATTGGCAACCGCCTGAGCTTCCGCCCTACGCGTTGCTGCCAATTCCGCCGGTTGCAATCGCTGGTGACCGGCCTCCCCATTGGTGACGCTGACGAATTTGACGTGATGTCCGGCCGCCCTGTACATCGCGGTGATCCCTCCCGCTTTGATTTCACAGTCGTCCGGGTGAGCGCCGATGATCAGGATTCGCAGGGGATTGGCCGCAGTCATGGGTTCCCTTCGGGATGGATTTTGCCGTTCGACATCGTCAATTCTGGCAGGAATTCCACAATTCATCCGCAGTTTTTGACGGTCAGATCGCTAAAGGTTGATCGTTGGGATCGGGATTCGGCGAAAACCGGATCACCGACCCCGTTGCATTCTGAGCGTCCCTCGCGAAAATGGAAGGGAGACGACAGAGTTTTGGTTAGACATCCGACTTTTTGGACAAAAGTATCATGCAACTTCCCGTGCTCTCCCCTTTCACTCCTACGGAAATCGAAGAAGATCCGTTGGATCTGATGGATGAGATTGAGGTTTTGAAGAAACAGCAGGACGCTGCAATCCTGGCTCACTTCTACGTGGGTGGCGACTTACAGGATATCGCCGATTTTACCGGTGATAGCCTGAAACTGGCTCGCGACGCCACACGGATCACAAATTCGACGATTGTCTTCTGCGGCGTCCATTTCATGGGGGAATCGGCCAAAATCCTGAGTCCTGAAAAGATCGTGCTGATGCCGGATCTTCAGGCGGGTTGTTCGCTGGCGGAAAGCTGTCCCGCCGATCGTCTGGCAGCCTATCAGGCGGAACTGCGAGACCAGGGCCACGACTTCCAGACGGTCGCGTATATTAACACGTCGGCTGCGGTCAAATCACTCTGCGACTGGATTGTGACGAGCGGGAATGCTCGTGAGATTATCGACCGGGTTCCCGCAGACAAGGAAATCCTCTTCGTTCCCGATCAGCACCTGGGGCGGTACTTGAGTTCCGTCACGGGCCGCCCCATGATCTTGTGGCCAGGATCATGCATGGTTCACGAAGTCTTCAGTATTCAGGATCTGTTGCGAGCCAAGCGAAATCACCCTGGGTCGCTGGTGATGGCGCACCCGGAATGTCCTGCCAACATTCTGGAGATCGCCGACGTCATTGGTGGAACTGAAAAGATGCGCAAGTACGTCGCCTCGATTCCAGAACGAAAGACGTTTCTGGTCGCGACCGAAGCCAACATGATCCATCCCCTGATGAAGATCGCTCCGCAGCACGAATATATTCCGGTTCCAGGGATCATGACATCCACAGGAGAAACCTGTGCCTGCAACCGGTGTCCTCATATGGCTCGGAACACCTTGCAGAAGGTCCGTGACTGTTTGAAAAATCGAAGTCCCGAAATCGTCTGGCAACCGTATTTCACGCAAGCACAGGACGTGTTGAAGCGAAGTCTGCTGCAATAACGGAACGCAGTCGGTTTTCCATTGACCCCACAAGTTTTTCTCGACGGTGATTGGGCTACAGCGCGTACCTTGCAACGACAATATCTGGTGTCTCGCCTTGGCCCATTCAACTCAACCAGATTTCCGCTACGGACTGAATCGCTCATAGCACTTCGTAAGATTATCAATTCTCTGAATCAGGGCCGGATTCCATGGACGACTCGTCGACACCTTTGCCGCCATCGCCCCCGTCGACTCCAACACCGCGTGTCCTGTGGGTTCTCCCGGCAACCCTGATCGCCATCGCCGCTGTCGTGCTGATCGCAATGTTCATCTACTTGCGAGATCACGGACCAGCGGGACGTGACAAAACCAAAAACGGTCCACCGAAGTTGTCGGCGGAGGCGGTTGCCGCTTTGCTGTCGCAACGAGATATTGCGATCGGCTACTTGGAGAACCATCAATTCGAACAGGCAGAAAAGGTATTGCTTGAGATCATCCGACAGGTCCCTGATGACCCGTTCGGCCCCCGTAACCTCAGGATCTGCCGCGAATTAGCCATGGAAAAAATCGACGCCAAACGATACCCGGAACAATTTACGACTGCTCTTACCAAATCGCTTAAAGCAGCAGAATCATCCGCCCAACTGGAGCCAGCTTCGCACATTCCACTGGTGCTCTCTGCACGAATCTCAGTGAAAGCCGGCGAACTCGAAAAAGCTGCAATGGCCTTGAAGCGGGCGACGGAAATGGCTCCGAAGTCGGCACCAGCATGGTACGACCTGTTCCTGCTCAAGCCGATTTCGCCAGGAGACCCGGTTGCCCCTGAGACTGCGGAAGCTCTTCGCAAAGTCTACGAACTGGAAGGGGACAATCTGTTCGTGCTGAAGGACTGGCTTCCGTTGCAGGCCCAGATGAAAGATCCCGGCCTGGCAGAAACTGTCGCCAAGGCAAAAGAGTCGTTGCTTCCGTTCGCTGCCGTGATCAAAACGAGCAGTCGCGTTGATATTGTTCAGATGCTGGACAAATTGACGACTGTCGCTGCGGCTGGTCAGTGGCCCGCCGCCAACAGTACGGCCATGGTCATTCGCAACGTCATCGTGGCCGAGGCGGCACGCGACGAACGCTACGTTCGGTTGAATTCCCTCGAATATGTGCTGCTCGATTTTGGTTCGAAGTTCTACGCGTCGGCCGAGAGTGTTGCGGGTCAAGACTTAAGTCCGATTCCGGTCAAATTCACCAGCAGTGACAAGCAAAATTTGTCGCTCGCTCCGCATTCTACCGAAGTAGCCGTCGGTGACTTTGATCTCAATGGGACGGCCGATGGAGTTTCGCTGGCGGGGACTAAGCTAACGTTTTCATTCCCGCTCGCACCATCCGAAGAACCCCCCGCAGTGGTCAAGACGATGGATATTGAGGAAGGCTTCGAACGACTGCTGACTGTCGATCTCGACGACGATGCCGATTTGAAGTTGAAGGGGAATGGCTGTGCCGTTGCCGATCTCGATATCCTGATTTTCGGCAATGGTGGACTCAAAGCCTTTGAAAACCGTCCTGCAGCAGATGCAGCAGCCGGACCCCGCGAATTCATCATTAAGCCGCTCGGTGAGGCGATGGACGGGCTGCGCCAGTTGAAGTCGGTCGTCCCAGTGGATCTGGATCTCGATGGTGACATCGACATGCTTACAATGACTGCGAATGGAATCCAGCTTTGGTCCAATCGCGGGAACTGGAGTTTTGAGGAGATCACGGATCGCACAAAACTTCCGCCAGCAACATTTGGTCCGATCACTGCAGTCGTTGTGGATTGGGATCGTGATAGTGACCAGGACATTCTCGTCTCGGGGATGGAAGGCCTGGGAATTCTTGAAAACGTGCGTCATGGCCGCTTTCGCTGGCGCATTCTTGACGGAGATTTCGCCGCATTAAAGAATTCGCAGTGGTTGCGAGTGGAGCAGATTGGTCGCAATCCAAGCTGGAGTGTGATCGCAGCCGGTCCCAGCGGAGTGAATATTGTCGTAACCGAGACCACGGTTGCAGGATTGGTTTCTGCCAGTCGGCTCGTCAAGATCAATGAAAGTCCTGCAGAGAGGGCGATTTCGCTCGACTACGACAATGATGGGATTCGCGATCTGGTGGTACTCGAGAAACCGGTTGCAGGAATTTACCGTGGCAAATCTGATGGAACTTATTCCCTGCTGACACCTGCATCCGCCGGAGACCTTACCGGAATACTCACGGCAGCGGTCACAGACGTTGATCGCGATGGTGACGAAGATTTGATTCTTGCCACCGCTGATGGTGTCCGCTGGCAATCGAACGACGGAGGAAACGCCAATGGCTGGCTCGACGTGGCTTTGTCTGCCGTTCAAATCAAGCCGAATGAGCAGAACTACAGCCGCCGTGTCAATCATCATGGAATCGGTTCCATGATCGAAGTTCGCGCCGGCGCCCGTTACCAGGCTCAGATCGTCCAGGGGGCCATCACACATTTCGGATTGGGCCCTCAGAAAAGAACAGACGCCATTCGAATCCTCTGGACGAATGGAATGCCGCAAAATGTTGTCTCGCCGAATCCAAACCATCTGGTCTGCGAAGAGCAGAAGCTGGCGGGGTCGTGTCCTTACCTCTACACGTGGGACGGGGAAAAGTTCGCATTCTGCACAGACCTGCTATGGAACGCTCCTCTGGGACTGAAGTTTGCCGAGAATGTCATTGCTCCTTGGCGCGAATGGGAATACCTCAAGATTGATGGAAATAAACTGCGTCCAAAAGAGGGGCAGTATCAGTTACGAGTGACCGCCGAGTTGTGGGAAGTCGAATACTTCGACGAGATTCGCCTGTTCGCTGTCGATCATCCCAAAGGAACTGATGTTTTCACGAATGAAAAGGTTGGGCCCGCATCTCTGGCGGAACATAAGATCCATACCGTTTCTCGCCCGCGAGTCCCTGTTGCGGCCAGCGACAGTCGGGGACGCGATCTGCTGGATCAAGTCAAAACGCAGGATGGTCAGTTTACGAAGACGTTCGAGAACAAGCTGGCACAGGGACTGACCGAGGAGCACTACCTGGAACTCGACCTGGGAGACTGGGAATCCAACGACAACGGAAAAACGCTCCCGCGAGTCATGCTGTATCTGACTGGGTGGGTCTATCCCGGCAGCACATCGTTACGAGTCCAGCATTCCCAGAACCCCGATCTGGCACAGCCACGCCCGCCAGCCCTGCATGCTGTCGATTCGCAGGGAAAATGGCAGGAAGTGCGTCCCTTCATGGGTTTCCCTGGCGGAAAGACGAAGACGATCGCGGTCGATATTTCAGATGTCTTCGCACCCGGCTCAACGGATCATCGCCTGCGGATCGTCACAACGATGGAATTCTATTGGGATGCCGCATTCTTCACGGTCGACGATTCGCCGGTTGAATTTCGTCAGACAGAATTGAAGCTGGCCAAGGCCGACCTGATTGACCGCGGCGGAGTCTCGTACCGGGAATGGCCAGCATCAGGGAACGGTCCAGACCAGTTTTTCTACGACCGTCTGATTCCCGGGGATATGTGGCCGCCGATTTCAGGAGCCTTTACTCGATTTGGAGATGTTCTGCCCCTGCTGACAAAGCGGGATGACCATCTGGTTGTCATTCATCCCGGAGATGAAGTCCAACTGGCATTCACAGTCCCATCGGAACCGCTCCGTGAGGGCTGGGTACGAGACTTTGTGATCTACAACGTCGGATGGGACAAGGACTGCGATCCCAACACCGTTTACGGCGAGACTTCGGAACCATTGCCATTCCAGGCGATGACGGTTTATGCCCATCAGGACGGCTTGGCTCGTGAAATGGATCCTGACTATGTCCGCTATTTAAAGACCTACCAGACACGCACTCGATCGCGAGCCCCATTCTGGAAGGGGACTGGCGATCGTCAGAAGCCATGAGGAAGTCAGGAACACTCATCTCCGCGGATATCCACTGATCAGACAGAGAGGGAGAAACGGCTTTGCCATCATGCTGGTTCGATGCGTGCGGGGTGCTTTCTTCCTCGTGTTCGGGATCAGCGTGAATCAGCGGCCATCAGTGGTCCAAATCTCTTCTTTATTCCAGAAACACGAGCAACCGCCGGGATGCGTTTGTCGCGAGACTCATGATCCGGGTTTTGCTGCGATGCAACCAGGAAGCACTATCGAATACCTGTCGCCTGGCGAAGCACAAGTCCGTAATAGACGAAGGCAATCAGCAGTACCACCGCATACCAGACGGTGACAGATGTGGCGGGGGCGTTGATATCGAAATTGACGCACAGCATGGTTCCCAGAACAAACAACGACAGAATTTGCGCACAGCGTGGAAAGTAGGGATAGCACGGAGTCCGAAATGGTCGATGCAAATCGGGCTCGGATTTTCGCAGGTTGATCAAAGTCTGCATGCAAAGCGGGTACAGCGTCACTGCTCCCAAGGCCGCCAGCGTGATCAATCGACCGGTATCTGCCAGCAGGATTGCTGCGACGCCGATCCCGAAGTTTGCCAGCAGTGCCCCGACCGGCGTTCGTGTTCGAGTTGAAGCGATCCCCAGAAAGCCTGGCAGGAATCCAACTCGACCCATCTCAAAGATGGCGCGTCCCGCAATCAGGATGATACCGTTCAGCGAAGCAATCAGTCCCAGCCCGCCAATGCCGATCAGCAGATGTGACATCGCGTGATCCTTTGTCAGCACCTGCGTCAAAGCCAATGGCAATGGGCTGTCCGACATCACTGCGCCCGGTGCAATCACAACGTCGCCCGCAGAACTCAGACTCACATCCCGTGACGAATAAACCACCCTCTCCCAGCCCCCGACTCCGACAGCGCAGACCATCACCGTACTGGAAAGCACAACCAGCGTGAAAAGTGCCGAGCCGAATCCAATTGCAATATCACGCTGGGGATTACGAGCTTCCTCTGCGACATTGGCGACTCCCTCAATAGCCAGATAAAACCAGACCGCGAACGGAAGCGCCGCGAAACAACCTTGCCATCCGTGCGGCCAGGGATTCGCTGTGAAATTCGCCAGGCTGGCGTGCGGTCCCACCAGGGAGGCGAAAAGCAGGATTTCTCCCACTGCCAGGATTGCCACCACCAGTTCAAACGTTGCCGCCTGCTGGACGCCCCAGATATTCAGCAGTGTGAACAAGAAGTAGCAGGCGATTGCCACCCAGCGCGGATCAACTTCGGGAAACCAGATCTGCAGGTTGGCCCCGACGGCCATCGCAATTGCAGGAGGTGCAAACACAAACTCCATCACTTGAGCCACACCCGTCAGATATCCACCAAAGCGGCCCAGCCCTCGAATCCCATACACAAACCCGCCACCCGCGCGCGGTATGGCACACGCCAGTTCGGCATAACTGAAGACAAACGTCACATACATCGTGGTCACGAGCAGGAATGCCAGAAGCAACCCCACGGAACCGCCAGCGGGCAAACCCAGATTCCAACCGAAATACTCGCCCGAGATGACGTAGCCGACTCCCAGCCCCCACAATGTCAGCGGTCCGAGTGTCTTTCGAAGTTGCGGCGAATCGGTCAAGACTTTAGTTCCCGTCAGGAATGCAACTCGACCAGATCCTTGTCTGCCAGAACGTGGTCCCGCCCGACGCTCTGGCCGTCAGCAGCACTCGTTCCCCAGACCTTGGCGAATTTCAGCTTTTCTGCCAGATCGCGATGAACTTTACCAGCAAGGTCTTCAACGGTCCCTCCCACCGGAATCGTGTATGGCGACGTATAATCAGCAGGCTTTCCCGGTGCCTTTGTATACAGACGAATCAACCCCAAGGCGTCGAAGATCGTTTTTCGTAGTTGATCCCGTTCGTCGGCCTTGTCCAGATCGACTTTCACCGTCGCAAACGGTGTTGGAACCATCTCGCGCAGAAAATCGAGACGATCCTGAACTCCGGGATCACTGCCTCGGGTCACGACGAACAGCGTCTTGACGCAAAGTTTCGAGAAGTCATCCTCATCAAAACCCGTCGCGGTCGAAAGAATGGTCGCCCGTTGACGGAATTGATCAATGACCGTCGCGGTTGCTTCGGGAGCATCGTCGGAGGTTCCATCAAATGCCAGGATGACCAGATCCGCCGATCGAACGAAATTGACCAGATACGGCTCAAACAGACTGTCGGTAATCGGCGGAGTATCGATGAGTTGAACCGTCACATCTTCGAACGCCATCATTCCCGGCATCGGTTCGCGCGTGGTGAACGGGTAATCTGCCACTTCCGGTTCCGCCTTGGTCAGGTCCTTGAGAATTCGGCTTTTCCCCCCATTCGGGCCGCCAATCAGAATCACCTGTGCAGCCCCCTGACGTGGGAACCGATAGACCTTGCCCCCCTTAGGAGCGGTCTTTTCGGTTTGAATATCTCCTTTTGTCTCCTTGAGCTTCGTCTTCAGATCCGCTTGCAGCTTCTCAGTCCCCTTATGCTTCGGGATCAGCACAAGCATCCGTTCGAGGATTTCGAAACGTTCAGCGGCAGTCTGGGCTTTTCGATATTCTTCTTCGGCCTTCTGGTATTGCGGAGGGAGATTGGCTGGCATGGAAACTCGTTGGAACCTGGGTGCGACAAAATCGTTTCATCAGTGACTGCGTCGAGGTTGACGCTCATTCCCGTGTTGTAGCTGAATTCATAAGAATTCAGAATTGACTGGACGATGAATCTTTGAGGTCACGTGAAAACACGCCACTCAGCGGAATAATGGCAAAACGCGGCGAAACCTTCGACTACTTCTGCGAATCGCGTTCGATCGCCTGCAGCATCTTGTCGAGTTCCTCTTCGCTCAGGTTCGGATCATTCTTGCGAAGCCATTCCACATCGCTTTTTGCCTGTGCCCAGCGCTGAGTCTGATAGCAGAGCATCGCCCGGTAATACCTCTGCCGACTCGCATCCGGTTTAATGACCAGGAACGCTTCGACATAGCGAAGCAACCGCTCAGTATCCTGCGAATCGACCGCCGATCCCGTCAGGTTTTCAAGCATCCGCTCCAGGATCGCAGTGGAAGATGTCACATCAAGAAATGAGTTTTCCCAAGGACGGTCGCTGAGTGATTCATAGAGTTCACGGGCATTCGCTTTGGTCAGCAGTTTTCCTCGTTCAAACACATCGACCAATTGCGAGTCACCTTCGCGCGGTTCGAATCGAACGAGGAAATGTCGTGGCATTCCCACCCCGACAACATTCAACCCCATTCGCCTGGCAATCTCGATGTAGACGACGGAAAGCGTGATGGGCAATCCTTCGCGGTCATCCAGAACTTCGTTCAAGTAGCTGTTCGAACGATTGTCGTAATCGGTCCGACTACCATGAAATCCCTGCTCTTCGAACAAGTAGCGGTTCAAAGCCGCAAAACGGTCTGCTTCAGTCGCGTCCTTCGGTAATTTGGACATCGCCCGACGTGCATGGCGTTCGACTTCACCGACGTACGCTTTCAGGTCGAGTTCCGGGTTATCCAACCGTGAGATCAACAGCGCCGCATAAAGCAGATCGATACCAGGATCCCGCTTCTCCAGGGTCGACTTGAACTCCTGCAAAGTCTTCCTGGTTTGCAGATCAGTCGCCAGCTTGCGAACACGCTGCGCCTGTTGTTCCAGCTTGATTGCGAGTTCTTCGAGCGTAGTCACGCCAACCTCGCCATCGGGCAGCAGTTTCTCGGATGCCGACGGCAGGTCTCGGTCGGCCTTGAGATCCGCAACGACTTTGGAAATCCGGTCGATCATTTCCGCCGATGGCTGAGTCCGTGCGATCGACTCAGCAACGTGAAATCCTTTGAACTCCGCTTCCGTCTGTCGAAACTTGCATAGCCCAACCCGGCCGGTGGTGTACTCCGTGTCTTTCAGTTCTATCACCAGTTCGTCATTCAGAAAACATTGCAGGCGTTCCTTCTCGACACGAACTTTGAGCCAGTTCCAGCCGGTTTTATTCAAAAACGGCGAGCGAATTTCCTGCAGCACCTTCCAGGCATAAACATCTGGACCGTCGAACCGGCTCAAGCGGACGCTGCCGTTACTTGGATAAAATCCATAGTGACGGTCGCCTCCATCGGCGTGAAAGACGAGTCCAGCGGCACCGTCACCAGGTTCAAACTTAACTTCGACCGCCATCTCAAACGGGAGCTTGGGAGCTTCCATCGTGGACAGACAAAGAGATCGTCCCCCGAAGCCACCTCCTCGTCCATCGACCAGAATACGACCTGCCCGCTGACGCCAACGACCCCCGGGCAGAGCCGTCCATTCCTCAGGGTCGAGCACTCCAATCGTTAACCAGCGACTCATCGGAATCGGATTGGGACTCTTGAGGAGCGGTTTCAGGGCATTCACCGGCATGGCGAAGCCAAGGTTTTCTGTTTTGAGCGACTTCAGAGTCACCACGCCGTGGACTCGGCCTCGCAAATCCAGGATCGGACCACCACTGTTGCCTCGTTCAATCGGGATCGCCAATTGCAGCATCGATCGTCCATCGATCTCACGTCGACCAGATAACACGCCACTGACAACGCTTCGCTCCAACCCGACGGGATTCCCGATCGCAATGATCGGCTGGCCATCGACAAGTTCGTCTGAATTCCCCAGCGGCAAGGCCGGAAGATCTTTGGCATCGACACGGAGCACAGCCAGGTCCAGTGACCGCTCGGTCGCTTCCACGGCAGTCACATCAAATTTGCGGCCGTCCTGCATCTCGATCGCGATTGGCCGGGCTTCACCGATGACGTGCAGATTCGTCGCGATCAGACCATTGGAATCAATGATAAAGCCGCTGCCGAGTCCCTGCCGCTCGCCATCGCGACCGCGAAATGTGATCACGACGACAGACTTTCGGACGGACGGTGTCAGTTCCTCAACCGACTTATCTTTTCCGCTGTCGACATTCACTGCGGCCGTCGCATCCGCTGGTCGATCGTCGCCGAACAGATCAACACCCGCCCCGATCACCCCGAAACACATGAGACAGCGAATCAGCAGCATACGTGGTTCCTCGGCAACCCGTGAAGCGTCCAGCGAAAAGACGTTAGAATCGTCGACAGCATTCTACGTGAAGCAGCGAGAAAGCAAAACCGCGACCACGCAGGACAACGACATTACCGAACAATCATGGAAAGGAGATACACGACTACCAGGACAATCGCAACGACGACGCCCCAAAACGGCTTGCTCGGTTTTTGTACGTCAGAAGGGTGCTGGAAGAATCTCGCTTCACTCTGAAAATGAATGCCGCATTCGGGACACCGTACGACTGTTCCCAGAATTTTCTTACCGCACCTGGCACACCAGATCATCATCGTCAGATCGCTGATGATTGGCAAAACTCAGAATATTGTCGTCGCTCATGTCTTGATCCTTCAATCAAGATGTGTCAAATCAGTTCCTGTTTCACCAGCTTTGTGGCATGTTCCACATTGCGACAACAGGACAACTGAATATCTTACTCACGGTTTCACAGCCACCATGGGCAACATCCGTTGGCCCTTTGCAGCATCTGAGTCACTCCTCACGTCGTTGCTTGTTGCTCTTAATCATGCGAGCATCCTTCGCCACTTCTGCAGCAATCGCATCGGCGATCATCCTGTCTTTCGCGTGATTTTTAATTGTTTTGACTGCGGCTCTCACCATTTCGATTTGGCTATCGCTGATTAAAACGCGATCCCGTACGACTTTCATCGCAACCTTAACCGCCTCTTCGGCAAGTTCGTTTGGAACTCTCGGAAGTACACGCATCGCACATTCCCTGAGTGCCATGGAATGCGAGTTGGCATCAGCAAGAATGCGAATCGCCGCTTTTCCAACCTCAATCGTTACGACTGGACTTTCGGGCATTCCCCAGAATGCACCTACCCGCAGTAGATCGATTTCGTCTTCGCTCGTGAAAAGCGACTCGGCGTACAGTTCCATTTCACGTCTGGTCAGAGGACGAAGTTTTCCCTCTTCAGCAATGTCCGCAAGCCAAACCTTCTGAAACGCCTTTAGCGCACAGGCACGACTGTGGACTGGCGCGTTTCTTCGGGACGCGACAAACAGCAATTGATTGGCAATCATTTCGAGCGAGGTATCATCCAGAACAAACAACGTGTCGATTGATTGTTCGCAGATGAACACCGTGTCTTTTGCGGGCCGGTCGTGGTCGAGCATGATCTCGACATACTTGCGCAGTAAGAATCCACCGCACTCACCGCAATTCGTAACCGTTCACACCCCATCAGCAGTGAGTGAAGGTCCCTGCTTGTGATTGA